>JAITRH010000074.1 GCA_031288495.1 Treponema sp. | reverse complement strand
GGCGCTCTAACGTCCGAAGCATAGGCAGAGCCGGTATCCGGGTCTTTAGTGCGGTTCTCTCCTCAGGAGGCTTGCAGTTCATGGGATTAAAGATGGTATCGATAGAGGCAGTTTCATCGAAACGAAGTTTCCCCCTAATTGAGGGGTGAAACCGCCTCAGAATACACCCGCCCCGGGCGCGCCGCCTTAAGGCTTATCTTCCCGAACCCGCCGAACCAGGCGGATCATTTTAGCACGGTCTTTAAACCCCTTGGTCTCCACGCCGCTAGATACGTCGATTCCGTAGGGCCTGTAGCTAAGCCCTTCCTTAAGGTTATCCAGGGTAATGCCCCCGGCCAGAAAATAGGGCAGCGCCGGCTTCAAGCTCCGCAGGAGGTCCCACTGAAAAGGCCGGCCCGTTCCCCCAGGACCGCTATCCAGCAGCAGGTAATCCGCGAAGGGATCTTTGTGTTGCCAGGGGACCAGGGTTTCCGGCCCCTCAACCGGGACGGCTCGAATCACCGGTACCGCACAGCGGGCTTTGAGATCCCTCAGGTAGGCGGTGTCTTCCGTCCCATGGAGCTGGGCAATGGCGATGACCCCGTCTGCAAAGAGGGCCCCTATTTCGGCAATGGCGGCGTTGACAAAGACCCCCACCGGGATGATAGGTTCCTGGAGCCGTGCCCGAAGCCGGGCTGCTTGGGACGGGGATACGTGCCTGCGGCTTGGGGCAAACACAAAGCCTACAAAGTCAGGCATGGCCTCGTTCGCGAAAGAAACGTCCTCTTCCCGGCATAAGCCGCAGATTTTAATCTTCATGATACCTTCCCTGGGGCATTTCCCCGGCATCCTCGTGAAGGGGTAAACCTACCGCGATCAACCCGTTACGGAATTGTGTCCACCGAGTACCCGGATTGCGGGCTAAAGCCCCACACCGATGAGGCGGCTGTTTTGGACGAACAAGCGGCGTAATCCCGGACCTCCGGTCCCCCGGACCGGAGGTCCGGGGGAACCCCTTTTGTTTTCTCGCCGCTTACCCTGTTGGCCGTGGTAAACCTCCCCCGGTACTTCATAGGGAACCGAGAGCCTTAAGATAGGCCTGCTTGCAGGGCGCGCGCATGAGGGACTCACCGATGAGGAAGGCGTCAAGGCGGTATGCCTCAAGGGTCCGAATGTCCTCAGGCGACCGGATGCCGCTCTCGGAAACCGCCAGTACCCCTGAAGGTATGCAGTGCCTCAACCGCTTCGTGGTATCCAGGTCCACCCGGAAGGTGTGCAAGTCCCGGTTGTTGATGCCAATGACCCGGGCCCCGGCATCTACCCCGGCCTGCACCTCCTCCGCGGTATGGGCTTCTACAAGACAGGAGAGTCCCAGGGTATCCGCGATCCGGATATATGCTGCCAAGGCGGACGTGTCCAGCAGCGCAACAATAAGCAGCACCGCCTGCGCCCCCAGCAGTTTGGCTTCGTATACTTGGTAGGGGTCAAGGATGAAGTCTTTACGCAAGAGGGGGACCGAAACCGCCTGGGCAATCTCGGTAAGGCAGCGGTCGCTCCCCAAGAAGTAGTCCGGCTCGGTGAGCACAGAAATCGCCGCTGCTCCGGCGGCTTCGTAGTCCTTCCCAATCTGGAGATAGGGAAAGTCCGGGGCGATGAGGCCCTTGGAAGGGGAACCCCGCTTGACTTCGCAGATGAACGCGTAACCCTCCTTTGCAAGGGCCCTCTCAAAACTAAAGGAAGCCGGGGAATCAGCCGCCCCACAGCTCAGGGCCGCTTCCATGATACCCGCCAGGGGACGCCGTGCTTTGGCGGCAGCCACCCGCTTGCGGGTACTCGCCGCAAGGGTATCCAGAATCACGAAGCCCCCTCGGGGATCGTACCCGGCGAATGGGAGATGAGGGCTTCAAGGTGGGCCAAGGCTTTTCCGCTGTCAATGATCTCCGCGGCAATTCCTATCCCCTCCTGTATGGATAAGCCGGGCCGGGCCACGTATAAGGCTGCGGCAGCGTTGAGGAGCACCGCATCCCGTTTGGGCCCCAGGCTTCCTGCAAGGATACCCCTGGTAATCCGGGCGTTTTCTTGGGGGCTTCCTCCCGCGAGATCCCCTTTCTTGCAGCGCCGCAGCCCCAGGTCTTCCGGCTCAAGCAGGTAGGCTCTGAAGCTGCCCTCCCGGACTTCGCAGACCTTGGTGGCCGCGCTCAGGGACAGCTCGTCAAGACCGTCCAGGCCGTATACCACCAGGGCGTTTTTCACCCCCAGATTGACGAGCACCTGAGCCATAGGCTCGATGAGCTCCGCATCATAGACCCCCAGCAATTCCATATTGGCCCCTGCGGGATTAACCAGGGGGCCGAGGATGTTAAAAATGGTCCGAATCCCCAGCTCTTTCCGCACAGGCGCCACGTATTTCATGGAGATATGGTAGTTTTGAGCAAACAGAAAACAAAACCCCAGGGTTTGCAACAGGTGAAGGCTCTGTTCCGGGGGCATGGTAATGTTCACCCCCAAGGCCTCAAGCACATCCGCAGATCCGGACATGCTGGAAGCTGCCCGGTTACCGTGTTTTGCCACCGGCACTCCTGCGGCGGATACCACCAATGCGGCAGTCGTAGAAATATTGAAGGAATTGGACCGGTCCCCTCCGGTACCCACGATCTCAAGGACATCCTGGTCATGGAGGATGCGGATACAGTGCTTACGCATTCCGGCAGCCGCGGCGGTGATTTCTTCGATAGTTTCCCCTTTCACCGCCAGGGCGGTCAAAAAGGCGGCCATCTGAATATCGCTGGCGGTACCGCTCATGATTTCATCCATGACCGCTTCAACCTGGGCATAGCCTAAGTTTTCCCGGTTCGCCGCCTGCACAATCGCTTCTTTAATCATAGGTTACTCCTTATGCAATGAAGATTTTTTCCAAAAAAGGATAGAGCGCTGCCTTTTTCCATAGGCACCTTTCCATCAAAGCTCCTGCAGCCCAAGGCTTACCGGAGACGCAAGGCCAAAAAGTTCTGCAGCATCTGAGGCCCCAGGGGGGTTAATACCGACTCCGGGTGAAACTGCAGCCCGTATACCGGATAGTCCCGGTGCTGTACCGCCATCACCTCCCCCTGGTCTGTCCAGGCGGTAACCAGCAGGGTTTCAGGAATGGTCCTCGGATCCACCGCCAGGGAATGATACCGTCCTGCCTGGATCCGAGGGGGGAGCCCGGCAAACAGAGGACAGCCCCTATCCAGGCTGATCTCCGAGGCCTTGCCGTGCATCAGGGTCTGAGCGTAACCTATCACCCCGCCGTAAACCTCACAGACGGCCTGGTGTCCCAGGCATACCCCCAGGATAGGGATCTTCCCGCTGAATTGGGCAATCACCGCCTCGCAGATACCCGCGTCTACCGGCTTCCCCGGTCCCGGAGAAAGCACCACGTGGCTGGGCCGCAGCACCACGATATCCGCGAGGGATAGCGTATCATGACGGACCACCTGGACCTCCGGATTGAGGGTACCCATGAGTTGATAGAGGTTATAGGAAAAGCTGTCGTAGTTATCGATAAGCAGGATCATGCCGAGGCCCCGCCCGCTTCTTCCAGGGCCAGCAGCACCGCCTTGAGCTTGTTGCTACATTCCTCAAACTCCTTGGCAGGTACGCTGTCCGCTACAATACCCGCGCCGGAACGGATAAAGACCTTGCCGTTTTTCTTGAAGACGAGCCGGATGGCAATACAGGTATCCATGGCCCCTGAAAAGCCCAGGTAGCCTAGGGCTCCACCGTAGATACCCCGCTTGTTGTTTTCCAATTCGTTGATGATCTGGCAGGCCCGGATTTTAGGCGCCCCCGAGAGGGTGCCTGCCGGGAGCACCGCGTCTATGGCGTCCAGAGGGGTCTTACCTTCCTTTAAACGCCCCTGTACCGTGGAACCGAGATGCATCACATGGGAAAACTTCTCCACCGACCGGTATTTTTCCACCTGTACCGAACCAAAAGCCGCGATCTTCCCCAGATCGTTCCGGCCCAGGTCCACCAGCATGGTATGTTCTGCCAGTTCCTTAGGGTCCTTGAGCAGGTCCTGTTCCAAGGCGGCGTCTTCTGCCGGGGTCTTTCCCCGGGGACGGGTGCCTGCGAGAGGAAAGGTAAAAACCTGGTCCCCTACCAGTTTCACCATGGTCTCCGGGGAAGAGCCGGCAATCTCCAGGTCATCGCTGGAGAAATAAAACATATAGGGGGAGGGATTGAGGCGCCGCAAAACCTGGTAGGTAGTAAAGAGGCTTCCTTCTGCCGTAGCTTCAAGCCGATTGGACAAGACCACCTGGAAAATATCCCCCTCCCGGATATACTCCTGGGCCCGCCGTACCATGGCACAGTACCGTTCCTCATCAAAGAGGCCTTTGAAGGGAGAACAGAGCCGAAGCGGGGGCGGCTCCACTGCCGTTCCGGTTTGAATAAGGGCGCTTACGTGCTCTAGGTCTCCCAAGGCCCGGTTGTAGTTCTCCTTGAGGGCATTGGTCTTGATATGGTGTATGAGGATAAGCCGTTCCAGGGTATGGTCGTACGCAATGATCTTATCAAAGAGCATGAGGTCCAGGTCTTTAAAGCCTTCCTCATCAATGCCGTCCAGGTTTAAGGCCGGTTCCCGGTACTTGATGTAGTCATAGGAGAAGTACCCCACAAGCCCTCCTGAAAAGGGAGGCAGCTCCGGCAAGCAGGGACTTCGGTTCTCTTCCAGGATATGGGTAATGTAAGCGCCGGGGTCTTGGGTCTCGAATTGAAGGGCCATACCGTTTTTAATGCGTACCACGCCGTCGGTACAGGTGATTTCCAGCTTCGGATCATAGCCCAGGAAGGTATAGCGTCCCCGGTGTTCCGTATCTTCCAGGCTTTCGAGGATGAAACATTGGCGACTTACGGTTTTGAGGATCTTAAACGTATCCAGCGGGGAACGGGTATGCGCCGGAAGGATTTTAAAGACCGGGATCAGGGGGTAATCCTGAGCAAGGGTCGTAAGGTGTTCCCACTGTTCGTCGGTAACCATAGTATGCTCCTTATGTGTCCGCAGCAGCGGATGCTTATGTATCTTTATATAGAAACATTTTGTGATTGTCAAGCCTCACACAGGATAAACGGCATAGAAAGGTTTGAGATATTGACGGTAAGGGCCTCATTTTTTTAAAAGCCCTGATAAAGCCGGAGGATGTTCCGGGAAGGCTCGGATCCTGAAAAAGACCTCCGAACAGCTTCTCAGCTTGTCCGAAGCGTGAAACAGCATCTTCAGGGATGTTCCCCAGGGTCAACCAGGTACGCAAGGTGGTCGTCTACAGATTACCCGGATTTTCCCGGGTACGCGAGGGATGGAGCGAAACATCCGAGGAACCGTGATTCGTAATCTGGGTCGAGCCCTATGCAATCGGCGGCAGTCGCTCTGCCTGATCTATCCGGGGCAGAAAAAAAGACGTTTTTTACTCAAAAAAACCTTGACATGAAGTTAACTTTAAGGAGTACCTTGGTATAAACAAGCCTCAAGGAGACTGGAAAACCATGACCATGGCGGAGTGAGCGAACACGTTGTGTCCCCCGATACCCTGCGCTGCTATAAACGACCTTCTTCAGGGATCGTAAGGGGGTGCAGTGTATGTGAACGCAGGGATTCCTGTGGAGACCGGGATGGCTAGGCCGGTTTCTTTAAGCATGGAGAAGCTACCTGGGAAACCCGCAAAGCCATGCTGCAAGTGCAACGGGAACACAGCACTGTCCGGATAGGGCAACGCAGGAAGCCCTGAACAAACTGGATTATAGGATTGCCCGCTATGACGAGGTCATGGTTTCGGTGGAAAGTACATTACAGTAGGAGCGCCATGCCATGGAAACAAGAAATCTGAAAAACGGAAACCTGTCCCTCCTGGGATTTGGTCTTATGCGCTTGCCCGTTAAAGGGGAGTATGGTGAGGTGGACCTTGCCAAGGGCATTGCTATGGTGGATTACGCCCTTTCCAAGGGGGTGAATTATTTTGATACCGCATGGATGTACCACAACGGTAATTCCGAGTATTTTGCCGGGGAGGCCCTGTCCCGTCACCATAGAAGCGGTTTTTATCTTGCCGATAAGATGCCCCTTATGTCCCTTACCGCAGAAGCGGATGTGGATCGTATCTTTAAGGAGCAGCTCAAAAAATGCCGGACCCCCTATTTTGACTTTTATCTCCTGCACAACATCAATCAGGCTCATATCAAAACCGCAGAATCCCTCAAGGTCTATGAAAACCTTAAAGAAAAACAAAAGCACGGGCTTATCAAGTATCTGGGCTTTTCGTTCCATGACCGGCCAGAACTGTTGCAAGCCGTGGTGGATCGCTATGACTGGGATTTTGCTCAAATCCAGCTTAACTATGTGGATTGGGAACTCCAGCAGGCGGAAACATTGTACCGGATCCTGGAGGGGCAATCTATTCCGGTACACATCATGGAGCCTGTTCGGGGCGGCTCTCTGGCAAATCTGCCGGAAGAGGCGGCTTCAATTTTTAAGACCGCAAACCCCGAGGCAAGCCCGGCCTCATGGGCGCTCCGGTACGCCGCATCCCTTCCGGGGGTTCAGGTGGTGTTGAGCGGCATGAGCACCCTGGAACAGGTACAGGACAACGTTAAAACCATGAGCCCCTTCAAACCCCTAAGCCGGGACGAGAGGGTTGTGATTGCAAACGCCCTGGCGGCCTACCGTAAAGCTGCGGCGATTCCCTGCACAAACTGCCGGTACTGCATGGACTGTCCCCAGGGGGTAGAAATCCCTAAAAATCTTGGGATCTACAACAACTACCAACGGGCGATTTCCCAAGCTAACCCCATGGCGAAGTTCTCCTTTGAAATGGAATACCGCCTTTTTAAGGACGCTGAACAGGTGTCCCATTGTATCGGCTGTGGGGACTGTACGACCCGCTGTCCTCAGCACATCGATATTCCCCACTGGATAAGGGTCATAAGGGAACTCTACGAATCATGTTTGAAGAGGAATTAACCGAACCGGCCTCAATGAAAAGCCCATACGTGGTGTCTTGGGGCTATTCGGGAACCGGAGGGAACCTATCCCCTTGGTTTCGTCTTACGGGGAACGCCCAATAGGGTGGTTCGGAACCCGCAGGGTTCAGAAGAGCTTTCCCTTAAAACCGCAACAGGCGGAGTATTTTACAAAACCGGTGAGGCAAGCAGGCGGCGTCCATGCCGCCTGCAATTTCCCCAACCTAAAAAATAACCCAAGAACCCCAAGACCACAGAAAGACTTGCTCAAAGGGCGGAGCGCAGGCTGCGCCCCTTTGGGGCTCGGCCTCCGCGACGGCTAGGTCATTTCGCTACGCGCGCCACCAATGTTGGCGAACATTCCCACGCCATTGCTACGGCACATTTTGCCAGCCCTGCAAATGCTACGCATTTGCTTATTCGGGCGGCCAAAACGTCGTAAACAGCCGGAACGATAGGCGAAATTGGGGTTGAATATTTTTAAAAATATTTATGAAAACATATTGACAAAGATATAATGATATATTAGAATAACTTATGAATTTGGTAATTTTTCGCTAAATTGATACAATAGGTGGTGTATATATGGCCTTATGTACACCGCCTATAGCGTATTTTAGAAACTTGTGACTCGCAAGACTATAGAAATATTAAAGAAAAGGAGTTTGTTGTGAAAAAGCAGAAGGTTTCTTTTTTAATAATGTTCTTTACGGTATCAAATATTTTTTGATTTGAACTATGGAATGGGTTTACTACTGAAATGACAAAAGAGGAAGCAATTGCGAAGGCTCATATTAGCTTACAGGTTACTCAACAACCAATTGAGAGTACTGATCGTGAAGATAAATTTTCACCTTTTTCTGATTCTACGCGAAAAAATTTAATAAGGGGAGATAGTTCTGATATAACAATTACAAGTCTTACTTTTTCCGGCAGGCCATATGAAGAAAATTTTCTTACAATTAAGATGTATTTCCCACAATCAAATTTTTGGCAATATTATAGTGACTATGATAAAAAATATAGGGAAAATATAATTCTGTATTTCTATCAAAATAAACTATATGCAGTTTGTATAACTTGGGCATCGTCAGATTTGATTGCTATAACACAAAGAAATTTTGGCAATTATGTAGCGGTAATTCAAGAAATCAATCCTATGAACCCAACCGGAAAATCAGTCGAGGGATTTTCGTCGGATTATCCAAAAAATTGGTATATATGGAAACTCAATGATCGACTTATTTATCTAAGTGATAAAGGAAGGTCAATGTATATCATAAATTGTAAAGATGGATTTATAGCAGAAAGAGATAGGGAAACATTGCGAAAGAGACAGGAAGAAGATGCAAAACGAAAATCCACAGCTGATGGAGTAAAATTTTAGGAGGAAATATGTCAGTTGAAAAATATGCAGAAAAAGTTGTTAGATCTTTTGTATGCGATATCACAGACCATGTATTTTGTAATATTCAATACAATGAAGATTTAATGAGGGAATATCAAAGCCAGGTAAATACATTTGGGTTAGATGCTGTAAATATGGCTATCGGAAAAAAGGTTAAAGAACTTTTTAAACTTCAAAACGATGGTGAGAATAATTCACCTAAAAGTTTTTTAATTAAAAGTTATACATATCATTCATTATGATGTGGTTTAAGAAGTATAGAATAATTTGAACCCCAACTTCGCCTAAC
>JAITRH010000244.1 GCA_031288495.1 Treponema sp. | reverse complement strand
CATAAATAATTTAGACGGCGGGAAAGACCGCAAAGGAGACAACCATGAGAAAGAGACATGGCGTATTTTTCGGTTTCGCTGTTCTGATGATAGCGGCGATTTTCACATTGGCAGGGTGCGACACCAACGATGGCGGTGATGATGATGATAACATCATAAAAATCAGCACGGCTGAACAATTTAATGAAATCAGAAATAATCTGGGCGGGCATTATGTCTTGGAGGCCGACATCAGCCTTGCTTCTTACAGTAATTTCGAGCCTATCGGCGCTTTTGTGCCAGCTTCCGAGGCGCCGGAGGATGAGGAGAATCCAAACCTGGAACTGGCCTTTACCGGCGTGTTTGACGGTAAAGGGCACAAGATTTCCAATATTACCATTTCGGAGCCAACGAAGGCGGGTGTGGGACTTTTTGGCTGCGTAGCCGGCGACAACGGCATGGTAAAAAATCTTGTGGTTGAAAATGTAACCGTTACCGGAGGAAACATGCTGGTAGGCGGCGTAATAGGTTACGCGGCTTCCACAAATCCCATTGAAAACATAACTTTGCAAGGCGCCAACAATACCATTACCGGTAATACCATGGTCGGCGGCATTGTAGGCGGCGGTTTTGGGGACATAAAAAATTGCAGCGCCCAGGCTGCTGTTATCGTGACCGGCGAATCCATGGGCACGGGGGGCGTTCTTGCGGGCGGTATGGAGAACAGCTCGATTATTTCATGCAATGCGAAGGGCAGCATAACCGCCGAAAGCGGGGCTATCTTCGGAATAGGCGGTTTAGCCGCCTGCGGTATGAATGCGGCGGAAATTACCGGCTGCACGGTTGATGTTACTATTACTGTCACACCTGAAGATTCCATAATGATCGGAGGGCTTCTCGGTTATGCCGGCAGAAATGCTCCCGATACTCCCACAATAATCAGCGGTTGCACGGTGAAAGCCGACATTACTGTTCCCGCCTCTGCCGAACGTATTGGCGGTATCGTCGGAAGCGGCTTTTATGTGTCCATGTATGCAAGCTATTATCCTGAACCGGGAGCCTTTACTATCCGCAGCAGCAGTACTTCCGGCAGCATTACTGGTTGTACCGATTTGGTCGGGAAAATCGCCGGTTATATTTACGATAATTCCACCGTAGAAGCCAGTTGTACCAGCACCATGACGGGGCCGTCTAATAATGTCGGCGGCGATAAAAATTCGGCTGCTTTGGATACATTGAAATAAACGGGGCCAGGGCGTCCTATGGATGCCCTGCTTCGGCATAAATGCCGCCGCAACAGACCCCGCCGCCTGACCGCCAGCCCCCAAAGCCACAGCCCGTCTTTGCCGCGGTGGGCACTTCGCCTAGAGGCGCGCCGGGCGCAACCATCAGGGTCTGGGACGCGGGCTCCCCGCCCTCAGCGTCGAATGTAATCATATGCTGCGGGGGCTGCTCTCCGCCAGCTGACGGGTTTTGCACCCCGCCAAGACTAAAAGCCGGGCCGGTAAAGCCGCGCACCGCATAAGCAGGCCCAGGGACCTGTAAGCTCCCGCCTTAATCATCATGACGTTTTTCATATCAAGCCTCCTACAAAACCGGTATCCTGCAATCCGCCGACCCGCTTCTAAGCCTAAAGAGGATCCGCTTCTAAACCTGAAGAGGATCCGCTTCTAAGCTGGAAGAGGGCCCGCTTCTAAGCTGGAAGAGGGCCGCCTTCTAGCTTGCAGGCTGCTGAGCGGTCGGCTTGAACTCCGAGCGGACTCCCCGCGGATTTTTCAGCAGGGTGCCGTGGCCGTGGGTGGAGCTCGGGGTTACGATTTTGAGGGCGTATTCCGCGCCCGCGGTGAGGCCCTGGGGGCACAATGGCTTTTATGGAGCGGGGCTCGTTTACCGGGATGATCCCGGCTTTCACGGGGCTTCCCCGGCCGTCATCGGCTTTGCACAGCCCATCGGCAGGAGAACGGCGCCGTGTTACCCGGAAAAGCCGGCGGGCAGGCTTGGCGCGGGAAGCGGTTCTTTGCCTACTGCGGAACAGCGCCCTCAGGACCAGGGTCTCTGGGCTTCATTGGGGCCTTCCTATCCTTACCGCCTCGATCCCATAGCTTAGAGACCCGCTAAGCCGGCAAGAGTTGCAAGCCTCACAGCCGTTCCCACACCCTTTTGCGGCATACCGGCCCTGGTAGGGCTATCGTTCGTCAGCCTCAAGCCAGGCGCCGAAAACCCACCCCTCTACCGGCTCGGTGATGTGGTACCACCGCGCGGTTTGCCCCTCAATACTAAAAGGCTCAACCGTTTCCTCAACCGCATAGATCCTGGCAGATTTTGCCAGTTGTGTAATGACCGCTGACGCGGTGCTTGGGGTTTTGCGGACCTGCACATGGTCGCTCGTTACCCGGAAAAAACTTCCTGCGACAAAACCTTCATCCAGCACGTGACCTGTTTCCTGTACCGGAACCGGAGCTTCCTCCACCGTGAGCGCCCGTATATCGCCGGCAAAGATCGAGTGGGGATAATCCTGCAGCGCGGAGTTAAGCAGGGCCGAACGGCGGTTCTTCTCCTTTTCCGGGTTCAGCGCCTCGGCGGTCTGCAGCAGGATCGAGGACTGCACATCCTCCTCCTTGTAGGAAATCGCGGAGGTCTTGATAAATACATCGGTACGGTATACCTGGCCCACCGGATCATAGGCTTCTATCCGAATGAAGCCGTCTTTTTCGGTTTCGGGGAATACCCCGAGCACGGTCTTGCGGGACAGAACATAATCGGTGACGTCCACATTTTTGGCGCTGCGGTACAGGTTCGCCTTTTCATCGGACACTACCGCGAGAACGCTACCCACCGTTACCTGCCTCGCGAAAACCAGGCCCTCTTTACCCGTATCCCGGCTGACGCGGAAATACTCATATACCCGCTTGTCGTAGGGGTTGGTCGCCTTCCTTGTTTCCGCCGTGACCAAGCGCAGTTCCTCACCGAGGGGAATCGCTTCCGTCGCCTTGGTGAGGTCCGTCTCGGCTCCCGTGTCGTTATCAATCGTATAAAGCCACATCCCGACCCGCAGGGGATACCCGAAACCTGCCGCCGCCGGTTCTTCATCCGCCGGTTCTGCGGGTACCTCGGCGGATTCTTCACCGGCCCCTTCCCCGCTTACCGCCGCGGGTTCTGCAGGCTTCGCTTTTGCACAGCCCATCGGCAGGAGAACAACGCCGATTACCCAAAAAAACAAACCATATTTCCCCATTTTACCCTCCTCAGACATAGTTCCGCTCCCTTCAGCCTGCGGCTCTTTCGATGAGGAGTATAACAAACAAGGGCTAAAAAGAATACACCGGTACAAGGATTTCCAGGTTTGAGCGGTTTTCCGGGACGGCGTCCTGCCCTCGTATCCTGACCGTCCCGATCCCATAGCCTAGGGATGCTCGAGGCCCCGCAGGAGCGGTAAGCCTGTACCATGCCTATAAAAGCCCCTTCCCCTCCGTTCCCCGAGGGACAGCCCTTCTCCTTTAACGGGAGGAGAGCTTGAGTACCCGAAGGCCTCGAAGCAATGTTCCCATGCCTATTTTGTCCGCTGATTCCACCGATATCATAGAATTATACCGGACTTGAGCCCGCAATCTGCGGACCTTAGTCTAAGTGGACCGGACCGATGAGACCGGAGGTCCAGGTCCCGGCTAAGTTCACGGCCGTGAAGGGGACCTCCGGTTCCAGTTTAGTTCCTGGTCGTGCACAGGCTTAGTTCCTGGTCGTGCACAGGTCTAGTTCCTGGTCGTGAACAGGTCTAGTTCCTGGTCATGCACAGGAACGGGGCGATGGAGCGGGAAGACCGTGAAGCAGGAGGCTCAGACGGCGGGAGCGCGGCAGGGATAGGATGATGACGCCGGCCCGGCTGTTGCTGAGGCGGCGTGCATAGTACCATGGAATGCACGACGCAACAGTGGAAAAGAAGCTGCGTCATGACAGGGTTACAAGATTGGCAGAAACCAGGGGTTTCTGCTTGCCAACAGAGCAGAGGAGTAACGCGGATTATGGCCATTCCTCATCCGGGTAATTGCGGACCAAGGTCCGGCGGACTAAAACCCGGCGGATCTTGGTCTTTTGGGCTCCCCTCGGGTGAGGTACAAGGGTTACAAGAGGCTCCCTTTACGCATATACCCTACCGGGTGTCCCATGAGTAAAGGCTCTGGGTGTATCCTGGCACCGCTTCGACCTGTGTTGACAATTTTCGGTTTTCTCAGCATGGTTACTACTATGTTACGTAGTTCTCCCAGTATCCATAAAGTCCCTGAAGAATACCGGCAGATCGCAGAGGCCCTTTTCCCCGGTGAAGGGTTCCCTCCCGAGGGAGGACCCCATATCGAAGCTGCCAAGGCTTTTGCCGGTATTTTGGGGATCGCCGCAGATTATACCCGCCTTTTGGAAGGCGCGAAGGCCCCGGCCCCCCCTGCGGACGAGCATTATGGGATACCCCATTTCTTAACCCATTTTCAGAATAACCTGGATCTGTTAATTCAAAAAACCTGGGTTGAAAAGGCTGACGAAGGCTATAAAGAACGGTTGCAAGATCAGATTCCCCCTTTTATTGCCCTCATAGAACAAGGACGGTACCAGGAGGCTCTGACGGATTTCAGCCGTATCCTGGAAGAACTGGCCTACCTGTTCTTCGGCGCCCAGAGCCATAAAGAAGATTTTACCGAGTATACCTTTCGCATTGATACCCAGATGGGGCTTTTTTGGTGGTATGGCGGGCAGATTGGCCGCCTGCAAAGCCTCAACCAGGACCGCCCGGTGGATCCTGAGTGCCTGCAAGCGATTCTCTTCATCGGCCTATGCTACCTAACCAATTTTTAATGCCTTTCCCCCCAAACCCATAAGGAGGACCCTATGGATGAACCTCAAGACCGAGTTGTTTCCCCTTCCCGTGTTAGCGCCGCCCCTGTTGCAGAGGCCCTTAACCCGGGGTGCCCGATGCCCCCGAACTTCATCGCGGACTTTATTGCTGAAGACCTCCGCAGGGGCCGTTATACCTCCGTGCATACCCGGTTCCCTCCGGAACCCAACGGCTGGCTCCACATCGGCCACTGCAAGGCCCTGATGGTGGACTTTTCCATGGCCGAACAATTCGGGGGGATGTGCAACCTCCGTTTTGACGATACCAACCCGGAAAAAGAGGATAGTTCCTATGTGGAGGCTATTAAGCGGGATGTCCGATGGCTGGGGTTTGACTGGAAAGACCGGGAGTATTACGCTTCGGATTACTATGAGTACCTCTATGAACTGGCGGTGAAGCTCATCAAGAAGGGTAAGGCCTACGTGGATGACCTTTCTGAAGCGGCGATAAGCGAATACCGGGGAACCGCGGTGGAAGACAAAACCGCCATCACCCACACCCCGCCGGGCAGGAACAGTCCCTACCGGGATCGGACCGTGGAGGAGAACCTGGACCTGTTCGCCCGGATGCGGCAGGGGGAATTCCCGGACGGTGCGAAAACCCTCAGAGCCAAGATCGATATGGCAAGTCCGAATCTGCTCCTGCGGGACCCGGTGATGTACCGGATCCGCCGGGATACCCACTACCGGACCGGGACCGCCTGGTGTATCTACCCCATGTACGATTTCCAGCATCCCCTCTCAGACGCCAAAGAGGGGATAAGCCATTCCCTGTGTTCCCTGGAATACGAGATCCATCGGCCCCTGTATGAATGGTTTATCCGGGAGGCCGAGGTCTTTCCGTCCCGGCAGATCGAATTTGCCCGGCTCAACCTGACCTATACGGTCCTTTCCAAACGGTATCTCCTCAAGCTGGTCCAGGAAAAGTACGTGGCAGGCTGGGACGATCCCCGGATGCCTACCATTGCAGGGCTGCGGCGCCGGGGTTACACTCCGGAAGCCCTGCGGAGTTTCATTACCCAGATCGGGATCGCGAAAAACGACAGCATGGTAGACATCGCGTTTTTGGAATACTGCCTGCGGGAAGACCTGAACAAGCGTTCCCCCCGGGTTATGGCGGTTCTTAAGCCCTTGAAGCTCATCATCGAAAATTGGGAAGGCGGGAGAGAAGAGGAACTGGAAGCGGTAAACAACCCGGAAGACCCCCTTGCAGGAAGCCGGGGAATTCCTTTTTCCCGGGAACTGTGGATCGAGGAAGAAGACTTTGCGGAAGTCCCCCCGCCGAAATACTACCGCCTCTATCCGGGTAATCAGGTGCGGCTGCGCTACGGCTACATCATTACCTGCACGGGTTTTGAGAGGGATCCGGTTACCGGGAAGATTACCCAGGTACGGGGTACCTATGATCCGGAAACCCGGGGGGGAAATGCTTCAAACAACCGGAAAGTGAAGAGTACCATTCATTGGGTATCCTGTGCCCATGCCGTTCCCCTGGAGGTACGCCTCTATGATTACCTCTTTAAGGTGGAGCGGCCCATGGAGGTTCCCCCGGGATCGTCCTTCATAGATATGCTCAATCCCCAGTCCCTGGAGGTGATTCCTGGGGCCTACGGCGAGCCTTGTCTTGGGGAGGCGGTTCCCGGGGACCGCTACCAGTTTGAGCGGCTCGGCTACTTTGTCCGGGATCCGGATACCCCCGAGGAAGGGGGAAAGCAAAAGCCCGTGTTTAACCGGACCGTGGGTCTACGGGATACCTGGAACAAGATCAAGGAAAAACAGGACTGCCTCAAGGACCTGTCTGTCCGCTAGATCCGGGGAAGCGTATATGATACAGAGAAAACGGCTGTTTGAAATCCTTGAACGGGGCATGCCGGGGGATACGGCAAGCGTGGTGGTTGACTATGGGATCATCTCGGTCATTGTGCTGAACATTGGGGCGGTGATTATCAGTTCCTTTAATGATCTGCCGGCCCTGCTTAAGCAGGGCTTAAGCATCTTTGAGTACATCTCCATTGCGATCTTCACCCTGGAATATGGTTTACGGGTATGGACCGCTCCCTACAAATATCCGGGGCGGCGTTTTGCCTACCTCCGGTATATCGTGTCCTTTATGGCGATGATCGATCTCTGCGCCATCCTGCCTTTTTACCTGCCCTTTATCGTCGGGGTGGATCTCAGGATCCTGCGGATCCTGCGCCTGTTCCGGCTCCTGCGGATCCTCAAGCTCAACCGGTACAATAATGCGGTGGAACTCATGGCCAAGGTGTTCACCGGGGAAAAAGAGAAGATCCTCACCACCGTCTTTATGACCGGTTTAATGCTCTTACTTGCTTCGTCGGTGATGTACTATATTGAAAATACCGCCCAGCCGGACAAATTTCCCAATATCATCGCCACCCTCTGGTGGGCGGTGGCAACCCTCACCACGGTTGGGTACGGCGATGTCTATCCGATTACCCACATCGGAAAGGTCTTGAGCGGGGTGATCGCCCTTTTAGGCATAGGCCTCGTGGCCCTCCCCGCGGGGATCATCAGCTCAGGCTTTATCAAGGCCATAAGCAGGGAAGAACAGGCCGCAAAGGAGGAATCTCTCCAAGAAAAGCCCCCTGAGGCTAAACGGGTCTGTCCCCACTGTGGCAAAGAGATCGAATAAGGAGCCTTCTTTGTTTTTTACGATTAAGCAGGTATCAGAAAAAACAGCCTTACCGCCCCATGTCTTACGGTACTATGAAAACGAGGGCCTGTTACCCAGTATCGCTCGAAGCCGTACAGGCATACGCCGGTATTCGGAACAGGACCTGGAATGGCTTGGCCTTATTTGCTGCCTTAAAAATACCGGCATGTCCATCAAGCAGATCAAGCATTTCGTCGCGCTGAGTTTGGAAGGGGATAGTACCTTAAAACAGCGTTGTGTCCTGCTTCAGGAGCATAAAAAAGAAGTGGAAAACCAAATTGAGGAGATGCAGCGGTATTTACAGAAGGTTACCCATAAGATCGAATACTTTACCGAGCAGTATACCAAGGCGGAGGCCGGCCTATCCCCGGGGTCCGGGTCAAGCGCCCAAGAAACAGCATAAACCCTGCCCATGAGGAGCCAAAAGCCCCGCCAGGACCTGAGCCGCCCCCTCCTCAGCAGAGAGCGCTCGGATCCTGATGCGGCGGGTTCAAAGCGCGGTTCATCCCCACCGCAGCGGTCTCATCTTCCCTATTCCACCTTCCCGGTTTGCCGCCACCCTTCAATGCGATCAAAGGCGGTATTTAAGCGGGCGGACTTTTCAGTGGCCTTTTTCATATTCCCCGGATGCCCTGCATGGCGGTCGGGGTGGTGGATTTTGAGGAGCTTTTTATAGGCAGCCTTACAGGCTTCTGCGGATGCGCCCACCGGCACGCCGAGTTCCGCAAAGTCCTGTCTCAGGGATTCGGGAACTGCCGAAGCAGGTTCATGGCGTTTAAATTCCGATGCAGGAGCGCCCCCTGCCCAGTGTTGGGCCCGGAACGTACGGGCATCAAAGGAGGAACCCTCCTTGTTACCGGGCTTTTGCTGAAGGTACTCATCGAGTTCTTCAAAGGCCGCTTGCATATCCGGATCCTCCCAGGGCTGCCGCCGGCTCTGCCATTGGCTTTGGAAGGAGCCTTCCCAGGGATCTTCGGTTTCATCATTAAGATAACTTTTTATCACATCTCCAAGGCGGTCAATAATTCCCATAAACCTAAGTCTACTCGGTTCAACGAGAAAATAAAAGCGGCATAGGGCAAATACCCAAGGGCTTTGCACGACTCAAGCCTAGGGCGGCTTTTTTGAACCC
>JAITRH010000115.1 GCA_031288495.1 Treponema sp. | reverse complement strand
TCGGTATCCGGTACTGGTTCTGATAAAGACCGGAGAGTACCACAGGTGAAGATGCAACGCCTCCGGAGCAAAACCGGGGGCGTTTTTTTACCTGAATGGATCCGTAAGATAAGGAGGATGACCTTGAGGGTGAGGGGCTTTGCAGGATACGGCCTGGTTTTTTCTTTTTGTATCTCCTGCACGGGTCTTGGGTACCGGGCTTCTGCGGAAGAGTACTACGCCATCGGCATGGCCTACTTGGAACTGGAAAAATATACCGAAGCGGCCCAATGGCTTAACCGGGCAAAAGCGGTGGATAAAACCAAGACCGCTTCAGAATACAACCTGGGCAGAATCGCCTTTGAAACCAAGGAGTATGCGGAAGCCCTCAGATATTTTGAAAAGCTCCTCAAAAAGGACCCGGTGAATCTCATGGTCCTCAAAGCCGCAGCCTATACCCATATTAAGCTGGGGAACCTGGAAGAAGCCTTGGCCCTCTACGGGCAGGTACTGGCCCTGGCCCCGGAAAGCGCCGATGACGGGTACAATTACGCCCTGGTTCTCTATGTCATGGAAAAGTACGACCAAAGCGAACAGGTCTTAGGGGCCTATCCCTTTGCCTTGCAGGAGCATAAGGATGCCCTCCTCCTCTTTGCCCGGGCCCAGAAAGCCCAGCAAAAGCCCGAGGCTGTGGAGAGCTATGCCCGCTGGTTTGAAGCCGCCGGAGAGCCAGGGGACCCCCAGGTACGGTATGAGTATGCCTCGGCGCTGGAAGCCGGCGGGTTCTATGCCCGGGCAGCGGAAGCATACCGGACCCTCCTCAAAGAGCTGCCTCAGCAGTCCTTACCTGAGAAGGAGCTTTCCCCCTCCCAGGTCCGGTATGCCCTGGCCCGGCTTCTCCTTATCGCGGATCCGGAAAACGAAGAAGGCATCACCGAGCTTACCGAGGCTCTCAAGGAAGGGTTTGACGACCGGGAGGCCTTGGAGTCCCTCATGACCGAAGAGGGGATCTCTGAAGCCCATAAAGAGGTAATCCGCCGCCTCATTGATGAAGGCCCCAAGACCGAGGATGCTCCTGAAGAGCCTCCTGCTTCAGAGCAAGCCCCGGAGGATTCCTTAGACGATACGGGCGAGGTTTGAGCCGGGGCAGGAGACTTCCCTTGAAGGGGAACGGTATAATGAAGAACAGACCATGCAGGGTATGTTCAATGTATACAGAGAGGTTTGTTTTAAAACCTCACGCTTTGAAAGACACCCGTTGCCTGGCAAGCAGCCTTAGCGGTGGCGGACGAAAGGCCGAAGCCCGTTTCATCGGAAACGCAGTTTCGGCACCAACCGAATTTTGAAACCGGTTTCACTATCCCGACTAAGGGATCATGGTATTGCGGCACAGGCCCTAAGTATGATAAGAAGAGAGAGAATCCGGGTCTTGCCGGGTAAGCCCTATGGGTAGGACGGGAAAAATATAGCGGCGGGCCCTGAGTATGCTGGGCAAGAAAGAGCACGCGGGCCTTACCCGGTACGCCCCCATGGGTAGTTAGAGAAAAAAGAGAAAAATACGGCGGCGGGCCATAAGAAGGCTGGGCAAGAAAGAGTACGCGGGCCTTACCGAGTACGCCCCTATGGGTAGTTAGAGAAAAAAATGATTGTTTCGATGATACAGATAATTTTTGAGATTCCCGATGTGGAGACCATTAAGGAGAAACGACGGATCCTCCGGTCGGTTAAGGATAAGCTGGAGCGCCGGTTTCACCTGAGCGCGGCAGAGGTGGACCTGCAGGATTCCCTTTCCTTTGCCCAGATCGGGGGCGCCTTGGTATCCAATTCCAAGGACTTTGGCGAGATGGTGCTGCATAAGGCTCTGGCTATGATAGAAAAGGAAGTGCCGGTTCGTATTCAAGATGTGCGTATTTATTCAGAAGGGTTCTGATTTTTTATACGGGCAGAGCCCCTTTCAAAGGGTCTGTTGGTTTTGATAGGGGCTTGGGGGAAAACCGGATCAAGGGCTGGTTTTCCCTTTACAGGCCAAGGGACAGGTTCAAAATCGGACATGGTGAACCTGCTGCTGTTGAAAGAAGGAATATGCATGAAACAGATTAAAGGGACGGCGAGTATTCTCATCGCGGGTATGCTTCTGTTGAGTTCTTGTATTGGGGTACAGGCGGATATTTCCCTGCGGCCGGACGGTTCGGGAACCCTGGTTCTGGAGTACCGTTTTTCCCGGATGGCAGAAGCCCTGGGGAAACTGGACGGTAATGAACGATGGCCCCTGATTCCTGTGGGAAAGGCTGATTTTGAGCGCACTCAGGAGCGGATACCGGGGCTTCGACTGGTCTCTTTTTCTACCCAGGAGGATAAAACGGATCAGTACTATCGGGTCAAGCTGGAATTCGCCGATCCGGATGTTTTGGTTCGTTTTCTCGACGCCACCGGACAGGGGGCTTCCCTGGTTCAGGAACCGGGAAAATACCGGCTCACCCTCACCTTCACCGAAGGCATAGACTCCGTGGATCCGGATCTCCTTGCCCTTTTGGATGCGGTTTCTGCGGGTTATGTGCTTACGGTGAACCTGTCCTTCCCTGCCGAGGGGTTCTTGAGGGTGTATGACCGGGATGGAGGTTCCCTGGATGCCTTGCCCGGAATGCGTATGGTTCCCCAGGGAAAACAGGTTTCCTTCACCGCTCCTTTGGGAGCGGTGCTGCAGTATAACCGGGGGCTCTATATGGAAATCCGATGGCAGCCCCGGTAAACCGGCGTGCCTGTCTGGGTTCACCCGGTTCAAGAAACCGGTACCTGAGGCCGATAAGTTTAAAGTATTCATATAAAACCCCATTATATGGGGGGCAGCTTTTGAAAAAGCCGCTATAAAACTTATAAAAAACAGCAGCGGATTCTATGGTACAGGCTTTTTCGCTGCGTTGGACTGCATAGGGGGCCTAGAAACCGCTGGAGCGGCGGGGTTAAGGCTCGGTGAGGATGGAGTATAAAGCGTTTTAAGACCGGGTTTCGGTGTTTGTAGGGGGATGTCGGGGTAGGAGCTTACTGAAAATACAGAAAAGTTTCTAAAAGCGAAGGCTTTAGACAGGGGAAGGACTTTTGTTTTGCCCCTTCATATTGAAGGTGGATAGGCAGGCAAGGATGGATGAACTAATCATAGTGATATTAATCATGGGTAATACCTTGTTAATCTTTTTTGTGGTGAAATATCTAGTAGGCCCAAGACGGATCGATACGTTGCCTAAATTCTTAAAAGAGGGTAATACCCAGGCAACGATCAAAACAGCCCTGGCGATTATTGCAAGACAGCCTAAAAACGTAGAAGCCCATTATTACCTGGGGATGGCCTATCTCGCGGAGCATAGATTCTCCGTTGCCCTGATTGAGCTTAAACTCGTATCCCAAATGGGGGTTATAGGGAGGGCTATTCCTGAGATAGAGTTTAGGCAAACCATGGCACAGTTGTTCATCCGCTATAATCAGCCGGAAGAAGCCATCAAAGAGTACCTTTTGTTGATAAAACTAGCCCCTGAAAACGCTGAATTATATTATCAAGCGGGTAAACTCTTTGTGGAACGGAACCGTATTGATACGGCGAAGTATTATTTCTATAAAGCCGCGGAACTCAATCCTCATGACGGCCGGGTCCACTGTGAACTCGGTTCCCTCTTATATAAAGAACAGAGAACGCAGGAAGCGAAAGAAGAACTGGAAAAGGCCATACGGGTTTCCCAGCACAATGGGCAGGCCTATTTTTATCTGGGTAAGCTCCTCAAGGACGCCCACGATTATGCCACCGCGCTCCAGACCTTTGAACAGGCCCTGCGGAGTAAAGAGTACAGGATAAAAGCCCTGATAGAACGGGGGATCTGTTATATAGCCCTGGATGCTATGGATAAGGCGATTTTTGAATTGGAATTGGCCATCAAGACCATCGGTGATGAAACGCATCCGGATAGTCTCTATGCCCGGTATTTTATGGGTGCCTGTTATGAACGGTTCAATCAAATCGATAAGGCCATCGAGCAATGGGATAAGATCTATGGGATAAAGAAGAATTTTCATGATGTAGGGAACAAACTTGTCCAATACGCGGATTACCGTTATGATATCCTCAAGGACTACCTGAACTATGGGGAGGATCAATTTTTGACCCTCTGTAGGGATCTGGCCACCAGGGGCATGGGGTTCAAGGTTCAGGAGGTACGGGGTACTCCCACTGGAAGCGACCTCATAGTCATAGAAGGGAATGCGGTGGCAGATGAAAACAACCGGGATATATACCGGCTCCTGCGTTTTTATCGTATACAGGAACTGGTGCACGAGCAAGGAATCTACACCATGCTGGAAGACTTAAAACGGCAAAGTATACACCGGGGTATCATCGTAACCAATTCCGGCTTTGCCCAAGATGCCATAGATTACGCCAAGGCCAGATCGGTGGAATTATTTGATAAGGAAGCACTCCTTAAGTTACTGCAAAATATCCAGTAAACAGTACATACTCAAGGGTGTATGGCGCTATCGGCGTAGGTTCAACAAGGAGCAGTATCATGTATGATAAAGAAAATAATAAAGCCTCTAGCTACACCTCGACCAATGCATTGGCAAAACAGGGCATTGCTGCAGTGGGGGGTATCATCGGCGGGGCCGGCCTTCTGCTCATGAGCAGCCTGCCACCCATAGGGGGTATACTCTTAGGGGCTCTTGCGGGGATACTAGGCATAGGAGCGCTCCTTTCCAAAGATCAGGAGGAAAGGAAGCCGGGAGCGTTCCTCACCGCCGCAGGTTGCCTGGCTATCGTATCACGGCTCAGTATTCCGGTGATTAAACCCTTAGCCGGAGCCTTTCTGGGACTGGGAGCTTTGGGCTTTCTTGCCATGGGTATCTGGAAGGGCATCAAATTTTTCCAAGGGCTTAAGCGCAGAAGGTGACATACTTTTTTGAAACCTATGGTTGTCAGATGAATACCGCAGAATCCGCAGCGTTCAAGGGGGTCCTCCGGGAACGGGGTTGGTCTGAGGCTCAAGACGGAGCGGAGGCTGACCTGGTGGTCCTGAATACCTGTTCGGTCAGAATCGGTGCGGAAACCCGGGTCTTGGGGAGACTGGCCCAGTATGAAGCCCTCAAAAAAAAACGCGCCGCCTTGCATCGTCCTTTTACCCTGGTGGTGGCCGGTTGTATGGCTTCCCGTTTAGGGGAGACCCTTAAAGTACAAGCCCCTGCGGTGGACCAAGTGCTGGGAACGAGGGAGGCTTCCTTGTTTCCCCGTATCGTGGAATCCCTGGAGCAGGGCTTTCGGTTGCAGGATCTAAGGGCGGAACAGGAAGCGCAAGCCAAGCCGGTACGTTCCTTTGCCGCTTTCCACGGGGAGGAAGGGCAGTTCCGCAGTTTTATTCCCATCATGCAGGGGTGTAATAACTTCTGTTCCTACTGTATTGTGCCCTACGTGCGGGGCCGGGAAGTATCCCGGGATCCCCGTTCCATTCGGGAAGAGATCCGGGCGGCGGCCGAGCAGGGGATCCGGGAGATCACCCTCTTAGGCCAGAATGTTAATTCCTATCAATGGAAATCAAAAAATCCTGGGGAAACCCTGGATTTTCCCGGGCTCTTGGAAGTAGTTGCCTGTGAAGCTGAGAAAAACGCCATTCCCTGGGTTCGGTTCTTATCGAGTCATCCCAAGGATCTTTCTTCTGAGGCTATCCGGGTCATGGCGGCCCACCGGGTGTTTTGCCGGCATCTGCATCTGTGCGTCCAGCATGGTTCCAATGCAATCCTAGAGGCCATGAACCGGGGTTATACCCGGGAAGCCTACCTGGAGTTGGTGGCCGAAATCCGGGAAGCCATGCCCGATATGAGCCTTTCCACGGATATACTCATCGGCTTTCCTGGGGAAACCCATGCGGATCTGGAACAGACCTTGGCATTAATGGAAACCGTGCAATTCCTCTACGCCTATATGTACCATTACAATCCCCGGGAGGGTACCGCTGCCTTTACCTTCCCGAACCGCATCGGTGAAGGGACTAAGCGGAAACGGCTTGCCCAGGTTATTGCATTGCAAAAGAGGCATACACTAGAATTATTACAGTTACGTATTGGCTGCCGGGCAAAGGTCTTGATTGAAGGGATTTCCCGGAAAAATGCCAATGAATTATTGGCCCGCACGGAACGGGATGAAATGGTGGTTGTTCCCGGCAGTCCTGCTCTCGTAGGTTCTTTCGCCGAACTACACCTCAGCTCTCTCCGGGGACATACCTTCCGTGCAAAGGAGTTATCTCTATGCCCTTGCGATTACTCGGATTCATTATAATCCTGGTTGTTTTTCTGCTGTTCATCACGCTGAATTTGGACAACCGCTGTGATATCCGGTTTTGGGTGAACGATACGGCGATCCTGCATCAGGTACCGGTGTACATAACGGCTTTTTCGGCTTTTGTAGCAGGTATGTTCTGTGCCTTCCCCATTATGTTTTTAGTGCACTTTAAGAAAAAAAAACGGGAAAAGGACTCCCCCGAAAACCGTGGGGTGGAGAGCAAAAAGAACCGGGGAAAGTTCCGCCACAGGGACGGAGAAGAGGGTACGCCTTAAGCGTACTCGGCGTCTATCCACGCAAGAGATTCCCGAGCGCGTGCGGTGTGTATGCAGGTGCCTTCGAGGGTCGAAATCCGGTCAATAGGGGGAGGGGTAGGATGCGGTTACTGTGGGGCCTGTTGCTGGGAGTAATAGGAAGCCTTCATGCCGGACTGTATGCCCAAAGTTCCGCGCAGATCCTTCTTGTGGATGAAATGCGACGGCTTGAAGAAGCCGTAAAAGCCTCCCCACTGTCCTCGGGGGAGCGGCAGGAAGCCCTTATACGTTTGGCCCAGCTCCTCCAGCTTAGCGGGAACTTTGAGGAGGCAGCCGAGGCCTGGAAAGATGCCGCTCGAGCGGATCCGCACAAGCGCCATGAAACGGCCTTATTGGAGGGGGCTTTCTGTCTGGTTACCCTGGGAGAAATGGACCAGGCAGAAGCCCAGGTAAAATCCCTCCTGCAGAGTCCCCACCCCGGTACCCGGTTTAAGGCCCGCTATTTACACGCCCAGATCCAAGCCTTTCGGTCCGGAGAATTGGCCCCCCTGCGGGCCCTCCTGGATGATCCCGACTATGAGCGGTATACGCCGGGAATATACTATACCCTTTGGAAACTATCCGCTATAGACCAATACAAAACCAGGCTCCTCTCCACCTATCCCCAAAGCCCGGAAGCCCGGATTCTCAGCGGCGCTTCAAGCAGCGGACCCGTAAGCCTCCTACCCTTGGCGCTCTGGTTGCTTTTTCCCGGGCGCGAGCAGGTAAGCTTGGCAGTTCCGGTACCGACAGAACCCTCCGTTCGTACCACTCCGGATAAGGAAGCCAAGGTACTGCAAGCGGGTCTTTTCAGCAGGGAAGGGAATGCCCAGGGAATGGCGGCCCAGCTTAAGGCCGCGGGTTTTGAAGCCGCGGTTGTCCCGCGAGTGGTAAAGGGAAAGTCCTATTGGGCGGTAACGGTTCTTTCCGGGCCGGATATACACAAGACCATGGTCCAATTGCAGGAAAAAGGCTTTGAGTCTTTTCCGGTTTTTTAGGGGCCCTCAGGAGTCCCCTGTTTCATTGCGGTAGGTTCCTTACAGTCTTCTCGGGGCTTATCCTGCATGACCCTACCCTTCCTCCAGCGGCTCGGCTATACTAGACGCATAAGGAGAAGTTACCATGCATGAAATACAGCTTACCTTTGCTGCCGGCCATTCCCTTACCTGTCCTTTCGGAACCCCGGCAGAAACCTTAATCGAACATTTTGGCCTAGCCCCGGGGAAATTAGCCGCCGTTAAAGTCAACAACGAAATCCTGCCCCTTTCGGTACCCCTTGAGGTGAATGCCCAGGTGGAACCGGTGTCTTTGGAAACTCCTGAAGGGATGATGATATACCGGCGTTCTCTGGCCTTTCTGCTGGCTATGGCGGCACAAAAATTGTTTCCCGAACGAAAACTCTATATAGGCCATTCCCTGGCCAACACGTACTACTATACCTTCTTGGTGGGAATCCCCACCGGCAAGGACATTGCATCCCTGAAGCGGGAAATGAAGGCCTTGGTTGAGGCAAACCTCCCGATAACCATGTACCTTATGGCCTATACCGAAGCCCTGCGGCTCTTTGAAAAAAACGGACAAACCGATACGGCCTTGCTCCTCGAGGAACGGAGCGATTCTAAGGTACCGATCAATAAATGCGGGGAATTTATCGATCTCTACATCGAAGCTCTGGTACCCCGTACAGGTCTTCTTACGGTCTTTGATCTTATCCCCTACCACGAGGGCTTCCTCCTCTGTTTTCCCGGCAACGGGCAAGGTCTTAGCCTCGCGGCCTTTGAAGATAGTCCTATCATTTTTTCGGTGTATAACGAATACAAGAAATGGGGCCGCATCGTCGGACTGCATGCAGTGGGTCATCTCAACCGGATTGTCCGGGAACGGACCATCAAAGACTATATCAGGATCGCCGAAGCGTTCCAGGCAAAAAAAATATCGGAAATTGCGGATACCATCTATACCAGAAAAGAAACCGTAAAAATGGTGCTTATTGCCGGACCTTCCAGTTCCGGGAAAACCACTACCGCCAAACGGCTTTCCATTGAGCTTAAGGTACTGGGAATCGAACCTATCGCCATTGGACTGGATAATTATTATGTAAACACCGATATAACTCCCCGGGATGAGAAGGGGGAACCGGACTATGAATGCCTCGAAGCCCTGGATATCCCCTATTTCAATCAACAGCTCCTGGACCTCTTTAATGGGGAGGAAGTAAGCCTTCCCCTCTATGATTTTAAGGCCGGCCGTCGCCGCTCAGGAGGGAGGAAGATCCGTCTTGGACGGCGGACCGTACTGATCATAGAGGGTATCCACAGCCTTAACGATGCCCTTACCCCTCAGATAGATCGGGATACCCAATTCAAGTTGTATGTTTCTGCTTTAACCCAGCTTAACTTGGATGATCACAATCGGATCCCCACGAGCGACCACCGGCTCCTGCGGCGTATGGTCCGGGATTACCAGTTCCGGGGGACCAATGCGGTAAGTACCATTAAGATGTGGCCCAGTGTACAGCGGGGAGAACGGCGGTATATCTTTCCCTTTCAGAACGAGGCGGATATGGCCTTTAACTCCGCCTTGAGTTATGAACTGTCCGTATTGAAATACTATGCCGAGCCGCTGCTCCATTCGGTGAAACCCAATAACCCCGAATATACCGAAGCCGTACGGCTCCTCTCCTTCCTCAAAAACTTCGCTCCCATTCCGCCGCAATATGTACCGGGACAGAGCATCCTCAGAGAGTTTATTGGGGAAAGCGAGTTTAAATATTAATGGATAAGACACCTGAACCCCCGGGGGCCGGAGAGGGGAAACCGGATCCCCTAAGCCCCCGGTTTATCCTGGATGAAGCACGGGGTGTGCTGGTACTGGAGTTTGATACCGGCCTTGATGCCCAAGCCTTTGCCCAGCTCAAGCTGGCCCATCTTATCACCGAATCAGGGCTCACGGTCAGCCCAGATGGTTCATGGACACCCTGGAAACCCCAAGGAATACGGGAACAGCACGGAACCATGGGTATCTGGGGACCAGCCTTTACCGGAGAAAGGCTGGATATCCTCATTACGGATGATACCCGAAAGGACGAGGCCCTGGATGCCCTGCGGTATTGGATCCGGGCATGTCTTTGCTTAGAAGCCCGGCAGCGTCTTCCTGTTCCCTGGCCTGCCGGGGCCATACTAGGGCCTGAGGGGACTATCCTCTTCCCTCCAGAAAAACTCCTCCGGTACAGCCTCAACGCGGCGGGACCGGAACCATGGTTTACCGGGGTGGAGCAGTATGTGCATCCGGATCTCTCAGGAATTGCGGGGACGGCGTTTACCGCCGGGGCCATGCTGTACCGGCTTTTCTGCGGTTCGCCGCCCTTCCCCAATCCGAACCTGGAGCTACTTTATAAGGACATGCGGGAAGGGGTTTTTCTCCCCCTCACGCTGGCGGCTCCTGGATTAGATACGGACCTGGCCGCTCTTATAAGCCGGACTTTGAGCCCCTGTAAGGAAAAGCACGCCGCCACGGCCTCCTTAATCCTGAACGCCTTAGAAGGCCTGCTCGGGCCTCCCGGTTCCGCTGCCGCCGCATCCTACCTGCATGAGATGGATCCCGCAGAACAGGCGCGGCTCACCCGTGAAAAAGCGCGGTTTATCCAACAGCGTACCCGGCGGGTACAGGCCAGACGGTTTATGCACCGGAACATCCCCCTCATAGGGGGGATCTCCATTGCCCTCCTGAGCCTCGTTCTTATAATCACCAGCGTGATCTCCGACCGGGCAAAGAGGCCCAATACCCAGGGGATGGAGCCGAAGGAGGTGGTGGAGACCTATTATCATGCCATGGGAATCTTGGATCATCTGCAGATGGACGCCTGTGTTATGCCAAAGACCGGAAGGGATGATATTGGCATGGTTACCAATTTCTTTGTAATCACCCGGGTTCGCCAGGCCTACGAAAGAACCATACCGGCGGTACTATCTGCTCAGGAATGGATCGATGCCGGTTCCCCCCCTACGGAGGCGACGGTGTTTGGTGTTTCTGATCTGCGTCTTGAGGGGATTGACCAGGATGAAAGGGATGGGGAAGTATCCTTTGCGGCCTCGTACCTGCTATGGCTGCCGGGAAGTTTCCGGGATCCGGCTGATCCGGGACAAAGGGAAACCGGTTCCGAAACCGCTGAAGAAGCCGGTTTTCCCCGGAGCATTTCCCGGAGGGATCTTATTCGGCTTATCTACTACCGAGGGGCGTGGCGCATCGCGGAGATACAACGTAAGCCCTAGCAGCCTGTTCCTCGATACATCCCGCCCAATCGTAAGCCCCAGCCTGTGTCAGGGGTCAGACCAAGCCTATGGGTATATGCACCCATAGGCTCTGTGCGGGGTCGGATACAGGCTAGAGGGTCGCGGGTTTCACCGTGAAAATTCCTGTGCTTTTATCCTTAGCGGTCATACCGAGGGTCTTTTCCGGCTTATGCTCCGTCTCTTTACTGTTTTACCGGATATAGGGGCGGCATGGGGGTGGTGTGCGGAATATATTGCTATACTGTTTCTTCTCACTATAATTCGTTTACTGATAATACTTTATCACGCTCTTTACCAAGTCAGCCACATATTTCGCACACTACCCGGCATGGGAGGCTTCACTTCCGGCGCTTATTCCCGTATCGTTTCCCCAAACCGCCTTGTAGGCTTGACCGGCGTCCAAAACCCGTGAAATCCGTGCCAAAGGCGTCCATATCGAGCAAGGGCGGGCCCCAATTCGGATTCCGTGGGGTACAACCCTATGCCCTTTCCTGGGATTCCGCGGCTTTTTTGGCGCGTCCTTACCC
>JAITRH010000095.1 GCA_031288495.1 Treponema sp. | reverse complement strand
GCTCTGAGCAGGATGCATTCGACTCGGAGAAGCAATATCGGGTCCTTAAGAGGAATGCCTTCGGTAAAGGCCCCTATAATCGCGAAAAACCGCCCAAGGGTTTTTGGAAACCGCTTTGCCACCATAGGCTTAGTTCCCTGATTGGCTAATCCTACCTTCATAAGGGGAGCTCCACGGGGTCCGCAGATTAGGGGGATTTTTCATTCCAAAAGCCTCGTACATCTGCGGCTTTTTCTTCTTTAAAATACTCGGTCGAACCCACGGTTATGACCGTATTTTGGGGAATGGTGAAGGCCCTGCAGGACCTACGGATAGTAACGGCTTGGGGGAACGGAGACGCGGCCCAGGTACCTATAAACCCCAAGAACCTGCGGAACAGCCCTTCCGTACCGTATAAGCCCGTGCCTCCCCCCACCGGGCAAAGACCGGCCAACCCAAACCCGGGGTTTACCCGGGGCTTACGGTGCGTATCTACCGGGATCCTGGGGGCCGGGGACGGCCTCCCGGGGATTTCAAACCCCGGGGCCGGCTCATTTTTACCCATTCCATGCCGTTGATTTCTATTGATTTGCAACGTATAGTACTAGGTATGTCAGAAGAAAATAGGACATTCCATCATCTAGTATCTGAGCTGTCTGCGGAGGAACGAAACATCCTGTTGGCGAGCATTTCAGAGAAATATACCTTTTCAAAAGAACCCTTGTATGAGGATAGCCTCCACGATAACCCGGCGGGTATGCCCGCAACGGTTGAAGACCAATTCACCCGTCTGCCGTGGTATCGGCATCTGTGGTTTTTCATCTTGAGCCTCTTTAAAACCGTCACCCCCATGAAGGTATTTGAAGAAAACCGGGTAGTCCATTTAGGTAAAGAAATAGCCCGACGGTTTCCAGATTCCTTTGACTATAAACGGAATTGGCTGCTTCCCCTGTTTCATAAGGCCCTTGCGGACTTAAAAGAGGGTTCCCGTTTTTTTTATACCGCCCTGGATTCCAGCGTACACCGGGATAAGGGGGCGTTTTATGCCTTCCTGTTTTCCCTGGAAATGGAGGATATCCATGCCAAACTGCAGACCCAAACGGTTCCCCAACACATAAGCGAAGCCTATCCGGATATAAGCGAGCTCGAATGGCAGCAGATGGCCTTTCACGAAATGGAAAAAGCCCTGGCTGAAATTACCGGAGAACAGCGGCAGCTTATGTATGCTAATGCCCGTTCGTTATATTGCCTCAAGGAATTGGCGAGTTTTCTGTACGATAGGCTCCTTTTGGCCTTTGAATTTGAACCTTCTATTAAGGGTTTAATCTGTTCCGTGAGGGCGGTACAGGATCAGCTAGTCTCCTTAAACAATATTTTATATTCCTTTAAAGAGCCGCCCTCTATGGCGCTGATAGAATCTCTATTTGTTTTTATGCTCAACGAACAGGAATATGATGCGGTGGAACTGCAGAATATTCTGGTAAAAGCCGAAGATTCCCTTGAGGCTATCCGGTCCTTTAACCGGCAGATTTCCCTGACCCTCATACTCCGCTGCGCCACGCGGGATATAACCCTGGAACCCAGGGCCATATCCGGCGGCGAGGATTGGTTTGCGGTATTTCAAGACTATTGGAGAAAGCATATTGAAGAACAATTTGAGAGCTTCCAACAGGATCGCCGCCGGAAGAAGCTGTTTGAAACCTTCACCTGCTTTCTGCGGGGTAAACATTTGCGGCTCCTCGAACATGCCGAGTCGGAATCCAACCCGGATGGTTTGCCTATAGCGGGTATTTTTAGCCTTTCTTTTTTATTAACCTTTTATACGGTGGTATTTATGACCGAAATTAACGGGGTCCTGCGGGATATTCTGTTGAACGGAGATTTTTACAAACGGGAACACCGCACCGCCTTTACGGAACATTATAACACCCTCATTAAATTGGAAGATGCGATTAAGGGATTTGATTATAACCTTTCTCCCTCCGGGGCCTATGGCAAACGGTATATCCAGGGAAGTAATGAGGTATCGATCTCCGTCAAACGGCGGAAAATGCAGGTAGCCATTGAAGAGGCTTCGAACGAGGCCCTAGAGCTTATAAGCCGGGCGAAATCTTCCATCGAAGGACTCCTTACTATTTTAGAAGCGATCATTTGTAAAGATCGGGACGGGAAATACACCACCTTGGCAAATATGTCCCGTTTTATAGAACGGAATACCGGGGTTGTTTTACAAGAGGAGCAGCTCACGCATGCCGTATCTGGACCAAAGGGGACGAAGGGGACAAGTTTTATCACAAACATGGTTGAGGTTATACAGAAATTGCATCAAACCCTGCAGATCCTGGTGGATATAGATGTTACCGACCTGGACAGGGCCACCGCATAACCGGGATTCCCCTGGGGCTGGGGAAGGGGGCGCCACGGGAGATGGAGGGGACTGGCATCTGTATCCTTTTCACCTGGTCTTTGAGAGAGAAACCCTGGCCTGCTTCCCTTTCATCATGGATGGGGCGGCCCTTACGTTCCATGAAAAGCATCGGGCCTGTGGGATCTCTTCCCACGCCGCCGGTACGATGAGCCTTAAGACCCCTGAGGGATCGCTCCACCGGCGCCGCTTGTATACCTCCCTTGGCCTGGATCCCGGGCAGGTTTTTACCTGTACTCAGGTTCATTCCCAAGAGGTCCTGGTCCTTGACCCGGAAAGCCCCCGTGAAGGGCCTCACGCAGACGGGATGATAAGCCGGGATCCCCGGGCGTGTCTTGCCGTAACCGTGGCGGATTGTCTGCCGGTGTACCTCTACGATACGGAAAGCGGCGGTTTCGGGTTGGTACATTCCGGGTGGAGGGGAACGGGTATAGCCCTCAAAGCGCTTCAACGCATGGAAGCCCGCTGGCATACCCGGCCTGAAGCGGTGGCAGCGGTTTTGGGTCCCTGTATCGGTTCCTGTTGTTACCAGGTTGATCCGGAACGGGCCCGAGCCTTTGACCAGGAGTTCGGCGGGCCTGATGGGGCCTATCCCTTGGGGCCGGTGGTCAAGGGAGGCGCCCTGGATCTCCAGGCAGCCAATGCCCGGATGCTGGTTAATGCAGGGGTACGGCATATTGCCCTGTGTACGGATTGTACCTTCACGGATGAACGCCTGGGATCCTTCCGGCGGGAAGGGCCTTCCTACACCGCGATGGCGGCCCTGATAGGAGCTTTTCATCCACAAGACTGTTTTTAAAGGAACTACGTATGCTTATCTATAAAGAATCTTGGAAAGCCCGGATTGCGGAGGCCTTAAATACCCTGTTGCCCCAATCGGCTCAGGCATGTATTGATCCATCCCAGGTGATTGCCGAAGTGCCCCCGAACCCGGAACTGGGGGACCTGGGTTTTCCCCTGTTTCCCTTTGCTAAGCTGCTCAGGAAAAGCCCGCTCCAGATAGCCCAGGCCGTGGTGAGCGCCCTGGACGCCCAGGGATCTGGTGAGATCGGAGACCGCTATGGCGCGGAAGGCCCTTATGTGAATGTGCGCCTCCACCGGGGAAGACTTGCCCAGCGCTTATTTGCCCATATTGCGGATGAGACCGTTCCTTATGGTAGACCCGAAACCCTCAAAGGTTCCCGGATCATGGTGGAATTTTCAAGCCCCAATACCAATAAGCCCCTCCATTTAGGGCATCTTCGTAACGACATCCTCGGGGAGAGTATCTCCCGGATCCTCGCTGCCTGCGGTGCGGAGGTGCGGAAAGTCTGTATCATCAACGATCGGGGCATTCATATCTGTAAGTCCATGCTGGCCTATAAAGAAGCGGGGCGGGGTAGAACCCCTGCATCGGAAGGGATCAAAAGCGATCACTTTGTAGGGGACTGGTACGTGCGATTCCACCGGATGAGCCGGGCGGATCCCCAGGCCGAAAGCCGAGCCCAGGACCTGCTTCGTCAATGGGAGGCCGGCGATCCGCAGACCGTGGAGCTATGGACCTTGATGAACCGGTGGGCCGTGGAGGGTATCAGGGAAACCTACCGCCGTACGGGGATTTCCTTTGACCAGTATTACTTTGAAAGTCAAACCTATCTCACGGGAAAAGCCCAGGTCCTTACAGGCTTGGAACAGGGTCTTTTCTACAAGGAGGCGGATGGCGCGGTCTGGGTGGATCTAACGGCAGAACAGCTCGACAAAAAAGTGCTCCTCCGTAAAGACGGAACCTCTCTGTACATCACCCAGGACATCGGTACCGCGATTTTCCGGCATCAGGACTGGCCTTTTGATCGCCTGGTCTATGTAGTAGGGTCTGAACAGCAATACCATTTCAAGGTGCTTTTTAGTATCCTGGAAAAATTTAGGTTTGATTGGGCGAAAAATCTCTATCACCTTTCTTATGGCATGGTACATCTCCCTGAGGGTAAGATGAAGAGCCGAGAAGGTACGGTGGTAGATGCGGATGACCTGTTAGACCGGCTCAAAGACCTGGCCCTCAAGGAAATCCGGGATAAGGATCGGGAGGAAGTCTTGGGAGATGCTGCGGCCACCGCGGAAAAGATTGCCCTGGGGGCACTGCACTATTACCTCCTCCAGGTATCTCCGGTGAAGGATATGCTCTTTAATCCCCAGGAATCCCTGGCTTTTAACGGCAATACCGGTCCCTACTTGCAGTACATGGGGGCCCGGATTTCTTCATTACTGCATAAACAGGCACAACGCACGCAAGGAAGCGAAGAAACCGGAACCATGAGGCCGGAACTGCTGGTGGAGGATGCTGAATGGGAACTCTTGAAGGCCCTGGCCGCGTATCCCGAAGCCGTGGCCGAAGCCGCGGTACGGATGGACCCTTCCCTGCTCGCGACTTACCTCTATGAACTTTCCAAAGCCTTCAGCCGCTTCTACCACGACTGCCCCATCCTCAGCGCCGCGCCTGACCTAGCAGCCACCCGGCTTGGTCTTTCCCAAGGGGTACTTCGGGTACTTCGGGATGGGCTGTATCTGATCGGCATCCCTTTTTTGGAGATGATGTAAGCTGACACTCAAAGACTAAGAGTTTGGACTCCCCTTACCGTTACGGTAACCCGGCTCCTAGGCCACCACGGGACGAATAGCACCCCTGGTGGACGCCCACTAACCCTGCGGGATTGTTCTCGGTTAAGCCTTGGGTCAGGTTACGAGGTTTCGTTGGGCATCTCCCGATTAACCAAATACTCATAGGCGATCTTGGCGGCTTCCTGCTCAGCGCTTTTTTTGTTTCGGCCGGTCCCCGGTCCAAACAGCGCTCCATTGACCGAGACTTCCATCCAAAAAAAGCGATCATGTTCAGGGCCTGAGCGTTTTAATAGATGGTACACCGGATAGGTCTTATGTAAACGCTGGGTAAATTCTTGTAAAAGCGATTTATAGTCCTGATAATGCCGGTTATCCAAGACCCGGTTTATCTCAGGAAGCATAAGGCGGCTTACAAAGGTATGAACCGCCTTATACCCGGAATCCAGATACAAAGCGCCAATCAGGGCTTCCAAGGCATCCGCTAGAAGGGCCTTTTTGGTCCTTCCTCCAGAAAGGTCTTCCCCGCGGCCCAATAAAAGGAGGGTATCGATCTGCAATTCCCGAGCAACTCCCGAAAGGATGTCCTCAGAAACCACCACGGACTTGATCTTTGCCAATTCACCTTCATTTCTATCGGTTAATTTTTCGTAAAGCAGAGCGGCAGTTACCGCCCCCAGGATGGCATCACCGAGAAACTCAAGCCGTTCATTGTTGAATTTATGACCGGATTCATTGGAAACCGAACGATGGGTTAAGGCGAGATTCAAAAGCCCAAGACTTTTGAACTTGATCATCAGCACCTTTTGAAATGCGGTCAATACCTTTTTCCTTCCTGCATCTACTTCAGGAAGTTCTCGTCGAGCCGACCCAAAAGATTGAAATGATGGTTCACCATAAAACTGACTCGCCATACCTGCCATCATGTTCATCAAGAACCGGTCCATAACGCCCTATTGCCCATGGAGGAATGGACCTTCCAAGGATCCCTAAGGAGACTGGGTGGTTCCCTAGAAATCCTCATGGATCAAGGGCTACTGCTGCTGAGATTTAATAAAATCATAGGCATCCCGGACCGTTTCAAATTCATTGGCCTTTTCATCGGGAATCTGAATCCCCATGAGCTCTTCAATGGCATAGACTAACTCATAGGTATCGAGACTGTCGGCCCCCAGATCCTGACGGAAGGAGGCATCCATGGTGATCTTCTCTGCATCAATCTCCAATTTCTCCGCAATCAGCGCTTTTATCTTATCAAACAATGGATCCATCTGAAATATCCCTCTTCTTCTAAATAAAAATAATAGTAACCTTTTTTCAAAATCTGATGTTTTGAAAAAGCCCTTCGTTACCGGTAAAAACCCTTACGGATTACCGGCTCGAACGGTTTTTAATAGCTTGCTGTTAAGGAACCTCTGGTCACCTTACCTTGGTACCAGACCTCTCTATGCTTTCGATTCCGGCAGGATCACCTGTTTACCCCGGTAAAAACCGCATTTTGGACATACCCGGTGCAGTAAGACCATGTTTCCACAGGTACTACATTCAACCAAGGTAGGGGCGGTAAGCTTCATATTAATCGACTGCCGGCGGCGGGTCCTCGCCTTCGACGTTTTAAATCTAGGTACAGCCATTGAAAATGCTCCTCAATCACCTGTATTGAACCCCTTTTAATCGCTTTTTTGAAAGACGGCTCAGTTACTTGCGAAATAGCCTTTTCAAAATCGCCTGTTTAAAAAGGCCTCGTGTATGTAGTCTAACCAAAACTACGTTTTATGTCAATATCGTGCTTGCCGTTGTAGTTCACCTGTAGTTCATAGGTGATAATCTTACCCATGACATTATCAAGGAAAAATTGCCCCCTTGTTACGATAGGAGGTATGAAATACACGATAAGGAAAACAGAATTGGGAAAACCGGCATTGATTCAGGGGGCCTATACCATCGCCCTGTAGGGCTAACACATTTCCCAGAGCTACCAGGGAAGGCCACATCCTCATACGGTTTATTTCCTCCCAGTATATACCCATCGGTATTGCGTGATAAGAGGCTTTCCCAAAACTTGAAGTTTTGGGAAAGCCTCACTATGTTTAAGGAATGACGGCTTCTTCTATAGTTCCTCAACGGCCTTTCCTTC
>JAITRH010000061.1 GCA_031288495.1 Treponema sp. | reverse complement strand
AGCGAGTTCTCTATCCCCCAGTGACTCCGCCCCGTGACCGCAAACAACTGACGGTCGGCAGGAAGACTGGAAACATACAACCGTCGTTCATGGGAAACCTTGTCTCCTTGTTCCCGTTTGGAATCAATAACCCCAATTGACTTGATACTCTTCCAGACAGGGTGTCATTCAACAAACCAGGACACATCGGAGGTAATCCCATGAAATCGACTCTCAAGTCGGCCATGATCCACGTCAAAGGTCGTATGAACGGTGACATTTGGGTCCAGATGGCTCAGGTCAACATCCTCAAAATAGAGTTTCACATCCTCATACAAGGTTTCCTGATTTCCCTTCAAGGCAAACAGATAATCGGCCCCGGCGGCGACAATCTGTCGGCTATTTTATACCGGCAGCCCATAGCGTCTATCGTGACGATACAGCCTTTCAAGGGCTGTCATTTCCAATAGGGTCGGTATCGCCGTGATTTCATTACTCTTTTCCTCGCTTTTCACTTGAGCAAACACCAATCGGTTCTTCGTGGCCCAGGCGCTCACCAGATGGATGGCCTTGTGTCCCTGTCGGGTGTTAAAACTCCCCCGGACAGTCTTTCCGTCTATAGCGATGACTTCCCGCTCAATGTCCCGTTTTATTGCCCGTACCCATTCCATGAAGCACGACGAGACGGCTTCCGGCTTCAGCCGGGTAAAGACCCGCCGGTACACATCGTGTTTGGGTATGCCCTGTTCCAGGGGCAGAAACTTCCTCAGCCACCCTTCCTTGGCTTTCCCATATTTTTCGATGTCTTCCCAGCCTTCGGCAAAGGCCATGACCGCCAGCAGGGTGATAACAATCACCTCCAGCAAAGGATAGGCCTTATTCCGTTCTACTCGCGGGTCTTTGATATGCTTAAAAAAGTCGATTAAAGGCTGTATGGATGGATGGATTATAGTCCCTCTCCAATGTGCCCTTTACCGGCTCTTCCCTTGCTATCCTTCACCCTTTTATATGCGCTCGCCCTGTATTATGGTTATGAATATTGACAATAGTAAATTATTAGTGTATAATATATTATCGCAGGTACATAAAATTATTTAAAAATTTATTTTAGATATAATGTAAGGATGAAAAAAGCTTAAATGAAAGAATCAGCCCTTAATCATATCGACGAACAAATCAACACAATAACAGAAGCCCTGCGGCATTTGCCGGAAAAATTTTCACGCCCTGTCGCGGCGGCTATAGACGGCGCAAGCGGGTCAGGTAAATCTACCATTGCTCAACTGTTCTGCGGCAAGCTGCCGGCCGTAATAGTGCCGTTGGACGATTTTTTTTCAGTGGATATTCCCGATGACCAATGGGATACATTTTCTATAACAGAAAAAATGGAAAAAGTTTTTAATTGGAATAAGGTACGCACCTTGGCGCTTGAACCGCTTCGCAGCAATGTATCGGCTAGATGGCATCCCTTTGATTTCCTTGCCGGCATACAAGAAGACGGCACTTACCCGCTGAAAAATGAAGAGATAATCCTCAATCCTGCTAAAATCATTATTCTTGAAGGCACGTATTCTTCCTGTTCTTTTTTGGCGGATTTAATAGATGTAACGATATTGATAGATGTTCCGGCGGAAGAACGGCATAAGCGCCTTTCCTTGCGGGAAGATGCCGCTTTTTTAGAGCAATGGCATCGGCGTTGGGATGCCGTAGAAATTTATTATTTTGACCATGTAAAACAAAAAATGGTTTTCGACTGGATAATAGAAAATAATACTGTGTAATCATATCAAAGCACGCCCGGCGGCGCATAACAGGCTTGTATGCGCCTTGCCGCCTAACGGCGGCTCGGAGTTCAGCCGTCTCGGTCAGTCGCTCTGTTCCTTTCCACGGCTCTTGCCGTCCCAATGTCGCATACACCCGGAACAACAGTACAGATGTTTCGCCATGGGCATTGAACTTATGGGGTTTTAGGGTATACTGGTAAGGTATGACTATACTAATCATTGGCGGAGCGGGTTATATCGGCAGTCATGTAGCCCGGGAATTCCTGGATCAGGGCAACCGGGTTACGGTGTACGATAACCTTTCCAGCGGACTGCGGGAGAATCTTTTCCCCGGGGAAACCTTTATTCATGGAGATATTCAGGATTATCCCCGCTTGCTTCGGGCTGCCAAGGAGGGCTTCGATGCCCTCATACACCTGGCCGCGTATAAGGCCGCAGGGGAATCCATGGTGAAACCGGAAAAGTATTCCCTTAACAACATCAACGGGACCATCCACATCCTGAACGCCGCCGTGGAAGCCCGGATACCCTGTATTATCTTCTCGTCCAGTGCTGCAGTCTACGGTGAACCGGTGTACCTTCCGGTAGATGAACAACACCCTACTAAGCCTGAAAACTATTACGGCTTTACTAAACTTGAGATTGAGCACTTCCTTGGGTGGTATGAACGGCTTAAAGGGATCCGCTTTGCCGTTCTCCGGTATTTCAATGCCGCAGGTTACGATGTACAGGGCCGGATCACCGGGCTTGAACAGAACCCCGCCAATCTGATTCCGGTGATCATGGAAACCGCCTGCGGTATGCGGGAAGCAGTGCAGGTATTTGGGAATGATTATGATACCCCCGACGGTACCGGGGTGCGGGATTACATCCATGTAAGCGACCTCGCCAAAGGCCATGCGGCTGCCTTGGACTATATCCGCCGATACCAGCACAGCCTCACGGTCAACCTGGGAAGCGAAACCGGCTTTTCCGTACTGGAAATTCTTGAGGCCGCCCGGCGGATCAGCGGAAAACCCATTCCTGCGAGGATTACCCACCGCAGGCAGGGAGACCCGGGGAAGCTTACCGCTTCCGCGGGCTATGCCCGGGAGACCCTTGGCTGGACCGCCCGATTTTCGGACCTGGACACCTTAGTAGGGACCACCTGGAATGCCTACCGCAAGCAGTACCCCCTGACCTAGGGATGTATTCATATAAAAGGAGATAGGAGATACCATGAATCACGTCATTAATACTTTTATTGATAAGGCCCTCCCCTTAGTGGTGGAGTTGGAAACCGAGTTGACCCGGCGGCCTGCCATAGCCCCGGTTTCTGGCGGGGAAGGAGAACTGGATAAAGCGGAGTTCCTGGAAACATGGCTCACCGCTCAGGGCCTCACGGCCTTGGAGCGGCACGATGCCCCGGATCCTAAGGCCAAAGGGGGCAAACGGCCTAACCTGGTGGCCACCCTTCCCGGCAAGACCGATGCCCGGCGCTTATGGATCATGAGTCATCTGGACGTGGTGCCTCCCGGTGAAAGGACGCTCTGGAAAAGCGACCCCTGGACCGTGGTGCACACGGAGGGGCGGCTCATCGGCCGGGGCGTGGAGGATAACCAACAGGGCCTCACCTCTTCGGTCATCGCCGCCTTGGCCCTGGCGAAGCATGGGATCAAGCCCCCCCATACGGTGAAACTTTTGTTTGTGGCGGATGAAGAGATGGGCAGCGAGTACGGCATCCGGTGGCTCCTTAAGAACCGGAGCCTCTTCAGTCCTGAGGATATGGTCCTCATCCCCGACGGAGGGGATAGTCAGGGAGCCACCATAGAAATCGCGGAAAAGAACCTCCTGTGGCTCCGGTGTATCACCACCGGGGTCCAGGCCCACGGGTCCCGGCCTGACCAGGGGGTCAATGCCCACCTCGCAGCAGCGGACCTGGCCCTGAGTCTGCATACCGGACTTTCTCAGCGTTTTGCCCAGCGGGATGCCCTCTTTGAGCCGGATTATTCTACCTTCCAGCCCACCAAGAAAGAGGCCAATGTTCCCAACATCAACACCATCCCGGGGGAAGATGTGTTTTACATGGATATGCGGATCTTACCCCGGTATCCCATCACGACCGTACATGAGGAGATCCGCCGGATACAAGCCCTGATTGAGGCCAAGTATCAGGTACACATCACCTGCACCCCGGTCCAAACCATGGAATCCACCCCCACCCTCCCGGATACGCCCCTCGTAGGCTTGCTCTCCCGGGCAGTCAAGGAGATCTACCAGGTAGACACCCGGCTCATTGGCGTGGGAGGCGGTACCGTTGCCGCGCACCTTCGGAACGCCGGGATCCCCGCGCTGGTGTGGTCCCGGATGGACAACACCGCCCATCAGCCCAATGAGTACGCGGTAATTGAGCATATCCTGGGGGATGCCAAGGTCATGGCCTGGCTTATGATGGCGGAATTTTAGGGCAGTTCCGGAATGTCCGCTTCATATACCCACTGGTGGTCAAAGACCGCTACCACCCCTTGATTTACGGCCTTGCTTCCCCGGTCTCCGATCAAGAGGCTGTGAAACTGGGTTTGCCCTTCCTGAGCAGCCTTGATTCGGGCCAGGGTTGGTTCCTCCAAAGGGGGCATGATAAAGTCTGAAACCATGAGCACATCCGCTTTCCGAAACTGCCGGGTTTCAAGCACGTCCAGGGCCGCTTGCAGCGCAGGCCCTGCATTGGTGCCCCCATAAAAACTGGTGGACAGGAACTCACTGAGCCGGTCCAGGGCCTGCATGAGATCCTGAGGCTTGAGGGTTTCAGCTATATGCAGGGCCTTCGTACCCGTAGCAAAGGAAATCAGATACCAGTCCCGGGTATCCTGCAGGGCGATTTTCAAGAGGGCAAAACAGAGGGTCTTGGCTACGGTCTCAGGGATGCCCCGCATGGAACCGCTTGTATCAATACAGAGGATAAAAGGGCCTTTGGACGTTTCCGGTCCTTTTCGCGTTCTGCCCTGGGGCGCCCAGGGCAGGGTCTTTGGGGGAGAGAAAAACTCCTGCCGGTACGCATAGGTGAGCAGTTTCTTGGCCGCGAATTGCTGGTAGAATATCCATTGGGCGGTCTCATCGGTGAGTAAGGCTGCTTCGGACGGGAGGAGGCTGCTGAGATCATCGCTTTCCCGCACCCCGATGAGGTCTCCTTTACTTGCCTGTTCCACCAACCGTTCCGGTTCAAGGGTCTTGGCTGCTATAAGCGGCGCTGCTGCCCAGGCCTTGCTCTGGTGCCTTCCTAGGCTGTTGGCCAGGTCCTGGACAAGGGGGTCCCGTTCAAGGAGTTCCGCATAGGCGTGGAGCACGGTAAAATTAACCGTTGCCCCTGCGGCGCTCACGTCCCACAGCCGCCGAGGATCGCCGGGAAAGAGGTTAAACAATGCTTCCATATGTTTATACGCCTCTATCTGTTGATGGAGGGTTTCCCTCAGGTGCTTTCCCTGGGTTTCGAGCCATTCCTGTTCCCAGGCCCCTTGTTTCCGGGAAAGCAAGGCGGCCCACCGTTCGGTAAAATGCTCTTTTACCCCGGCAAAGCGGGATGATGCCCAGGGGCTTGTGCGTTTCCGCCTGGATTGCAGGGGCACAAGGCTTTGACGAAACTCTTGGGTATAAAAGGCGGTATCCAATTCCTGGGGCTCATAGGTCTCCTGGATGAACGGGGCTAGTCCTTCCCAGACATCCGGGAAATCCCCTGCTTCTATAGATGCAAAGTCCGCCAAGAGGCCTTGTTCCGCGGCAAAGGGGCTTTCGGTTTTTTGTATGCTTCTTTGAGCGGTATTGATGAAATCCAGGATTGCTTTAGTCAGGTCTTCCGCCAGCAAGGGTTTCAGGGTCCCTTCCTTTCTTGCGGGAGACTCCTGGGCACTCACGGCGTCCTGTATGCAGAGTTCCCGCATCCCCTGGTTGGATAGGATGGTTCTGATGATTGGCCCAAACCTGCCCGTATCCCCTCTAGCGAGATCCCCAAGGCCCTGTTCGCTTCCCGGTTGATCCAGCAAGTACCCATAGATGGCAGCGGCAATCCGGGCTCTCCCCTGCCGGTCTGCCACCGCACCAAACTGGATGAATTTATGAAACTGATAGAAGGGATTCCGCCGGATCTCCCGCCTCCTTTACCCTGCCGCGGGGTATGCAATCAGCCCTCGTGCTTACCGGAGCAACACTTCTTCATCGGTGAGGGTTTTATAGGCGTGCTGGATTTCCCGGATCTCCACCTCAATTTTGTCCAGGTCCTTGTGCGCCCTGGCTATATGGGACTCCACCAGGCTTGCCCATACAGGGGGTACAAACAGGTTCATCCGCCAATGCTTGTACTCCCGCGTCCGGTACTGATTAAGCCGGCCTTTAAGCCCCGCGGTATAGTCCAAAAAACCCTGGATCCGGGTATCCCACGCCCTTTCCAGGGCCTGAGAAGGCTTCCGGCTTATCCGCCGTTTGTCTCCGGCAGGCATGGTATCCAGGGTACATTCCCTTCCGTCTATCACAACCTGAAAAGGGCCGCTCCCCCGGCTCACCCGGGCGCTTGCCTGCCGGATCATCAGGGTTTCCATGTCCTGCTCAATGCCGTCTACCAGCATACTAAAGCCCCCCGAGCCTTTTTGTAATTGGGCGGATCGGTTGCGACTCAGGTAGCCTGCGGCAAGGCGCTGCCGGGAATACAGGGGCAGGGTTTCGGGCTCTGGGGTGAGGCCCTCAAAATCCTGTTTTTTGATATACCGTTCCGGGGCATCCCCACCGGTGATCCGGTAATAGTCCCCGGGAATAAGCCGTAAAACCTCAGTCCGGGTATCCTGAATACGCCTGGTTTCCTGGGCAATCTCAGCCTGTAATGCCCTAAGCTCTTGCCGGATCCCGGTGCAATCCAGGGAGTACCCTTGCCGCTCAATGGCCGCGTGAACCAAGCGGGCCGCCGCTTCACGCTCCTGCGAATCATTCCAAAGGCAGTGTTTAATCAGGAAACAATCCATGAGATCCACCTGCCTGCGATCATTTAAGAAGGCCGAAGTCCGCAATACACGCAGGATCTTCCGCCACCGGCGATCCGATGCGGGCTTAAGCCCTCCCTGGGGAGGAGCTCTATCCTGTTCAGGCGCCTCCCCCGGCAGGGTACCGCCGGATCGGATATACAGGAGTACCTGAAACACATGATCCGGAAGGGTAACCCCATCAATGCCGCAACTCCAGGCTTCATAAACCGGCTCGGTGATTTTGTGTTCTTCCGGCACCGGGTCATGAGCCGCCCCATCAAAACTCCGGGGCAGGGTAATCATGGCCTTAAAGCATGCGGGATCCGCGATGGCCTCTATGGGAAGGCGCAGGAGGAAACGATCCCAGAGGGCTTCAAGGCCCTGCCCCGGAGCGGGCAGTTCGTTGGATGCGGCAATGAGGAGCTTCATGGGGACCTGGATTTCCTGTTCACCGTTACGGTAGCGTTTTTCATTCAAGACCGTAAGCAGGGCGTTCTGAATGGATGGACCGGCTTTCCAGATCTCGTCAAGGAAAACCACGGAAGCTTCGGGAAGGTAGCCCTTGGTTATCCGTTCGTATTTATCCGCATCTTTGAGTTTCCCAATGGATACGGGGCCGAAGATTTCATCGGGGGTACTGAAATGGCTCATCAGGTACTCAAAGGCGCTGCTGTTCTTAAAGGCGTATTTCATCCGCCGGGCAATGAGGCTCTTGCCCACCCCTGGAGGGCCGAGGAGGAACAGGCTTTCCCCGGCTATGGCAGTAAGCAGGGCAAGGGCTATGGCCTCTTCCTTCTCGTATATACCGGTATTTAATTCCTTGAGCAGGGGGATGATGCGTGATTTGACCGCCATAGGTGTAGCATACCCTGCGCCCTCAGCGGTGTCTACGGTTCCAAGACAGGGTTCCCTTTGTAGGGGAGCCCCGTCTCCACCCTAACCTGAGGATACAGGCATCGGCATTTGCACGGTGAAACCCGCGCGGCCTATAACCTGTATCCGGCCCCGCCAATAGCCTAGGTCAGATCCCTGATATAGGCTTAATCAGACCCCTGATATAGGCCGGCTCATACTCGTGAACAGGAACGGGGCGATGGGGCGGGAAGACCGTGCAGCGGTATGCGGCGGGAGCGCGGCAGCGATAGGATGGTGCCGCCGGCCTTGCTGTGGCTGAGGCGGCGTGCATAGTACCGTGGAATGGATGAGGCAATAGGGGAAAAGAAGCTGCGTCATTACAAAGTTATACGATTGGCAGAACCGGGGCGTGCTGCTTGACAGAATAGCAGAGGATTACGGGGGTTTGAGCGCGAACAAGCAGGGTAATCCGGGCCGAGCCTTAGTTCGCAATCTCTAGACCCTTTCCCCGAGACAGGGGTTCTTGTAATCTCTGCTACAAGATACATACCTCTTGCGTGAAGGATGTGGAACCTTCCCTATCAAAGCAGGCCCCGGGGTAATGCCTTATACCCAAGAAGGTATCTATGCTCGAAATCTTACCAACACCGCCGCCGCTCCTGTATGGAGCCCTGGGAGCGGCGATAAGCTATTACGGTTTCTGTTTCCTCCCTCAGGAGGATAGGGTTCCCTGGATGCTGGGGATACTGCTGTTCATGGCCGTCTTGGTGAGCCTCATACAGGTCCTGGCCCACGATCCGGGGCTGTTCGGCAAGCCCCAGAGAACGTACCAAAGGGTACGCCGGTACAGGGTATATAGCCTTGCCCTGGCCCTCGGCATGAGTGTGGGCCTGAGCGCGGGAAGCCGGGTACCGGCGGTCTGGTTCGGCATCCCGGAAGACCGCGTCCGGGCCGTTTACGGGACCCTCAAGGAGGATCCCCGGGCCTTTCATGATCGCCGGGGTATGGGGTACCTGGCGTTAAAACAGGTATCCGGGCCGGGGGGAATCAAGGCGTCTTCGGGAGGAACCTTGTTGGTGTTTTTTCCCGAAGGGACTATCCCCCGTTTGCAGGCCTTCGGCAGGGGGAGCGACGTGTTCCTGGAAGGGGCGCTCCGTACCCTGGAACCCAGGACCAAGGCCGCTTCCACCCTGGAGAAGTGTTTCCTGGCGCAGTCGGTCCACCTGCTGGAACCTGCCCCGGCCCTGGAGCAGCTCAGGACCCGGGGACGCATGAACCTGATGGAAGGATTCACCGGATATCCCTGGGCAGGACTGGCAGAAGCCCTGCTCTTGGGGGTACGGGATAATCTGGATACGGAACTCTCCCGGGCATACCAGTACGCCGGGTGTTCCCATGTATTAGCCCTCTCAGGGATGCATCTGGCCATACTCGCGGGGGGCCTTGCCTGGTTCCTCAGAAAACTCTTAGGAATCAAAGCCGCCGCCCTGCTTGGAGGCTGCGGCATCATGGGGTATGTATACATGGTAGGGAACCTCCCGTCGTTGACTCGAGCCGCCATCATGTATCTGTTGGGAACCCTGGCGGTCCTGGGATCCTTTCCGAAAAAGCAGGCATCCTCCCTCAGTATATCCTTGCTGGGTATGGCTTTCTTAATCCAGATCATGCGCTACCCGGAGTCAGGCCTGAGCGTATCCTTTATCCTGTCTTATCTCGCCCTGGGGGGGATCCTCTTCATCGGCAGGGCCATCCACGCATGCATCCGGGGTATGATCCCTGAGGTCATCGCTCAGCCCCTGGCCACATCCCTGGGGGCCTTCATCGCCGTTGCCCCGGGGACAACCGGGTTCTTTGGAACCTTACAACCCGTGGGAATTCTCGCGGGGCTTATTATCGTACCCCTCACCAGCTTGTTCATGCTGGGCGCTCTAGCGGTCCGGATCCTGCCGGGAAACGGCCTTGGGCTAATCCTGACAATCCTGTATGATATCCTCAAGCCTTTGGTCTCCCTGGCTGCACAGGTTCCGGGGATACCTCTTTCCGATCCCCTGCTTACGGCGGTGCTGTCCTTGGGAATAGCGGGAACCTGCATGTTTTTGAGCCATAGGCAAACCGTAATGAGGAGAAACCTTGCCCCCTTTGATTGACGCGGTTTTGCATACAAGCCCTACCCCGCGTCCCCTGAACTACGATGCTCCCGGAGCGCTTAAAGCCTTCCTTGATGCCCGCGGTCTCGGGATGCGCAAACAATGGGGACAGCATTTTCTGATTAACCCGGGGGCCCGGAAGGCCCTCCTTGACGCGTTGGACCTCGAGCCCGGGGAGGGAGTATGGGAGATTGGCCCCGGCCTCGGGGCCATGACCTGGGGCCTCTTGGAACGGGGGTTCCGGGTCAAGGCCTTTGAGCTGGATCCGGGGTTTATCCGGGTATTAACGGATTTTTTTGGAGCCCATCCCCGGTTTTGCCTTGTCCCCGGGGATGTCCTTAAAACCTGGCCCAAGGCCGGGGAGGAAACCTATCTGCTGGGGAACCTTCCCTATACCATCGGTTCCCGGCTGTTGGGGGATTTTATCGAAGGGAACCGGTTCTTTACCCGTATGGTGGTAATGCTCCAACGGGAACTGGTCCGGCGTATGGGGGCAAAGCCCGGTTCAAAGGACTACTCCTCCTTTTCCGTGCTTTGTAGGTCTGCCTATACCCTTACGCCCCTCAAGGTAGTGAAGGGTTCTTCCTTTTATCCGGTTCCTCATGTGGACTCCCAGGGGCTGAGGCTCGATCTCCGTACCGATGTGGATCCCCGTTCATATCCCCCGGGGCTTAGGCCCCTTGTGCGGGGGCTCTTTGCTTCCCGGCGGAAGACCATTACGCATAACTTATACGGTTTTGTGGTTTCCTATATACTTGCTCCCCAGGGAGCATGGACAGGCGCGGAAGCGGCGCATATTACCGGGGAGGCGCTGGAGCGCTGCGGTATACCGGGGAATACACGGGCCGAGGCCCTGGAGCTTGAAGCCTTTGTTGCCTTGGCCGCCGTATTAGAAGATATTAAAAAAAGGGAGGCCCTTTCAAAAGGTGCTCATCAGGCTTGATGAGGGCCGCCTTTGAAAGCCCAAGGAGAGAGGCCCGGAAACACGCCTTGAGGAGGGTCCTGCCCGAGGCTGGGGAAGTTTATCCCCTAACGCTATAGTATGCAGACAGGAGACGAGTATGGCTATCATTGATGCGGTGGAGCGTATACGGGAACGGATAGGGGAAGCCTGTAACCGTTCCGGCCGGAACCGTGCTGAGATTCAGCTCATGGGGGTGTCGAAGTTTCAGGGCATAGAGCAAATAGAGAAAGTCTGGCAAGCGGGGATCCGGCTTTTTGGGGAAAGCAGGGTGCAGGAAGGGGTGGAAAAATTTACCCCCTTTAAGCAGCGGCATCCTGAAACAGAACTGCACCTCATCGGTTCCCTGCAGCGGAATAAGGTAAAGGCGGCGGTCTCCCTTTTTGAGGGTATTCAGTCGGTGGATCGGGAGGCGCTGATCACCGAACTGGGGAACTGGACCAGGCAGCGGGATAGGCCCCTGGGGATCCTCTTGGAGTTCCATACCGGGGAGGAGACGAAACGCGGTTTTTCCGATGAGGAACAGCTCTACCGGGCTACGGAAAAGGTCCTCTCCTATCCCGGGCTGGTCCTGCGGGGACTCATGACCATGGCGCCCTATACCGATGAGGAGGCCCGGATTCGCGCGGCTTTCCGGTCCCTGGTTTCAGCCCGGGATAAACTGGCCTCCCGTTTCCCCTCCGGTGATTGGTCCTGCCTTTCTATGGGGATGTCCCAGGACTTTGAAATTGCCATCGAAGAAGGGTCCACCTTGATCAGAATAGGAACCGCCCTATTTGAGGAACAGGGCCCATGAAGCGGATCCTGACCCTGGCCCTTGGGTTGGGCTGGTGGGCGCTCCTGCCGGTTCAGGCCCAAACAACCACTACCCCTGCGCAGCAGGCCACGGCGGCCTTTGATACCGCCGGTTTTCCCCAATGGGTGAAGGATCTCCGGCGGGGGGAGATCGTTGCTTTTGGCTCTTTTCCCTTTACCATGTTTTTTACCCTCACCCTCGTGGATACCTATCGCAGCGCCACCCATAATTGGGATATCCATTATGCCCCCTGGCCCCTCAAGGCCTTTACCGCGGGAGCGATAGATTTGACCAAGGATGAACAACTCCTCACCCTTACGGCGGCGGCGACCGGTTCGGTGGTGTTAGCCCTGATTGATTTTCTTATCCTCCATTATAAGCGGACCAAACAGGCCAGGGAATTGAAGCAACTGCCCGCAGAGGTGCCGATCATCATACGAAAGCCCCTGGCCGCGGAAAACCCGGAACCTGCCTCTGCAGGGGAGGTCCCTTGAGTGCCTTCGTATAGCGGTATCATAGCAGCCCTTCCCGGTCCCCTGCGGCTTGACCGGTATGTGGCGGAGTATCTCCAGGTGCTTACCCGTTCACAGCTTAAATCCAGGGCTTTAGGGATAAAGCTTAATGGAAAAGAGGTAAAACCATCCCGTTTGGTGAGAAAGGGAGACCGGCTGGAACTTACCTGGGCGGATCCGGAACCGGGGCTTCTCCTTCCTGAAGATATCCCTTTGGAACTTATCTATGAAGATGCACAGGTGGTGGTACTTAATAAGGCGCAAGGTATGGTGGTGCACCCCGGTGCGGGGAACTACCGAGGTACTCTGGCCAATGCCCTCCTGTTCAGGCGGCTCCATCAAGGGGGTTTGTGGGCCGGGGAAGCCTTTCGTCCGGGGATTGTGCATCGTCTGGATAAAGATACCTCCGGGGTGATCATTGCCGCATATACTGATGAGGCCCTGGCCTTTCTCTCAGACCAATTCAAAACCCGGAAGGTGCGCAAACGCTATGGGGCATTGGTGCGCGGTTCCTTAGCAAGTCCTTCCGGTTCCATTGAGACCCGTATCCGGCGGGATCCCCGGGACCGAAAACGGTTCATCGTTTCCCCGGATCAGGGCAAGATCGCCCTCACGCGCTATCGGGTAATCCGGTCCTGGGGAACCCATTCCCTGCTGGTCCTGGGCCCTCAAACCGGCCGGACCCACCAGCTCAGGGTACACCTGCGCCATATAGGGCATCCTATCCTCGGGGATCCCCTCTACGGCACAGGGGATCCCGGTTTTTCCGGGCTAAGCCTCATGCTCCATGCCACGAGCCTGAGCCTTGTGTTGCCCGGGGATACGAAACCGCGGACCTTTAGGACCGCCCTTCCCCGCCGGTTCTGGGCGTGGATGCGGCAGAGAGCGGTTCACCGGTAGCGTCTTGAGCTGCGGATGTACTTCAGCCTACACCTATAGAAAATTTCCGGGGTATGGGAGGGCTTCTCGCCCTCCCCAGGGGTATACATCGTCCGCGGCGTACCAGGGACAGGCTCGTTCCGCTTGTTTTCTGAGAACGGCCCCTGCCCGGGAGGAGTACGCCCCATAGGGGGCGGGTATTTCCGCGGAGTAAGCGAGCCCTCCTCCCCGGTTCCGGGGGTTTATCCTGATTTAGGCTAAACATTACTGGACAAATCAGGGTAAATCCTTCAATATAAATATATGACCCAGTCCTTAGAAGATTATCTTGAGATGGTGAGTTTCCTGTCCGATGAGGGTGAAGTCCGGGTAACGGATATTGCAACGCGGCTGGGTGTTTCCAAGCCTTCGGTGTTGACTGCCCTTAGAGTGTTGGAAGAACAGGGACTATTAGAGCATGAACGGTATCGGAGGGTCTTCTTGACTGAAAAAGGGGTTATGCAGGCATCGGAAATTCGGAATCGCCATAATTTCCTCACCTTGTTTCTGCGGGACATTATCGGAGTGAACCCGGATACCGCGGAAAAAGATGCCTGTAAAATGGAACATCTCCTTTCAGAAGAAACCCTGCAAAAAATGAAAGCCTTTGCTCAGAAGAAAAGACGGTAAGCCTGCGGACAGATTGCTTTCCAACCCCTATTTTGAAGCCTACTATCAGGGGATCTACCGGGATCGGTGGGAGGCCCTCCGAAAAAGCCTGCTTGAAAAGTGGGTACGCATACCCTTTACCCGGGGACTGCGGGTTCCTTATAGCCTGGACCGGGGCTCGGTAGTAGCTGCGGAATCCCTCAGGTTCCCCGATACCGGGCTCATCCTGGATGCCTGCGCCGCTCCTGGGGGCAAGAGCCTCGTCCTGGCCGCTGCCATGGGACCGGAGCTGAGCCTCTTGGCCAATGAGCCTTCCCGTGAACGCCGGCGGCGGCTCCTGCAGGTCCTGGAGGAGCATCTGGATCCGGAGAAACGGAGCCGGGTAGCGGTTTCAGGGTTTGACGCGGCGAGCCTGGGAGGAAGAAAAAAGGAGCGTAACCGCTTCGGGGGCATCCTCCTGGACGTTCCCTGTTCCGGTGAACGGCATGTCCTGGGGGACGTACAGGCCCTGGCCCAATGGAAACCGGCCCGGCCTCGATTTCTTGCCCGGCGGCAATGGGCCCTGCTTTCCGCGGCCTTTCTGGTATTACAGCCCGGCGCCTCCCTCGTCTATGTTACCTGCGCCATCTCCGAGGAGGAAAACGACGGAGTGGCTGCCCGGCTTTTGAAAAAGTACCCCTCTGAGGTCCTGCCGGATGCCCCGGACTTCCCGGAAGGTGAAAAAACCGCCCTGGGAAGGATCATGCTCCCGGATGTGTGCGGCGGTATGGGTCCTCTCTATGTGGCCCGGTTTAGGAAACAGCCATCCTCCTCCTTCCATTCCCCAGCCTATCCCTTCACCGGAATCTAAGAGGAAGGTTCCTGGTCGACTCAGGTGAGTTCCACGGGGTCCACCGATACCTTATGATGTTTTGTACAAGGGGCATCCTGTATCCTGCGGGATACAGGGGCCGGCGCCGATTGTTCCGTGTTTGGAGGGAACGGCCGGGGAAAACGCTCCGGCAGACCCCGGCACAGCTCGTAATTACCACGGCCGCCGAAGCAAGGCTCAGCGGGTGGCCGCTCCAAGGCTTAAGCGGGGTCCCGCTGCGAAAAAGCGATGTAGGGGGTTATGAAGTCTGCCAATACGGGAATATGCCGGCTCAGCCGCTTGAGGAGGAGGCGGGTTGCAGGGTACTTCCGTTAAACCCCGGGGACTTACGGATACTCCGGCGGTGGCGGAAGAAGACGGACCGGGAAGACGCGCTCAAGATAGCGAAGTCCTTAAGGAATGGTGCAAAAATAGTTTTGCCCAATTCCTCAGACACGCCGGAAGAGGAACCGTGCCGTGTGCCGCCGCTGCGGGGGTACCGCGCTACTATTCGGTTATGCGCTGTTTTGGCCGGCTCAAAAAAGTTTACGGGCCCCCAAAAATCATTTTCTGTATTTTTGTGAAAAGGGTATTACCACATCTTTCATTAAATCCGGCCCCAGGATAAGAAAAACCATCTCGGCGACATGATCGGGAATGGTTTGATAAAAGGCCTCCGCGATTCCCCCGGTGATGCAGGCGATGGTGTCGCTGTCGCCGCCTATGGACACCGCAAGCCTCACGGCGTTTACAAAATCGGAGCTTTCCAGAAACGCTATAATCGCCTCCGGCACCGACCCCCGGCAACTGACGTCAAAATCATAAGCGGGCCGTATTGCATCAATGGTCCGGTCAAGATCATAGCCAAAGGCGTCAACCATAAACCTTTTGATTGCATCCTTGCTTTCCCCGGTACGGGCCAGATAAACGGCGGCCGCGGCCGCCTGGGCCCCCATAATGCCCTCCGGGTGATTATGGGTAACCTCCGCGCTTTTCCGGGCTTCGGCCAATACATCCCCAATGGTATCGCAGTACCACCCAATAGGACTTGCCCGCATTGCCGAGCCGTTCCC
>JAITRH010000012.1 GCA_031288495.1 Treponema sp. | reverse complement strand
TTGACTATCTGATTCGCTATTTTATACCGACATCCCTCGGACTTTAGTCCGCGGCGTCTATGGTTACCATACACCCTTTCAGGCCTATCATCTCCAACAAGGTCGGTATCGCCGTGATCGTGGAAACTTCGTTTCCCTTGCTCTTTTCCTCGGTTTTTACCTGGGCAAACACCGGCCGGTTCTCGGTTGCCCACGCGCTGACCAGGTGAATGGCTTTACTCCCCTGCCGGGCATTAAAACTTCCTCGGATGGTTTTCCCGTCTATGGCGACAACCTCCCGTTCTCTGTCCTGTTTTATCGCCCGTACCCACCCATAAAACACCGTTCAATGTCCACAGGATTGAGCCGGTTAAATACGCGCCGGTATACATCATGTTTGGGGATACCGTGTTTCAAGGGGAACAACTGCTTCAGCCATGCTTCCTTGGTTTTCCCGTATAGTTCGATGTCTTCCCAGCCCTTGGCAAAGGCCATCACCGCCAAAAGGGTGATGACGATAACTTCGATGAGGGGATAGCATTTCTTCCGATCTATTCGGGGGTCATTCGTACCTCCAATCTCACTTCTATCGGCTTTTTTTATCCCTTCTTTACTCCTTTTTTAATGCGCTCGCCCTGCCCGGTGCTTGATAAACCTACCGTAAGAAGGGATGATGAGGGTATACTGGTGAGGTATGCTATGTTTTTGTGGCTTTTGATGATGCCCTTGTCCTCCGGGTCTTACCGGAGGGTGGCAGGGTGGTGTGTATTGGCCCTGGGGCTGCTCGGATCCTGTTCCCGGACTGAGCCGAGGATCCCCTACGGCATCATGCAATTGGTCTATTATCAGGGGCCGGTTCGTCCAGAAGAACGGTTTTCCTTTTTTGTGATCGCCGAGGATGATGACGGGATTGAAAATCTGGAGGAGTTATACTTATACCATGACCGGGAAGGGCTGCGCTGGAGTTTATCCGCAGCGGATTGGATTACCTTTGAGGAAGGGGACAAAACCTGGATCGGGAGCCGGGCCATTGCCATGGCCGGGGAACCGTCCCTTCCCCGGGGGCAATACCGGGCGGTCTTGATAAACAAGGGAGGAGCGCAGACCGAGCGGCTCTTTAGTTTTGACGCCCCTGCAGAGCCCCGCTATCCCTTTCCCCGCTTGCAGGTAGATGAGGGGAACTATACTATTGCATCCCGGTACCCGGAGCATTTTCTGATCTGTTATGATGGAGAGGGGAGCCTTATCACCACCCTTGCGGTCAAAACCCTGCAAGGGTCCCTGGCTTCGATGGATCTTCCCGCCGAGGCCAAAGGAGTCGCGCTCTGGGCATGGGATGAGGCATACGATACCGCGGCTTTAACCGACGTCATCCCCCTGCACTAGCAGCCTGTTGTACCGGTGGATTTCGGCAACCGCTTCCCCCCTACGCTAAGGTCACGGCTGAAGGTACCCGGAGGCAGGCGCCGTAGGTCTTAGAGCAGCTTATGTTCCTTCGCAACGATACTCAAGGCGTTGTTCCAATAATGGAGGTTCAGGAAAACCCGGCGGGTCTCCAGATCCTCGATACGGTTGGCCCGGTGCTGTAACCGTTTAAAAGCCATGCTCACCGCGGTTTTTAAATCAATCTCCGGGGCATCCGATTCCTTGAGCATTCGATAATAGGCATAACCATAGAATATATCATGGATATCCCGGCCCGGGAGCACGTCGTTCCGGAGGAATTGCTGGATCTGCTTGAGGACCGGTTCCCGATTCGTTTCAGGGGCGGAAAGCCGGCAGAGGGCAAGGCCCCGATAGGTAAGGAGCATCCGTTCCCAGAGTTCCTGGGGCTCTATGAGTAACAGTTCGCATTGGGAAAAGCCGCTGCGCCAATCGGGCCGCTCGGTATACAGAAACCCCGGGGGGGACTGCACCTGTATCGTTTCGGTGAGCATCAGGGTCCGCCGGTAATCGCCGTTGATATAAGAAGCCTCCACTTCAAAGAGAAAGGCGTCCCCTCCGGGGGAAGGAACCTCCGGTCCCGGCTCCGGTACCGGGGAGGCCGGTTTCTGATTCTTCCCTCCGAGGTATACCGTGGTCCGGTAAATCCATGCCTCCAGGATCCGCTCCGCTTCCGGGGATAGGGAAGCCTCGGGATTGTGCTTAAGGGCCTTAAAAATATGCAGCCCATCCTGATAACACCCTATTTCAAAACGAAGCCTTCCCCGGAAAAAACGGATCCGATCCGTCCACGCAGCCTGTCCTGAGTTGAGCGCCGCTTGTTCTGCCTTGAGGGCAAGCTGTTCCGCCCAGGAAAGATTGCCGAAGAGGAACTGGATAACCGCGGCATAATAGGCGGACACGGCTAAGGCGTCAAATTGTTCCAGCCGTTCGGCATTTTCAACGGCAAAGGATATATAATCTATGGCATCGTCCAGTTGGTTCTTGACAAGATTCACCAGGGAAAACAAGCGGTACACCCGGGTGATGCCTTGCCGGTGTTTTTGCCCTATGAGCATGGCGTCCTTTATGGTTTCCAAGGCCGTATCCAGGTTCTTGATCCCCAGATAATAACAGGTAAGGTTCACCAGGATCTGAATTTTATGTCCTGAGAAGGTGATTGCCCGGGGAACCGGTTTTATGAAGGCCTCCTGAATTTCCGTTTCATTCCCATGTATCAGGGCTTTGAGGGTGGTAAAAATATACAAAAGGGTAGGCCCTTTATTAGGACCCACCACCGCCTCAAAGCGGTTTTCCCTGATGGCCTGTTCTATTCCCTGATAGGCTCCGGTAATGACATCCCCGTAAAGGGCGTTCAAAACAAGCCCCTCATCCCCTTGGCCATCCAAGGCAGCCAAAATCTCCAGCATGCCGAAACAGGCACGGAGCTTTCCCCGCAACACCCAGGCCAGTAAGCGGTTCCTCACGAAACGGCGGATATGCTCTGTTCGTTCCCCCAGCCGGGTTTCCGCGAGGCGGGTAAAGCCGGGGATCCGGGGCACCGGATCTTCGATCACATCAATGACCCCGAGCCCGGAAAGCATGGTGAAGGCCCGTAAGGCCATAGCCGAAGTACTGGCTTCCTCTTGAAAGAGCCGGGGGAAGAGGGTCCCGGGGAAATAGGGCTTTAACAGGGCCGCCGCATAGGCGACTTCCCATAAGTCCCGGGGCATCTCAGGATTTTTCGGGGCCCCGTAATATTCGGGAGGAAACCGCAGGATCTTGGGGAAAACCCCTTCCCACGAACGCAGGGACCGGGTAAGCTGTTCCATCCCGGTACTTTCCTTAAGAACCCTTGAAGCCGCCTCAAGAGAAGGGGCCTCGTTATAGGAACAGGTACCGTAGATGTGGAGCTCCGGTTTATCCCCCAGGGCTTTACAGCCATCCAGTACCAGGTGGGTCATGGTATCATCCGCGGCATTGATGTCTTCCAGGATAAGGATGGGAATCCGTTCCCAGTATTGCACCGCGGCGATATAGGCCAACACCACTTTTTTAAAGAACAGGCTCCCCTTCTGCAGCAAATACCGGGAATATTCATCCATAAGGCGTTCACGAAACAGCAGGCTCTGGAGGCCATCCAATTCCGTAAGGAGTTCAGCCTGAACAGGCCCCTCCATGAACGCGCGAACGGAAGGGCTCAGGATGTCCGCGAGATACCCCACACTGCTCCGGGAACCGAAACGGAGGATCAGCGGGGGAATGTCCCCCAGGGTCTCCGCACAGAAACGGTACAGCCCCTCCCGTTTTCCCATGAACGCGGGCCCTGCCAGGACCATATTTTTAGCGGCGCCATACCGGATAAGGTGCAAAATTTTGTCCCGCACCGGGAAGCTATCCCGGCTCTTGGAGGTATCCGGTATACCCTCATGATTCCACCGGCCAAGAGTCCCCAGGTGCTTAATCTGGACATAGCCGGTGATGCAGGAAGCCGCCGCGCCCCGCTTTTCAGCAAGGCCCGCCGGACCCTTAAGGGCTTCCGGGGGAAGGGCTTCAAAGTCCACATACGGGCTAAGGAGCGGCTGAACCGAAGGGTCGCACCAAATTCGGGTGCCTCCTGATTTAGCCGCCAGATTATTGCCGATCCATACCTGTTCATAATCCTCAAGATTTTCACCGACGATCAGGGAATAGCCGTATAATTCTGAAGCGGCCCTATCCAGTAAGGCGATGATTCCTTCAAGAAGGGTAAGGATATTAAGCCAGATTCCCAGGGCATGTTTGTCAAAGTATCCGGTGATGAGCCGATGTTTATGTTCCACCGTTCCTCCCGATGCCTCAAGGGCCTCAACGATAGCTTTTTCTAATTGGAAGGTTAAGTGCGGCCTGGTACGGCGTAGTTGTGTTCTGAATCTCAGAAAAAATAACACTTGTATCATATTCTTTAGCTTCCCCTACTAAGTATATACTAAAAGCATATACAAGTAAGCAAAATTTTGATGCCTTCCCCATACAAACAGCCTGTGGAGGCCTCACGCAACTTGTATCCAGACACGATTGTAACAGTGGTAAAAGTATCCTATGCTAGAGGAACCAGGAACAGAGGAGGGGATATATGTCGAAGAAATACCAGGTAACCCTGCCAGAGGGTGAGGGCGAGCGCATATAAAAAGGGTGAAGGAGAACAAGGAAAGAGCCGATAAAGGACAAATTGGAGAGGAAATAGGATCAATCAATCCATACCGCCTTTAATTAACTTTTTTAAGCATATCCAGACCCCCGAGTAGAACGGAACAAGGCCTATTCTTTACTAGACACTGTTAGAAAAGGTTGAAACACAGAGCGGACCATGATAGGATACAAGCGGAGGGGAAAGGCCTATGGAAGAAACCAAACGCTTGTATCCGATAAGCGAAGAACTCTTTAAATGACACGTCCTGGTTTAAAGTTGTCATATAAGGGGACGAAAGATGAAAGAAGTGGTACGGTACAGCGAGGCGTTTAAGCTCCGGCTGGTAGAGGATGTGGCCAACGGGAAGTATGCGAA
>JAITRH010000248.1 GCA_031288495.1 Treponema sp. | reverse complement strand
AACGGGATATTGAAGCAGGAATACGGGCTTGGCTGTTCGTTTCTGAGGAAAGAGCAGGCGTTGGTGGCGATAGATGAGGCGGTATTTTTGTACAACATCAAGCGGCCTCATCTGTCCCTTAACTATGAAACGCCTGAAAAAATGCACCGTAGAGTTGCATGAAAATCTGACAACCTATTTCAGGACTTGACATATCCCCCTCCCCAAAGCTCTTGAAATTACCGACCTTCCCCCCCTCCTTCGTCCCGGTCGGCGCCATTTCCTTCATCCCCAGGTCGAACAGCCCTGTCGCGTAATGCAGCCGGTAGTCTGCCTTGTCGCTCCCGTGTACCGGTTCGTCGCCGGCGTCTACCGGATATACCTTCTTCCCTCCCAGCCACTGCGGCGCTTCCCCAACCGCTTCGTTATTCCGGTATATCTTTTCACACAGCCACCGCAGCCATTCCCCGCTTTTTTGAAACCTCGTGAATACCGCTTTCTTGCTTATCGAACACATACCGGCAAGGTGTACCAATGCCGCCGTCCCGCTAAAGGATTTCCCTTCGGTCAGGTATAAGAACACAAGGCGCGGTAAATCAGAGCGTTCTTAATTTCCCGTCCACGTACTAACGCCCCCAGTTCTTTTGCCTTCTCTTCCCACCCGGAAGGCATGACCGGCAGTAACTGTTCAAAACTTGTTTTCTCCCCTCTCATATCCAGAACGTATCATGTTTTTAATGCTTTGTTCAGTAAATGCATATGGGCTAAAACCCCACACCGATGAAGCGGATTGTTTGGACGAACAAGCGGTGTAATTTAGTTACTCTGGGTAATCGCGGACCTCCGGTCCGAGAGAACCTCTTTTGTTTTCTAGCCCCTTACCGTGTGAACAGTGCTAGTTCCCCAGAATGCTGGAGCTAGTTTACCCAGAACCCTGGAGCTAGGTGGCCCAGAACGCTGGGGTTAGTTGGAACCATCCCCCTATTACTAGGTGGAATAGGCTCCCTATTGCTAGGTGGTCCAGAACCCTGGGGTTAGTTCACCCCGACTCCCTGGACCTAGTAGGCCCCGACCCCCTGGAGCTAGGTGGCCCAGAATGCTGGGGCTAGTTCATCCAGAATGCTGGGGCTAGTTCACCCCAACCCCTGGGGCTAGGTGGCCCGCCGCCGTAAATCAAAGGCACCCTTTATTTCCTGTCCCCGCTCTAATGCTCCGGGTTCTTTTACCTTGTCTTCCTACACGGAAGGCATGACCGACAGCACCCGCGTAAAACCTGCTTTCTCCCCGCTCATTTCTTGCACTTATCACATTTTTAAGGTTTTGTTAAATAAACGCGTATGGATATTAAACCCCCTGGGGCCCAGGGCGACCCGCTCGCTCCCTCCCACGGCCTGTCATGGGTATTAAAACCCACCGCCCGGTACAGGCGGGTTTACAGAAGCGGAATACCGGTGTACCTTAACAAGCACATGAGGAGGAGCATAGTAACCGTCGTGATCGATTTAACCCTTAATAAACCGGTTCTGGAAAAGAACATTCGTAAGGCTAAGGAGAAAGGGCTTATCATCCCCACCTTCGCGCAGATGCAAGACCCCGGGCAGATCCCGGAAGCCGTCAAAGAAAAGCTTAAAACCATGGGGTTGTGGGATGTGGATCCCCTGAACCTCTTCAGAATAAGCTGGAAAAATGAGCCCAAAGCCGCCGGCGGGCTTTACGGAAGGCCCAACATGATTGAGCTGCCCCAGCGTCTCACCGGGGTGCAGGCCCGGATCATCTGTATGGTGGGGAAGTTTTTCCCCACAGGCTGCCATAAGGTAGGGGCCGCTTTCGGCTGCCTCGTGCCCCGGCTGGTAACCGGACAGTTCGATGCCTCAAGCCAAAAAGCGGTCTGGCCTTCCACCGGTAATTACTGCCGGGGCGGGGCTTTTAATTCCAAGCTCTTGGCAGTGGATTCGGTGGCCATTCTCCCTCAAGGCATGAGCCGGGAACGGTTTGAGTGGCTTAAAACCATGGCCGGTGAAATCATCGCCACCCCAGGGACCGAATCCAATGTCAAGGAAATCTTTGACAAGACCCATGAACTGAAGGCTACCCGGAAGGATGTGATCATCTTCAATCAGTTTGAAGAAATGGGGAACTACCTGTGGCACTACCAGGTGAGCGGAAGGGCCATAGCCGAAGCCTTTGAGGGCCTCAAAGGGGCACAAGACACCTTTGCCGGGGTTTGCCTGAGTTCCGGGTCCGCCGGGACCCTGGGGAGCGGGGATTACCTCAAGCAGCGGTACCCCCGGAGTAAGATCGCGGTGGGGGAGGCCCTGCAATGCCCAACCCTCCTCAACAATGGATTCGGCGCGCACCGGATCGAAGGTATCGGCGACAAGCATGTGCCCTGGGTGCATAATGTGAAGAACACCGACCTCGTGATTGCCATCGACGACGCGGACCCCATCGCCCTGCTTCGGCTGTTCAACGAGGAGGCCGGTAAAGCCTACTTAGTCGAAGAAGCGGGCTTGAGCTCTGAGCAGGTGGAAACCCTTTCCTACATGGGGATTTCCGGTATTGCCAATATGCTGTGCGCCATCAAGTTTGCCAAGTATTATGAACTTTCTTCCCATGCGGTGGTGGCCACGGTGCTTACCGATTCGGTAGAGATGTACCGCTCCCGTCTTGAAGAGCTCAGACAGGAATATGGGGAATACAAGACCCGTACCGCCGCAGCGGACTTCGGGCGCAGCTTACAGGGGATCCGGACCGATGCGATGCGGGAACTTTCCTATAGGGATCGCAAGCAGCTGCATAACCTGAAGTACTACACCTGGGTAGAGCAGCAGGGAAAGACCCCGGAAGCCCTTGAGGACCAGTGGTATCACCAGGAACGGTCCTTCCAGGGAGTGCAGGAGCAGGCAGCGGAAATTGACGCCCTGATTAGGGCATTTAACGCGCGGACCGGCCTCTTGGCAGGTCTGTAATCAAGAGCGGGGACCCCTCCACGAAGGGGTTTAAGGCTCAGGGCCAATCCTCGGAACAGGGGCGCCGAGGAAGCCCCTGTTGGAGCAGCCCGATCAAGGATGGATACAGAACATGGGCAAAGAAAAGAATATCATCGGGGCGGTGTGTATTACCTGCGGCGCGGAACATGAGGCGGGGGAGCATACCTATACCTGTACGAAATGCGGCGGGGTCCTGGAGATCCTCTATGATTACCGGTATATCAAATCCCGGTTGACCCGGGAAAAGCTCATGAACCGGCGGGAGTATTCCCTGTGGCGGTATATGGAGCTGCTTCCCATAGCCGAGGGAAGTAAACTCAGCCCCTTGCGGGTGGGCTGGTCCCCGCTGTATCGGGCGGAGAAACTGGGGGAGCTTTTGGGGCTTAAAAAGCTCTACATCAAGGACGACGGCCTTAACCCCACGGCCAGCCTCAAAGACCGGGCCTCTGCCATTGCGGTGGTCCGGGCGGTCCATGCCGGGGTGGCTACGGTGGCCTGTGCTTCTACGGGGAACGCGGCCTCGTCCCTCGCGGGGAACGCGGCGGCTATGGGACTTACCTCCGTTATCTTTGTACCGGAGCGGGCACCCCAGGGTAAAGTTACCCAGCTCCTGATCTTCGGCGCTCAGGTTATCAGCGTCCAGGGGACCTACGAGGATACCTTCCGGCTTTCCGCTGCGGCTATTGAGCACTGGGGCTGGTATAACCGCAATGCGGCGATCAACCCCTATCTTTCAGAAGGGAAGAAGACCGTGTCCTTTGAGATTGCAGAGCAGCTGGGGTTCAAGGCCCCGGATTACGTGGCGGTTTCGGTGGGGGATGGTTGTACCATTGCGGGGGTATGGAAGGGGTTCAAGGACCTCCATGCCTTGGGTTTCATTGAGACCCTCCCTAAACTCATCAGTGTTCAGGCTGCGGGGTGTTGTCCGGTAAACCGGGCCTTTGCCACGGGCGCGGCCATTGCGTGGATGGAGGAGAACACCCTGGCGGACAGCATTGCGGTGGGGGTTCCGCGAAACGGTGAAAAGGCCCTCAGAGCCATAAGGGAATCTCAGGGGCTCGTGGTGAACGTTTCAGATGAGGAAATCCTTGCAGCCATGCGGCTCTTGGGGGCTACGAGCGGGATCTTTGGCGAACCCGCAGGGGTAACCGGTACCGCAGGGCTGAAGAAACTTACGGAACAGGGCCTTATCCCCCGGGATGCGGTGGTGGTTTCTCTGGTAACAGGTAATGGGCTTAAGGATGGGGCCTCCGCACAAAACGCCGCCGGATCTCCTCTGCGTATGCCCCCGGATTTAAGCCTGCTCATCAAGGCCATACAGGGCTA
>JAITRH010000247.1 GCA_031288495.1 Treponema sp. | reverse complement strand
AGCATCCAGTAATACAGGGCCGGAAGCGCCAGCCCCGCCGTAATCTGGTTTCCGCTGATAAGATGCGGTTCGTGTACCACGAAATGAAACGGCTTGAGCGGTTCCAGTTCGTTTCCCAGGGCGGCGCGCAGCATCAGTGTTTTTCCGGTTTCCCTGTCGTACTGGAACCAGCGGGGGTCGCGGAATTTATACTGCTTTGGCTTCCAGGGGGTTTTGCCGGTATCCCAAACTATCTCGCTTACCGAAAAACCCTTGGCAAGCGCGTCGAGCATATCCCGGATCAGTGAGTACAGTTTTGCGGCAGTATTTTTTACAATATCCCGCTCCACCGCACCGGCAAGTTCCATGCCGCGCTTGTCCTCGCCGGCCGGGACAACTTTGATTTCAAGCCCGGTTATCGCGTCTTTGCGGGTAGAAAGCACGGACCGGTAATGCAGGTCTTTGAGTTCGATGTCCTGGGCAAGTTCCAGGTATTCGGCCGGACACTCCCCGCGTTTTACGTCGTTCAAAATAGCTGCCAGGCGCTCCGGGGTAAGGCTTTGGGGGAGGGAAAAATCCCCCAAGGGTGACGGTATACCCGAAGATCGAATCGGTACACCCTTACGCCGCTCCCGGGGTCGCCGCTTTGCTCAAGGACAAAGGGTACTCCCGCCTTCAACCCCACCACTCGGAAATCATCCCGAATACAGGGAGCCTCCAGGATGGTGGTGGTGTCCTCCATGCGACCCTTGAGTCCGGGGAAGGTTTCCGCATACCCCTTGATTGAGATCATCACCTGGTACACGTACCCGGCCATTCCTGGGCGGCAAGCTCGGCAATCATTTGGCCGTTCCCCCGGGAATCGAAGGAAGCGCTGCCCAAGTTCGGTAGGGTGTCTATGACATATTTAATAACCTGCCACTGTTGGGAGAAGGACACATTCCGTAATTCGATTACCAGAAAGGTTAATAAGCTGCCGTCCGACAGTTCCTCATCACAGAAGATACAGGTAAGGTCTCCTGAACGGGCGAAGTCCTCACCGAGGTACACCGGGTTGGTATGGGCGAGCAGGAGGTCCCGGACTTCCCGTTTGAGCCATTGGTCAGGCAGCGAAGTGTAAACAGGCCTGTCATGTGCAGTACCGCACTTTTTACCTTAATGATGTTAAGAATTTTAGATCTTCTGAACATATCACTGTATGTTGATTCTTCTCTCCAGTATATTCATCTTCAAGTGTTTCACAAATGGTTCTTATGGTGTCTTTTTCTCCTTCTCTCTCCGTGTCATCCATAAATATACAAAACCGTTCCGGCATACCACCTTTTACAAAATCAATAATCTGTGAACGTGAATAACGTTTACTTCCAAATGGACCGTCAACGATTATTAAATAATACCCCCCCCCCCCCCCCCCGTATTATTTCTGTAATATTTTTGTAAGTTAATGTTTCAAACCCATTACAATTAACCAATCCTTTATCGAATTGTTTTACATTGATTTTTACACCTTTTGGAATACTATTACAAAAGAAATTAATCCAATCATTGTCATGTTCGATGGTTAATGCCATAACATTTTCAGAAAATGTTGCGTACTGATGTATCATTCTTGAACTCTGCCCCAACCCAAATTCTAATATATTCCGAGGTTTCATATAATCAATAATACAAAATAAGGTATATAAAGCGGCATTATCCATTGCCCATCCGCCTGGAGCAAAAGATTTATATTTCAACCATTCACAATCTTCAAATATTCCTCTGAATAATTGGGCATTTATTATTACTTGTAGGCCCTCCACTCCCAATATTCTTCTCAGGAATTTAAGTATTTTTCTTTTCATAAGAACCTCCTGAAATATATTGCTCTATTAAAAACGTCTTGTCAATGTTTTTTCTAAAAATTCAAGAAATTCTTTGGCGGTATTGCGCATACCAATGAACTAATGCTATGCGTTTATCCTGCCCCATACCGTAATCCACTTGACCTGTTCTTCCATTATTCCCATCCCCAGGGGATCAAGAAAATCTTCCCTATCCCGGGGCTAGGAATCAGCGGCTCCCTAGATAGGCTTTTGGCCCCGATATATACAGGTTGTTTCCCCGGCTGTCGATGATCGCCACCACCGGAAAATCCTCCACCCTCAGGCGACGGACTGCCTCAGGTCCCAGGTCTTCAAAGGCGATAAGTTCCGCGGCTTTGACGCAATCAGCAATCATGGCTCCCGCGCCGCCGATGGCGCCAAAGTACACTGCGCCGGCCTGCTGCATGGCCGCAATTACTGCGGCTGAACGTTTCCCCTTACCGATCATACCCCGAAGCCCTAACTCAAGGAGCCGGGGGGTGTAAGCATCCATGCGGTAACTCGTGGTGGGCCCCACCGAACCGATGATATGACCCGGCGCAGCGGGAGTAGGGCCGGTATAGTATAGCACCTGGTCTTCAAGGGGAAAGGGAAGGGGGCTGCCTGCATCCAACAGTTCGATAAGCCGCTTGTGGGCCGCGTCCCTCGCAGTATAAAGGTCCCCGGAGAGGTATACTATGTCCCCGGAGGTGATGGCAGCGGCTTTTTCCCGGGTTAAGGGAAGGGATATATGATGTTCCATCAGAGGTCCTCCCGGGCGTGGCGGGTCACATGGCAGTTGATATTCACCGCGCAGGGGAGTCCTGCGATATGAGTGGGCATGGTTTCGATAGCTACCGAAAGGGCGGTGACGGCTCCCCCAAAACCCTGGGGACCGATGCCTAAGGCGTTTATCTTGGCAAGGAGTGTTTGCTCCAGGTCCCGGTAACAGGCCGTGGCGTGCCTTCCCCCTATGGGACGAAGCAGGGCTTTTTTTGCCAGCAAGGCGGCTTTGTCAAAAGTCCCGCCTATGCCTACGCCCACCACAAGAGGAGGGCACGGGTTGGAGCCTGCGGCTTCCACAACGGAAACCACAAAATCCATAATTCCCCCCGCTCCGTCAGAGGGCCGAAGCATTTTGATCTGGCTCATGTTTTCGCTGCCGAATCCTTTGGGTGCTAGGGTGATGCCTAGACGGTCGCCTTTCACCACATCAAGGTACACCATAGCAGGAGTGTTGTCCCCGGTGTTCACCCGGTTTAAGGGGTCCGCTACTACGGATTTTCGCAAATACCCGTCCCGGTAACCCTGGCGTACCCCTTCGTCAATGGCGGCGGAGAGGTCGCCCTGGATATGAACCTCTCCGCCGATTTCCAGAAACACACAGGCCATCCCCGTGTCCTGGCAGATGGGAACCTGCCGGGAAGCGGCGAGCTCAAAGTTGGCGATTACCTTGTCCAGGATATCCTGGGCCAAAGGCCAGGATTCCGCGCTCCGGCAGGAACGAAGACATGCCCGCACATCCTCAGGGAGTTCCCGGTTTGCTTTGATACAGAGCCGCTTTACCGATTCGGTAATCCGTTCCGCTTCAATGATCCTCATAGTATACCTAAATTTTATTCAAATCCCGGATTTTTTGCATACCATGTTCACCTACCACCCCGACAAGGAGGCAGCGGCCGCTGATGGGATCCGTGATGAACTCCTTGTTTAGAGAGAAGTATTTAATCTCTGCGGTACTTCGTACATGCATCCGGGGGCCGTGGCAGATCCACGATTCCTCCCCGATGCGGATGTGCATATCGTCCTGAAAGGAGATAGAGACGCCCGCGGAGATAATTTCCTTCACTTCCTGTTCCACCTGGTCAAGGCTTATAGGCAGATCGGGTTTTTCGAGGAAACTGAGGATAAAACCGTGCCGCACATCCGAGTGGAGACAGAGGGAAGTCATGCCGTGTTTGCGCATAACATATTCACAGAGGTCTTCGACGCTGTGGATCTGCCGTCTTATGGGCTGGGACTTGAACACCATATCCGCTATGTCAGCAGGTTCGGGGCCAAAGAGGGTGGGCCTGGTTATTATTACCTCCTCACCGATGCCGATAAGGAGGTCTGCGTTGCTCCCCAGGAAGGGATAGAGGAGGTCGAAATGTTCCACCACCACTCGTTTACCCAGGGTAACCGCGTCCTTAACAGCCGTGGCCAAAACGTGCATCTGGGTAAAGGCCGCCTCAAAATGGATGTCCACATGGTAGGTATGGGCGGTATAAAAACCCGTCTGGTTTTCATTTACGTCAAGCAGGGGCAGGGGCCGGATGTTCACGCCATCATCATCGTTTACCAGTTCAAGCCCCGGAAACATCCCCTTGATCATCATGCTTTTGCCGGAACTGGCAAGACCCACAAGGCCTATGAGTTTGTCGAATGGACTGAGGTACTGCTGGGCGATCTGGAATCCCAACTCCGCCATGCGTTCAAAGCCCCGGGGAGCAAAAAACACGGTGTAGAGGTGGCTCTTCTGTATCTGATCCGAATGATACGCCATTTTAAGCCCTATACCTCAAATTCCACATGAAGAAAGGGCGCGTGCTGCTGGGCGCCGTACACATCGGTCTCGCCGATGTCCCCTGAACAAAGGGGCCGCTTTATGGTTACTTTGATGGCCTTGGCAGGATCAAAGTTGATGATGTTGATGATGTCTGTGGCGTTGATTTTGTACAACCTGCACACCAGCGCTTCGTTAATTACCCCCGCGGCGCAGACCTTTTGATACCAGTCAAAGGTCGAAAACATCAGATCGATGGTAAGCTCATAGGGGCCGGAATTTTTACTCCGGATGATTTCAGTTATATCCACGAGTTTTATTTTCATTACTTACTCCTTACTTTATACCTGCATTGTTTCCCGGCGGAAAAGGCTGGCCGGATCTTCCACCGCTAACAGGTGGTAGAGACTGAACACGTAGACTTCCCCGGTGTGAAAATCGCTGGGCGAGTAGGGGAAGGCCAGGTTCCCCGCAGTGGACCGGCGGCCCTCATAGCCGTAGTGGAGCATGGTGGACCGGGCAAACGAACAGATGGTATCCGCTTGTTCTTGGCTGGGGGCCACCGCCTCAATGATGATCCCCAGTTCATGCACCCCTTCCAGGGTTGCCTTAGGCTCCAGATTCGCCATGACCCCGTCCCTGCCGTAAATGTTACAGCGCAGCCGGTAGTTTTCCAGGGTGCCCCGGAAATTGTCCGCTACCCGCTCTTCCACGCCTTTAATGATGGCGTCGATTTTTGAAATCATGATCGGGTCACGGCAGCCGGCGATGGATACCGTGCGGAACCCGATGGGCTTGGCCCCTTCCAGTTTGACCGTGTTGGTCTTTCCGCCACCGACGACGCCGGGCACAAATGTGGTTCCCCGGACACGGACTATGGTTTCGGTTTCCTGCTCAAAACGGCAGTCATGGAGGTCCAGGTA
>JAITRH010000229.1 GCA_031288495.1 Treponema sp. | reverse complement strand
TTTTTTAAGTTTTTTTTTAAGTAGCCTTTTTTAATTTGAAAGCAAGGACGGTTTTATGAATCCTAATTTTTGCCTTTACCCCCCCCCCCCCCCCCCCGTTAGGTAGTGCTAAAACTATTTATTACCCTGCTCAAAAAATTTACGCTTCTCCTTACGTATGTTTCCCTTAACAGAGTCCTCTGCAGGTACTAAATAGATCAATGTTTGAACGTGATACATTCTCTGGTTTTACAACATGGTTGTGGTTGTATTTTGTTCACTATATTTTGTTTCGTATAACCGTTAAATAGTTCTCTTGCAGATAAATAGAGAAAAAAAGGAGTGGATGGATATATGAAGAAAATAGTTCTATGGGGAATATTTTCATGGGTTCTTGTATTTTTTAGTTTTACCCAGGATAGCTCCACCGGTAACAATCAATCGGATGCTGTCTCAAGACAGTTGGCGAAGTTGATTCAAGAAAAGGGGTATCTGAGCCTCGCGGTTCTTGATTTTTTAAATAGCGACGGAAGAGTAAGTGAGCTCGGAAAGCAATTTATGGATGAATCCATCACCTATTTGAGTACCATGAACCCTGCGCTTAAAGTGGTTGAGCGGCAGCAGATAAACCAGATTATGCATGAACTTGATTTACAGGCTTCAGGATATATAAACGAGAAAACTGCGGTAGGCCTTGGAGAAATGGTGGGGGCCGATGCGGTAGTAGTCGGAACCTTAACAAAACGCACCAATACCTCCATCATCATCAATATTCGCATCGTGGACATAAGGACCGGTATTATTTTGAGTTCCATAACCACAGAAATAAGGGGCAGTAAGTATAACCGCTTATACAACAAGATACTTAATTAAGAGGCAATGATAACATGAGCAAGAAATATATTCTGATACTTAGTTACACGGCCATAAGTTTAATCAGCGTTTATGCTGCAGCGGTGCCTTCCTGGTATCCTGATCCAAACCGGGTATATCCGAAGAGTCAATACATAAGCGCCCTTGGTATAGGAAGCAATGAAAGGGAGGCTAAAGCTGCCGCCATGAGTGATATTGCCCTCTATTTTAAAAGCAGTATCCAGGTGGAGAACGATCTGATCCTCCACTATAACCAGGTAATGGAAGGGAAATATCTGCAGGAATCCCGGAAAATCGAAGAAAAAAATGTTACCCGGATTAATTCCATGGCGGAATTCCGGGGGATTCGCTTTACGGTGCCCTGGTACAATGAAACGGATAAGGAATGGTTTATTGTCGGGTATATTGACAAAGAAGAATCTCTGGAAATATGGAAAAAGCGCATTGATGTTAATCGGATGTTTATTGATACGTTAATTGCTCAAGGAAATCAACAGGAAGAATCCCTCTTCAGGTATAGGTATATAAGACAGGCTTTTTTACTGGCCCAGATAATGGAAGCGGATATCCGCGCGTGCGGCGAGATAGTGAATTCGATAGGGCAATTCGCTGAAATCCTTGAATTTACCCAAAGGATCATCGCCGAATACCATAACTTCCGGGTTCATCTGACGTTTGATATCCATATTCAAGGGGATAGGGAAAGCGGGGTACAACTGAAACTGGGAGAATTGCTTGAAAAACACGGGTATACGGTGGTTATGCAGGACCCCCGCTACCGTATTGTCGGTGAAATCACGGGGTATGAGCAAACCCTGCCGGCAGGTCTTTTTGTACGGATCGGCGCCACATTAAGACTGATAAACCAGGGAGGAAGGGTCCTCCATTCATTTACCATTCCTGTAGCACGCAAAGGATCCCGTGTGGACTGGGACGGGGCGTATCGTGAAGGGTTTCGATATCTGGAAGATTATTTAGAGAAGAACACCATTGGTGAACTAGCCGCCTGTATAGACGGTTAATAATATGTTTGAACTTAGGTCCTTTAGGGCTTAAGTTTAGGAGGCTTACAAGAATGAACAAAAAAGCTGTTGTCTTGGTATCAGCGGTACTGGCGTTGTTTTTGCTGGGAAGCTGTGCAACCGCTCCGCAGAGCGGAAGTGGAAGTCCTGCTTCATCTGCTCCGGCGGGGAGTAATCTCTATCCCCCTGAGATCAACGATTGGATCGCTCAAAATGGTGATAAGGCCATTATTGGCGTGGGCATATCGGAACTGCCCAGAACCTCAGATGCGTTGCGTCAGGCAAGAACCCTCGCCTTGCAGGACCTGGCGGCAAACATCCAAAGCGAGGTAGCGAGCATAACCAAGGATTTTGTGTCTGCTCAGGAAGCAAGGGGTCAAACCGAACGGGTTGCCGAATTCAATGAAGGGATAGGTCTCAAGGTGCAGCAAACCATAGAAGGGGCACAATCCTTAGGCCCCTATCAGATAAATAATGAAGTATGGGTCGCCCGATATATCTTGAAAGAGCCGCTCCAGGAAACGATCAGAGACGTGATAAAAGAAACCTTCCAAGAGACCGACGACCAAATAAATAAGATGCTTGGCTTGTAAGAAATAAGCGGATTATAGATGGCCTTGCTATCCCTCACAGGGGGTAAGGCCGTCTGTATGGACAGTACACTCGGTGGAAGTACAGCTTAGCTTTTCAATAGTGAAAATCTGAGGAACAGTAAGATGAAAAAGGTAATAGCGTGGATTTTCTTGTGGGTACCTGCAGTTTTTGGGTTTACTCAGCAGCAGGTGATACCCTTGGATGATGCAATTAGGGATTCGGTGAATTACCTGATCGAACAATTGCCCCTTGATTCCAGGGTACGGATTGATTTTACCCAAGCCCATAAAAAGGAGATATCCGATTATATTGTCGGTAAAATGGTCTCCACGGTTATCACCAGTGGCAGGGTAACCGTAGTTGACCGGGATATGGACCACTTGGAAATCGCGTATGAGGAACAAGACCGCCATGATCAGGGATACGCCCAAGAAGGAACGGCACCGGAAACCGGACAGGAACTCGGTGCCCAGGTTACTATCTCCGGTTCCATCGACCCTATGTATGGGGATCTATACCAGATGAAGATACAGGCTGTAAACCTTACCACCAGGGAAATTCATGGACACCGGGCGGCCGTGGTTCGGTTGAATTCCTTCTTAGTAAATCTGCTGGGCCTGAAAGAAATAAGACCCTCCCGGTCAAGTTTTAGCATAAGCATAGAAAACCACTTCTATAGGGGGATATTTTCTGACTTCACCAGCCTTGAGCGGGATATCCGGAAAATGATCAATGAATCTATCACGAGAAGCGGATATACCGAGGTAAACGGGAGTGTAAGCACTGCGGATTATGCCGTAACCATAGAGTTTACTAATTTTAAGCTCCAAAAGCCGAAAAGGGGTTTTTATGTTTCTGGAAACATAGGCATTAGGGTGATACATACGAATGACCATAGCGTACTCTTCGAATTGTATGAACCTTATAAAGGCAGCGCCCAGCCTACAGAAAGCAGGGCCTTTACGGTACTCTGTGAACTGATTAGGTATGATATCGGTAGTAAATTTAATACGGCTCTTTCAGAGCATATCCTAAGCATGAGGTAATGAACAGGAGGTTACGCTATGATAATGCGAAAGATGAAACCGGTATGGGCGGGTTTCCTACTTTGTATCGGTACGGTTTTAGGGTTTTCCCAAGAAGCTAAGAAGGTAAGCACCCTGGATTCGGCGATTGCGGCTACCCTACAGCGGCTCAACACGGTTCTTACGAGAGAGAATAGGGAGTGTGGAATCGCGGTTACGTTCTTTACGGCTGAAACCGAGGCCCTATCGAAGCATGTGATTGATAGTCTGCAGTACGGTTTGAGAGAGATCAGGCTTTCTAATAAAGGAATCGCTATTACTGAACTCGATTCGGCAGACTGGAAGCGGTTTGAGGCATTGGCCGGAGGGAATGCCGACCTGGAGGGGGAGATAGGAGCGATCATTCAAGATAATGAAATTGATTACGTTATTTCCGGTTCTTTGATCAAAAAGGGCCCCACTCATTATACCTATACCATAGAAGCAAAGGACTATATAGACGGGGAGTGGCTTATAGCGCCTTATACCACGGATATAGGAATCGACGCAACCTTAGCAGGGTTGCTGGGGCCTACGTTCATGGATGAAACATGGAAATACAAGATCCTCTATGTGCAGCTTCATTTTGGATATGGCACCGGGTATGCCCTGGGGGGTAAATTCAATGGACAGGTTATTGCCAACTCAACCTTTGGACTATCCCTGGGATTAGGAGTTGATTACGAAGGGTTTACCGAGGGCATTCATTTGGGAGGGGACGAAGCGTATACCAAGCGTTTTGTTGTTGTATCGGCATTCCCAACCCTTTCGTATCGTCCTAATAACAACGTATTTGAGTTCTATCTAGGTCCATTCAAAAACATGGACGATGTGATGAACGATGGTATCGCCAGTAAGGCATGGGGACTCCTGGGAGGGGTCCAGATAGGCGGGTATATCCACGCGTTACGGGGGAGCATTGCCGGTTATGTCCATAGCGGGATCTATTTCAAAGACGCTAGTAAAGGAGTAGACCGGATTACCCTCAGTGTGGGTGCAGCCTACAAGATCGGGTTGATTACCCGGAGGGATTAGCCTATGCACCATCTGGGGCGGTGCAAAACAGGGAAACCCTGCCGGTCATACCTGGTCACCGGTTTTCTTGTTGTAGTACCCTTTCTTTCGCTGTCTAACCTCTATGGTTTTGATCTTCGCATTACCGAAGCGGAACTGGGTCTTGCCTACAGGCCTGAATATACCCGGGTGTTTACCTATTCCTGGGATATTTCCTGCTTTGGTTCCCTGGAACTCAATGAGCGGCTTACCGTAAAAAGCGGCCTTGCCCTGGGACAGGTAGGATCGGTGTTTGGGATCCATACCTTTGCCAACGCTGCCTTTGCCTTACCGGTTCCGGTGGTTCCCTTGTCTGTAAAAGCGGCGTATATATACAACGGCATCCCTGATTATACAACCCACATCCATAGCATCCTGCCTGCCCTTGAAGTTAAAGGAAAGTGGGCAGGTATTGCGGTGGGTCCATCCCTGCGTTTTACCCTTTTTGACCAGGACCCTCCGATATTTGAACCGATCATAGCCATATCCGGTTTTGTCCATGTGTTTTATACAGAACAATTAAGAATCGGTATAACCAGTGGTAACTACCGTGATTTTGTATCCGGTAATATGGGATCCTATTCGATTGGCCTTACGAGCCAGGGTAATATAACCAAAAGGATATCCCTTATAAACGAATTGGAAATACTACAGACCGGCAGTGTCGGCCTCGTGGCTAATATCTATGGGGCTGCCTACAGAGGAGGTGTATTATTACATTGGTAATGCGAAAAAGAACCATCTTTGGTTCTCTCACAGGGATCCTTATCCTCCTGGTATTAGTATCCTGTACCGTAGACCTCATGGGGCTCTTTGGTTCGGATGATATGAATGCCCGTTTTTTTGAACGGAATACCTTCAACTTTCTTAGTCCCGATGCAAGGGCCCTTTCACTGGACGAAGCCTATGCATTCCTGGTGCTTTCCGATACCCATATTGAAGGCAGAGATGCTTTTGGACTTGAACAATTAGCCTCGGTCATGGATGATACTATTAAGTTTGTGGTTATCACCGGAGACCTTACCCAGAGCGGAACCCGGGAAGAAGTACAGCGATTCATTGAAATTGCCCAAACCCTGGGAGTGCCCTGTTATCCCATGCTGGGGAATCATGATGTTTATTTTGGTAATTGGTCTGTATGGAAAGAACTCATCGGTTCATCGACCTATCGTATTGATACCCCGGAGAGCAGCACGACCCTTTTGATCTTGGATACGGCTAATGCGTCTATGGGAAAAGAACAGATTGACTGGCTTGAAGAGGAATTAAAAACCGCTCGATCGCATGTGTTTATTTTTACCCATACCAATTTATTTGTGGAAGGTATGGGGGACTTACAGCAGATGACGGATATACGAGAGCGGGCAAAGATTATGGCCTTGCTGCAGGGTCGTTGTGATGCCATGTTTACCGGTCATGTCCATAAACGGATTATTAAAACCGCCGGGGGTGTGGAGTATATCACCATCGAAGATTATCGAAGCACAAAAACATATCTCCATGTGCAGGTGACTAAAGCCGGATTTGATTATACCTTTAGAAAACTGCAATGAGCCTTGAATGGCGGCGGCATCGGAAAAGTATACCCTATGACAATTCCCCCATCCCTTGCGGGGGCTAAGCCCATAAAAAATACATGCCTGTAACCTTAAACCGGATCGTTTATGAGGAACCTCAGAAACCTATGAATGGAGGACCTGAGAGATTGCGAAAGCTATTGTCCCTGAATATCAAAAGCCGAAGGAGGCTCTTAGGTCTATCCCAGAAGAAACTGGCAGAAACCGCGGACCTCTCCGCCCAGACCGTGAACGATATTGAGGGGTGCCGTATGTGGGTAAGCGACAAGACCATGGTGAAACTCGCCGAGGCCCTCCAGATGGAGGTCTACCAGCTTTTGCTCCCCGGCATGAAAGAGAAAATGCTTGGGGAACAACCTCCAGGGTCCCTGCATCCCCCGGCAGAAACGTTACGTATCCTCCAGTATAGGATCAAAAAACACATCGACCGGCAATTTTATGAAGCGCTCAGAACCGGCCTGTAAGGTTAAGCCGGGGATAAGCGCCTATTCACCTTGCATGAGGGGGCTTAAAGCGTGATTGTGTAGGGATAGGTACCAGGTCCATCCGCTCCTTCAGGAATCTCTCGTATACCCTTTCGAGCCGCACGTCCCAGGCAGAGAAGGCATGAGCCCTGCCGAGAAAACACCGAAGACCCGGAGGAAATAGGGAAAACCCCCTCGTCTGCCCTCTTTTTCGGTAAAATCCGGGGCTGCTATTCTCTGCATGGGCGCGGTCCGGGCCTCATGAAATGTTCTCCCCTGTATGGTATAGGCTTATCACCATGGTGAAGGGAGAAAACGAGGGATGAAAACCTATGAAGCATGGCTTAACGCGGTGCGGTGGGACGCTTGAGTATAGGCCGGAAGGACTCAAGACCTTGCGGTTCGGCACGGCCGCTACTGCACAGGGGTTTCCATCTAAAAGCCCCAAGCCTCTTCTTGAAATCGGGTAAGCAGGGGCCCCTGCTTTTATGAACGGTTCTGGGCCATACCCAGGGCTCAAGAACCGGTCCCCGATGCAAAGCCCGGGGCCGTATGTTCCTTAAGGTTCAGGAACCTATCAAGAACTCCTTCCTCACTTTTTCCACCAGTTCTGCGAGGAGGGGCATCAGTTGTTTCTTACGGGATACCACCGCTTTCAGCACATAGATCCCCCGCTCACTCATGGGAAAGTTGATGCGCCGGATAAAGGCTTTTTTCCCCGTAACAAAGAGCAATGAATCCAACACGGTTACATCGGTTACCAAAAGGGCCGAGAAAAGCCGATCCTGCGCTGCCCGCAGGTGTTCCAGGGCCTCGGCAATTTCATCCCGCCGTTCCACCAGCGCCCCGGGATCATCCGTCTCGATCTGGCTTACCGAAAAGGTGAGGTTCCCCTCGGTGTATTCCTTCATATCCAGTTTAATCAGCTCTTCTCCGGTAAGGGAATTAACCTGATTTGCCGCGGTCTGCATATCATAGCCCAGGCTTTTCATGTCCAAGCCGGTAATGGAGGACAGGTACTCCGCGGTTTCTATGTCCGTCTCGGTAGTCGTGGTAGACTGCAAGACCAGGGTATCCGCGATAATTCCACAGAGCAATAGGGAAGCTATGCCCTTTTCCAAAGGAACCTTCTGTTCCCGGTACAGGTTGGTAATGATGGTACAGGTGGCTCCCACCACCCGGTTGATAAAGGTGATGGGATACCGGGTGGAAAGGTTCCCCAAGCGGTGATGGTCGATCACCTCCCGGATCTTGTAGTTTTCGATTCCCTCAATGGCCTGGCTTGGTTCGTTGTGATCCACCATGATCACCTCCACATTCGGCTCTTTGCTAAGGTCTCCCTCAAAAATCACCCCCTTTACCGCGCCCTCATCGTCAGCTACCGGTAAACACCGGGAAGGGATCCTGGTCAGGGTCTCCCGGAAGGTCCATACCGGATCCTTCAGCCGGACCAGGGGTACGGTGCGGTCTCCCAAGGTACCGGTGGGCACCGAATAGATGATCAGCATTGCGGTGGAGGAGGTGTCAAAGGGACTTATCAACACGGTTACCTGGTTTTGCTCCGCGAGTTCGGTCAGTTCCCGGGAAAGGGTGTGTCCTGCGGAAAGGATCAGCGCCCGGACCCTCATCTCAAGGCAGCATCGCTGAATATCCCAGCGATCCCCCACGATCACCAGGGCGTTATCCGCCCCTTCCGCTTCCAGGTGCCCTTTAAAATGCGCGGTGTATGACGCGGCTACCACGATGGGGGATTTGCGCAGTTCCGAGCCGTTAAAGAGGGTAAGCGGCTGGGCGTGGATGGTTGCCGCCAGATGATCCAGCGTCAGCGGAAAGGAGGCTTTTTTCCGGGGATTGATATGATTGATAACATACCGGCTAAAACTCTGGTAGTGGAACATACTCCGGTAGACCCCGTTCTGGTCCACAATGGGCAGGACCTGGGAATCGTCCTTTTGCAATAGTTCCAGGGCTTCCCATACGCTGGTATCCTCGTTGACCGTTACCGGTTCCCCACGGATATAGTGCGTTGCCTTGGGGATCAGATCCGGCAGATACTCCGGCACAGGCACGCCGAAGCGTTCAAAGATGTATTCTGTCTGAGGGCTTATTTTCCCCGCCCGGGCGGCCACGACTCTTGGTTGCCCCTGGAGCTGCTTAAGCCGGGCATAGGCGGCAGCGGAAACCACAGAATCCGTATCCGGATTCCTATGGCCTATAACGTACACGGTTTTTTCCATAAAAGTACTATAGAGGATGCCTGCGGATTTGTGTAGCCTGTTTGCCAGGATAGCAATGACTTTGGGCCATTGGGGACGATGTATACCGATAAAAGGCCCAGGGTCAACAGATTAAGGGGATGGAAACCGAAAGCGGTCCCCTCGGCCCTCCCGTCCACCGGACCGGAGGGCGGTTCCACCCAGCAACCGGCGGTTTATTCCCTTAGGGTTTAATACCCTCTGGGGCGGTTACAAAGATACAACGCCACCCTATGAAAGAACGATAATGGATAGGGCATGTCAATGAAGGGCTATTGCACAGAAGATTTCAAAGAACCATCTTAAAATACCCCGCCCCAAGGGGCGGGGATTTTTTAGGCCAGCTAGTCCGAGGGGGTCTAGGCCAGCTAGTCCGAGGGGGCGATGCCACCAGGCCAAGAGGGTAATACCACCCAGGCTACGGAGGCAATACCACCCAAGCCAAGGGGGCGATGCCACCTAGCAACCTGGGACGGTTCCCAGGGTCAACATGGTACGGGGCTTGAAAACAAAGAGGTCCGGGATTACACCGCTTGTTCGTCCAAAACATCCGCTTCATCGGTGTCGGGCTTTAGCCCGCAATCGGTGTCGAAGGTTAGTTCGCAATCAGGGGTCACCATTCCTTACCTTGTTGACCTTGCCGAAAGGACCCCCGGAAATGTTCTATGGGTGTATCCTGGGCTCCATGCCCCTTCGCCCATCCCTAAATGCGGTAATCACTCCACACTTCATCGGCGGAATAAATCTTGGCCGAAGAAAATTGGAGATACACAAACTCAGGATTGGCCTGTTTTATGTCGTTCCATTGTTTCTTATCCAGATCCGCCTCCAGGGTTTTCTCCCCGCTTACGGTCTTGAGATCGACCCTGACCCTGCTTCCCAGCAGCCTATGGGCGATAATCTTCGCTTGAATGCCTTTGTTGTTCTGGTTTAATACACTAATCCCCACATCATGGGGCCGTACAAACAAGGAAACCCCTCCCCGGCCGGTATCTGAGGGAACCGGCTCTTTTTCCGCAGGTTCTTCCGTATCAAGCCGCAAAGCCCCTTTTTCGAGGCGGGCATGAAAGAGATTCACATTACCGAGAAAGCCATACACAAAGGGATTCGCCGGGTTGTCGTACACCGCTTCGGGAGTACCCACCTGCTCAATCTTACCCTTATTCAGGATCACGATTGAATCGGAGACTTCCAGGGCCTCTTCCTGGTCATGGGTAACAAACACACTGGTAATATGGATTTCGTCGTGCAAAAACCTGAGCCACCGCCGCAGTTCTTGCCGGACCTTCGCATCCAGGGCGCCGAAGGGCTCGTCCAGGAGCAGGACCTGGGGTTCCACCGCCAGGGCCCGGGCCAAGGCGACCCGCTGTTTCTGACCGCCGCTTAGTTCACTGGGGAGCCGGTTCGCCATAGATGCCAACTGGACCATAGAAAGGAGCTTCAGTACCTTTTCCCGGATTTCTTCCTTACCGGGCCTTTGGGCTTTCGGCCGGATCTTCAGTCCAAAGGCCACGTTTTCAAACACACTCATGTGCTTAAAAAGGGCATAATGCTGAAATACAAAACCCACCTTCCGGTCCTTGGTCTGTTTATAGGTCGCGTCTTCGCCGAAAAAACGGATGGTCCCGGAATCAGGGGTCTCTAATCCCGCGATAATCCGCAAAAGGGTGGTCTTTCCTGAACCCGAAGGGCCCAAGAGAGCGGTAATTTCCCCCCGGGGAATAGACAGGGTAATGTCATCCAAGGCCACAAATTTATCCCTATCCCCAAAGGTCTTAGAAATATGCCCAAGTTCAATCATGTTTTTCTCCCTTCTCCTGGGGCTTACCGAGTAATGCCGGCGCATGAGGGGCCGGCCCGGTACTGCAAAGCAGCCCGCACCCTCCGGATTCCCTGATTGCCGGTCCGAACTCCATGAATTCTATTCCGAGCCCCTTGATTGCCGTTCCAAGCTTAATGAATTCTGCTCTGAGCTTAATGAATTCCGTTCCGAGCTCCTTGATTCCTGTTCCGAGCTCAATGAATCTTGCTCTGAGCTCCTTTATTCCTGTTCCGAGCCTAATGAATCCTGCTCTGAACTCCTTTATTGCTGTTCCGAGCTCCTTTATTCCTGTTCAGAACTCAATGAATCTTGCTCTGAGCTCCTTTATTCCTGTTCAGAGCTCAATGAATCTTGCTTTGAGCTCCTTTATTCCTGTTAAGAACCTAATGAATCCTGCTTGAAACTCCTTAATCCGGATTTCCCGGCTTCAAACCATTTTTTGCTTCCGCTGTTCCGCAATCAGATGTTCAATGATGGTTTTCACCACCAGGGTTACCAAAGCAAGCAGCGTCAAAAGGGAGGCCACTGCAAAGGCGGCATTGAACATATATTCTCCGTACAAAATATCGATGTATAAGGGCATCGTGGTGGTAATCCCCCGGATGAGCCCTGAAACCACTGATACGGCCCCAAATTCTCCCATGGCCCGGGCATTGGTGAGGACCACGCCGTAGAGCAGTCCCCACTTGATATTCGGCAGGGTGATCTTGATGAAGGTCTGGAACCCCGTTGCCCCGAGGGTCAGCGCCGCTTCTTCGTCGTCCTTGCCCATTTCCTGCATCAAGGGAATCAATTCCCGGGCCACAAAGGGAAAGGACACAAAGGCCGTGGCCAGCACGATTCCCGGTACGGCAAACACAATCTTGATGTTATGGGCCATGAGCCAGGAACCAAACCACCCAAAGGAACCGAAGAGGAAAATGAACAAAAGCCCTGCAATGACCGGTGAAACCGCAAAGGGCACTTCGATCAAGGTGATAAGCAGATTTTTCCCCGGGAAATGGAATTTCGTAATAGCCCAGGCCAGCATGACCCCAAACACCGTGTTCAGGGGAACGCTTATCAGGGCCGCGAGCAGGGTAAGCCGGATGGATGCAAACACATCCCTATCTGAAAGGGCTTTGAAATACACCGCCACCCCGGACTCAAAGGCCTCGGAGAAAATCGTGATCAAAGGCAAAAAGATAAACACAAACAGAAAGATCAAGGATACCCCTATGAGTATGGGCTTGATCCAGGGGGCTTCCCGGTTTATGGCTGCGTTCCTCAACTGGTTCTCCTCTTTTTAGTATAGCCTTGGAGTACATTGATGAGCAGCAGCAATACGAAGGCAATGCCCAACATGGTAACCCCGATGGCGCTTGCCCCCAGGTAATCGAACTGCATCAGTTTCTTGATGATGAGCAGGGGGACAATCTCACTTTCATAGGGCATATTACTGGATATAAAGATGATGGAACCGTATTCCCCCAAACCCCGGGCAAAAGCCATGGTAAAACCGGTGAGCAGCGCCGGCAATAGGGAAGGGAAAATGACTTTAACGAAAATCTGAAAAGAGCTAGCCCCCAAACTGCTGGCCGCCTCTTCCAGGCCCACATCCAACTCGGCTATGACCGGCTGCACCGTGCGTACCACAAAGGGAAGACCAATGAACACCAGGGCAATGACGATTCCTGCCTTGGAAAACCCCAGGGTGATCCCGAATTGTTGGAGAAACCCTCCCAAGAAGCCCAGAGGCGAAAAAATCGTTGCCAGAGAAATACCCGCCACTGCCGTGGGAATCGCAAAGGGCAGATCAATACAGGCATCAATAATCCGTTTGCCGTAAAACTGGTAGCGGGTTAGAATCCAGGCAATGATTAAACCGAACCCAAAGTTGATAAGGGCCGCCAAAAAGGTGGACGAAAAAGAGATGTGAAACGCCGCTATGACCCGGGGGTCGCTAACAATCTTCCAAAAGTCTTTGAAGGAGAGTTTGGCGGCATACAGCATCAGGGCGCTGAGGGGAATCAAAATAAGCAGGGACATATAGGTCAAAGAAAGCCCCAGGGTTAAACCAAACCCGGGCATCTTTACTTTTATGGTCTTTTTTCGCGTCAGTACGGGCATATTCGATCCTTAGGTAAATACCGGCTTAAGGGGCACAAAGCCGCGGCTTCTGTACCCCCACACCGTCAGGGCTAGCGCTGTTTCAATTCGCTCATTATCTGGTCAAACTTCCCCCCATCGGCGAAGTGGATAGAATGGGCGTTTTTCCAACCTCCAAATGCACCGTCAATGGTAATCAGTCTCAGGCTGGGAAATTGATTGGAAAAGGCCTTCGCTACTTCCGAATCCGAGGGCCGGTAATAGTGCTTGCCCGCTATCTGTTGCCCTTCTTGAGAATAGAGGTATTGCAAATACTCGGCGGCCACCGTTTTAGTGCCCCGTTTCTCCACCACCGTATCTACAAGGCTCACCGAGGGCTCTGCCAGGATACTCAGACTGGGGACCACAATATCAAACTTCCCCTTACCCAGTTCGTTAATCGAGAGGAAGGCCTCGTTTTCCCAGGCCAAAAGCACATCCCCCAGTCCCCGCTGTACAAAGGTATTGGTGGACCCCCGGGCGCCTGAATCCAGGACCGGTACGTTACGGAACAGTTGTTTCACAAATTCCTGGGCCTGCTCATCGCTGCCGTAGGTATCCCGGGCATACGCCCAGGCTGCGAGGTAGTTCCACCGCGCTCCTCCAGAGGTTTTGGGATCCGGAGTGATAATTTGGATACCCTCCCGCACTAAATCGTCCCAATCCTTAATAGCCTTGGGATTTCCTGCCCGGACCAAAAAAACAATGGTTGAGGTATAGGGAGCGCTGTTATTGGGAAACCGGCTTATCCAGTTTTCTTCGATACTGTGGGCCTTGTGGGCTATCTCATCAATATCATAGGCCAGGGCCAGGGTAACCACATCTGCTTCCAATCCCTCAATGACGCTCCGGGCCTGTCCCCCGGAACCGCCGTGGGATTGTTTGATGCTTACCGTGGTACCGGTCTTGGCTTTGTAATACGCCGCAAAGGCGTCGTTATACTCCCGGTACAACTCTCTTGTGGGGTCATAGGAAACGTTCAGCAAAGTGATTTCATGGGCTTCCGCGGTTCCTCCGGCCTTTCCCCCGGAGGCATCCTTTGTTCCTGCAGCATAAGCGCTTGTTCCCGCTGCAAGGAGGACCGCCCCAAGGTACAGGGAGATCACCCACCTGATAGTATCCTTCCTTACTCTTTTCATTACCTTACTCCTTAGTGTATTCCTAGTTCTATAATTACTAGGTTTTTAATAGGTTATAAACATACCCTCCTATTGTCAAGGGCTTATGCACTTTTTTAAAAGAAATAACATCCTGAAGGGTATCCGGCTTAAAGCGCTGTTCCTTACAATGCCGTATACTGAGGATGAACCGATTACGATGGCTCCCTTCCCTCATCCGGGAATACCTGGTGCCTATAGGCTGTGCCCTTTGCGGCAAGACCTTCCTTGAGGCAGAGGAGGCCTGGTATGGCTTGTGCCGGGATTGCAGAGGGACCCTCACCATTGCGAGGGAACCCCGGTGTTCCTCCTGCGGACGTCCCCTGATTGCCGAGATAGACCGCTGCCTTCCATGCCGGGAAAGGGAAGCCCCCTCTGTTGACCAGGTTGTAAGCCTCTTCCCCTATAGCGGAAACTACCGGAAACTCCTGGTAGCCTACAAGTTCGAACGGTACCAGGGGCTGGGTAATTTCCTGGCAGAATCCCTCATAGCAGGGTTATCTCACTTTACCGCCCCGGCCTTGCAGAACCCGGTATTGGTACCGGTGCCTCCGCGGCCAGGAAAAATCCGGAAGACCGGTTGGGATCAGATCGACTATTTAGGGAAGCTGCTTACCGGAACATACGGAAAGAACCCTTCCCCCTTGCGGGTATACCCTTGTCTGAAACGGCTTCCTTCACAAAGCCAAAAGGCCCTCAAGCAGGACCACCGGAGAACCAACCTCCTGGGCCGAATCCGCTGTACCAAACCTGTCCCTGAAACAGTCCTCCTCTTTGATGATGTGATCACCACCGGTTCTACCCTGAATGCCTGTGCTGCGGCACTCAAAGCCGGAGGTGGCCGCCGGGTCTATGGGATCTGCCTCTTTTACACCTGAGCTGCTTCCGGCCTGGTAGACAGGGTCGCCCTGATGAGAGCCGGATTGCCACAGGCTCCTAGGAACCGGAAGTCCGAACCAAGCCGCCCGGAGGCCGGGGTCCACTAGGGTGTGGGAACGCACTCAACCGGGGTGTGCGGACGCCTGAGCAGCCGCACAGATAACATCCGTAACAGGAATATCCTCTGGATGAGGAAAATCAAAAATCCCCCTAATCGGTGGATAGTTCCGCGGTTGACCCGTTCCTCCCGGTCCGGGAACATTCCCGCGAACATGGTATGGGGCGTAAGGTGGTACGATGGAATAGGGTACTGCTATAGGGGCCGAAAAGCCCCCGGAAATTGGCTCTGCCTTTATCCTCGCGGCGGGTATGTATCCGCTTTACTAAAGAGGTATTGCGGGACTACTATAAGGGCATGAAGGATAAACCGACGGTCCTGGTGGTAGATGATGAAGGCAAGATCCTGGAGCTTATAAAAGCATACCTTGCAATGGAAGGTTTTAAGGCGCTTTGCGCCACGAGCGGCAGGGAGGGGATGGAACTTTTTGAGAAAGGGGAAGGTTCCAAGAACCCGGTTTCGCTGATCCTGCTCGACTTGATGCTGCCCGATGTTTCCGGTGAAGGGTGGTGCAAAAAAGTACGGCTCCTGTCGGATGTGCCTATCATTATGATCTCCGCCAAAGTTGAGGAAGAAAACATCATTCACGGCCTTCGTATCGGCGCCGACGATTATGTTACAAAACCCTTCAGTCCCAGGCAGCTCATGGCCCGGGTGCACGCCGCGTTGCGGAGAAGGGGCGGTATAAAACCGGCGCCCCCGGTTCTTGCGTACCGGGATTTAATCGTGGATACGGAAAAGCGGCTCGTCCGCCGAAAAGGGGAAGCGCTTAGCCTCACCCGAGATGAATACCATATCCTTGCCCTGCTCATGGCTCATACGGCAAAAATCTTTACCCGGGAAGAGATCCTGGAAGCGATAAAAGGGGCTGATTATGACGGCTTTGACCGGTCCGTGGACAGCCACATAAAAAAACTGCGGGCCAAGATTGAGGATGATCCTAAAACGCCCCGCTATATCACCACCGTCTACGGTATGGGATACCGTCTTGGAGCATCATGAAACATCGCTTCACCATAAGCCTGCAAAACCGCCTTGCCCTGACATACGCCTTGTTTATCAGCGGGGCCCTGGGCCTCTTAACGGCGGCGATTAATCTGTTTACCGGCGCCAGCTTTAACGCCTTGATTAAGGAGAACATCCACCAAAAAAACGAAGAAATAGTCCGGGTTATAGGGAGCTTGTACAATCCCCTGACAGGAAGGTTCGACAGCCTTACCGTAGAGGCGATGGGCATGTACTTTGTCCATGAGGGCTATATTATAAGCCTGGAAGATGCCTGGGGAAACCTGGTATGGAACGCCCGTTCCTGCGATATGCAGCAATGTGTGGAGGTGCTAAAGGGTATACGTTCCCGGATGGAAGCGCAATTCCGCTTAAACGGCAGGATGCAGCGGCAGGGGTATCCGGTTTTCTATAACGGCCAGATCGCAGGAACCGTGAGTATAGAAACGTACGGTCCCTTTTTTTATAGTGAAACAGAAACACAGTTTTTAACTTCCATAAACAGGCTCCTTCTTATGGCCGGTCTTATCCTTTCCCTGCTAAGCGGGGGTATTGCTTTCGGGCTGTCCCGAAGCATCGCAAAACCGGTTCTTAACGCCGCAGAAGCGGCCCGGGCAATAGCCCGAGTACATTCCCGGGGAACCAATCCTGAAAGGCCTGTCATCAGGATACGGGATCAGTATCACACCGGGGAACTGCAGGATCTTTCCCGTTCCATCAATGAACTGGCCGCGGCATTGGAGGCAGGGGAACGCCGGCAAAAGCAGCTCAGCGCCGACATAGCCCATGAACTCAGGACCCCCCTCACCTGTTTACAGGGAAACATGGAAGCCATGATTGACGGCGTGTATACCCCGGACAAAGAACACTTGCTGAGCTGCCATGAAGAGATAATACGGCTTACCCATTTGGTTGAGGATTTGCATGTCCTTACGGGTCTTGAGGGGGATACGATTAAACTGAACAAAACCTCCTTTGATCTGGCTACCGTAGTACAGACCGCTGCGGAACAGTTCAGGGCAGCGGCCCATGAGAAAGGCATAGCCTTACAGCTTAACCTGAGAGAAAGCCCTATTGAAGCCGATCATGACCGGCTTACACAGGTGTTTATGAACCTGCTTTCCAATGCGGTAAAATACACCGACTCAGGAACCATACGGGTTTCTATAGAAAAAGGCCCGCAGCGGTGGGACAGTATCATTGCCGATACCGGTATGGGCATACCGGAAGGGGACATTCCCCATGTCTTTGAACGGTTCTACCGTACCGATAAATCCCGAAACCGCAGCACCGGCGGTACCGGAATCGGTCTTGCCATCGCCGCGGCTATTGTAGCCGCCCACGGCGGCACAATCACCGTGGAAAACGCGGGCAACGAAAAGGGCGGTTCCGGAAGCGTCTTCCGGGTAGCCCTGTGACGGGCAGCAGGGGATATTGTTTTTTATATAGTTTTATACAAGGAGCATCTTATGGAAAATGGCAATACGGAAGAGGTGATAAAACAATTTGACCGAATAGCATTGTTACAGGACAGGTGGGATCATAATCAGCGCTATCAGCAGTATCTGCTCAAAAATATACCTCGATATTGTACGTGTATATTGGATGTGGGCTGCGGAACCGGCGAATTAACAAAAAGATTAATCCCCTATGCCCATGAAATAATAGGAATAGATGTTTCGGAAAATATGTTACGGGAAGCGCAAAGAAGAAACGGTCATGAGAAAATAAGGTATATAAAAATACCGGTGGAAACCTATTTGCAAGAAACCGATAAAAAATTTGATGTAATCATATCCATAGCGGCCCTGCATCACATGCATGAGGAGAACATATTAAAAATAATGAAAGCAAAACTACGGGGGCATGGCAAAATACTGATAGTGGACTTGGTAAAAAGCGAAAGGGTCATGGAATGGTTTTTATCCATACTAGCGGCATTGGTAAATCCCATAATCAGGTTACTCATGGATGGCAGGATAACAGTAACAAAAGAAGAAAAGGAAGCATGGGCAGGGCATTTTCAGTATGATACCTATGTAACCCTAAGGGAAGTACAGAGGATAGTAAAAGCGTCATTGGGAGCAGCCGCCATAAGACGGCATTTTTTCTGGAGATATTCCATAGTATATACTCATGGGGAATGAAGCGGTAAAAGGGGTCATACCGAGGCAGTCGCATTACTGCTTTAAGGAGCCGCCGTCCCTCAGAGGGCAGGGCTCGTTCCAGCACGTCGGGCCACCTGTATCCTGGGTATTGACACCTTGTTGCACTGTAGTTCATACGCATCATCGGGAATCTTTCCCCCGCCTTCTCCGCGTCTCAAGCGCCGGCACCCGGGCCTCCTCCCGGGTGTCGAAGCCGGTGGCATAACAGCCGGCTCAGGCGAATCCTGGCTCGCCTCGATGAGCCAGGCTGAACTGCGCGCCCTGTTCAACCGTGGGCCGGCAGGCGGAAAGTAGTTTGCTATGCTTATAGCCTGGACGGATATTCCCGAAGCATATCCAGGTATTCCCGAAACATAGTTGGGTATGCTCAAAACGTAGTCATGTATTTACAGAGAGTAGACGAGTATGCTTTGAGAATAGCCAAGGATGCTTTGAGCGTACACAGGTATTCCCGG
>JAITRH010000238.1 GCA_031288495.1 Treponema sp. | reverse complement strand
TCTTCCGATCTGACTACAACAAACTTCAAATTGACGGCACCACCGATGAGATCATGGGTCTCGGAGACATTGAGGGCAAATGGACAAGTTTCGGCTGGTATGTCCAGCGATGCGATGGTCATGATTTAAACGCCATGCACGAAGCCATAAGCCGCGCTAAGGCCCAGGGGGAACATCCGGCAGGCAAGCCCTCCATGATCGTCCTCGATACCGTAAAAGGGAAGGGCGCCGCATTTTGCGAAGGAAAAGTCGAGAGCCACAACATGCCTGTTTCCATGGAAATGGCGGAAAAAGCCATAGCGGAGTTAGGATAGGAGGAGGAAGAATGGCGGAAAAAGAAATGCGTGCCGTTTATTGTGACGCCTTAAAACGTCTGGCGGCGGAAAACAAAGACATCGTTATCGTAGAAGCGGATCTCATGAAGGCTTCGGGAACCATGCCCTTCAAAGCGGCCTATCCTGAACGGGCCATTGATGTGGGAGTGGCGGAGGCCAATATGGTGGGAATCGCCGCGGGACTCTCCCTCTCGGGAAAAATACCATTTGCCGCTACCTTTGGCTGTTTCGCGTCCCGGCGGACGTTCGATCAATTTTTTCTGTCCGCCAATTACGCCCGTCTGAACGTCAAACTTACCGGGACAGACCCGGGAATTTCCGCCGCTTTTAACGGCGGTACCCACATGCCCTTTGAGGATATGGGCATGATGCGGCTTATCCCGCATCTGGTGATTCTGGAACCTTCGGACCCGGTTTCTTTGGAAAAACTGCTGGAACAAAACGCCGCGTATTACGGCTGTTCCTATATGCGGCTTCACCGGAAAGCCGTATCGCCTCTCTATAAACCGGAAGAAAAATTTTCTCTGGGCAAAAGTAAGGTCCTGCGGGATGGTACGGATATTACCATCACCGCCTTGGGGGCCATCATGGTAAGCGAAGCCTTGAAAGCGGCGAAACTATTGGAGGAACAGGGAATCAGCGCCGCGGTAATCGACGTACTTACCGTGAAACCCCTGGACAGGGATCTTATCCTGTCCTATGCCGTAAAAACCGGAAAAATCATCACCGCGGAAAACCATCAAATAAACGGCGGCCTTGGCGGGGCGGTGGCGGAACTGCTTTCCCGGGAACGGCCCACCCCCATGGCCATGATCGGCGTCAATGATGAATTCGGCGAGGTAGGCACCCAGGAATGGCTGCAGGAACGTTTCAAGCTGACCGCGGCGGAAATTGTCAAACAAGCGTTAGCCCTTAGCAACAAATAATTTATCAACAGATAAATGGAGGAATACCATGAAAATAGCAATAGCGTCGGATCTGTCGGGTTTCCCGCTCAAGGAGGCGATTCTTAGACACCTTAACGAGAAGAACTACGAAGTTACGGACTTCGGCATCCCGTCGGAAAGGGAAGGCCAGCCCTATTTTATCCAGGCACCCAAGGTGGCCAGGGCCATTCAACAGGGGGATGCGGAACGGGGCATCCTTATCTGCGGGACCGGTCAGGGCATGGCCATTGTGGCGAATAAATTCAAGGGAATTTACGCCTGCGTGGTGGATGACATCTTCAGCGGCGAACGGGCAAAAATCGTCAACAATGCCAACGTCATTACCTTGGGGGGGTGGATCACCGCGCCGTTTGTGGGCTGTGAAATTGTCGACGCCTGGCTTGCCATGACCTTTACCCAAAAAATGGAATTCAAACACGATTTTCTTGCCAATGCCTTTGAACAGGTGCAAGTACTGGAAACGGAAAATTTTAAATGAGATTAACCTTGAACACGCCGGTAGAAATTCATGAGTTTGACCGTATCGAGGCGCGGGAACTGTTTTCCATAGCGGCCGCGGGAACCGGAGGGGAACATACAAAGTCATTCCGCATGGCCGTAGTATGCGACACGACCCCCATTGCGGGGAGGGAGCGGCTCCTGGAATCCCTGGGGAGACTCTGCGAACTCACGATTTTTGATCGGGTAGAACCCAATCCCCGAAGCGCCGATATTATGGCCATGCTGGCGAAAGAAGACTTTAGTAGTTTCAATGCCGTGCTGGGCATAGGCGGGGGAAGCGTATTGGATTCTGCCAAGGCCCTGGCCATGCTGGCGTCCAACGGCGGCTCCCTTGACGATTACCTGGGCGCCTCCCCGTCAAAAGTCATATCAAAACCATCCCTGCCCCTGACGTTGATTCCCACCACCGCCGGAACAGGATCGGAAGTGACCAAAGTCGGGGTGTATACGTCGAAAGAAGGGCGGAAGTTTACCCTGGGTTCTCCCCTGATGACGGCGAAAAGCGCGGTCCTTTGCGGTTCTCTACTTGAGGGAATTCCGCCTGCCCTCTGCGCCTCCACCGGCCTTGACGCCCTGGATCACGCCCTGGAATCCATCTGGAACAAAAACGCGGACGATACCACCAGGCAAATGGCCGGGGACGCGGCGGTGGAAGTACTGACATGGCTTCCTGTGGTCTATAAAAACGCGGTCACGCTCAAGGCGGGCGGGACAACGGACAGGGAAAAACAGCATACGGCCTGCCGGATGATGCTCAGGGCTTCCTGTATGGCGGGGGCCGCGTTCAGCGTCACCGGAACCGCCGCGGGACATGCCCTTTCTTTTATCCTGAGCGAGGACTGGCATGTACCCCATGGAACCGCCTGTGCCTTTACCCTGCTCGATATTTTCGATCTGGCCCGTGCGGAGGAAACAGTTACAAAAAGCTTGGGACAGATCATGAAAAAATTTGATCCTACCGTAACGGACGGCGCCGGCCAGGTTGTGGTTTTGCGGAACCACATATCCTCAATGATGGATGATATGAACATACCACGGACATTCAGGGAATTGGGGATACAGATGTGGCCAGAAAATATCAATGCCCATTTTGAGCGGGCTTTTTCAGACCCCAAAATGGGGAACCAGATACCCAGGGCAACAAAGGAAAACATCTACCCCCTGCTGGAAAGAAAATGCTGATCCCTATGCTGGCCGCGGGAATAGTTGTTTTTCTTACCCACGCGCTGGAAGCGGTCACCGGTTTTGGCTGCGCGGTCCTGGCCATGCCGTTTCTAACCGCCCTTCTGGGTATGCGGCGGGGGATCATCATCATTACGATCCTGAGCTGGTTTTTGGCCCTCTACATGGTCATCAGTAAACGGAAGCAGCTTAACTTCCTCCAGTTCGGTGTTATATGCGGCTGTACGGCTGTGGGTCTTCCGTTAGGAATGTACCTTTTCCGAACATTCGACACGGTTTTTTTAAAAAAGCTCCTGGGGCTCTTTATTATCATCGCTTCCGCCTGGCAGCTTCTTCTGCGCCTGGGGTATAAAAATTCCAAAAAATCAGGAATTGTCCAAGGCGTCAAGCTGCTGCCCTATTATGGACTTCTCGTCCTTGGAGGCATTGTTCACGGTATGTTTTCTACCGGCGGCCCCCTGGTGGTGATCTATGCTTCCAGGGCGCTGCCCGACAAGGGACAATTCAGGGCCACCCTTTGCCTTCTATGGGCCGTATTAAATACGGTGATTATCGGTGTCTATCTTTTTGAGGGCAGCATAACCCCGCCTATAGCCGGTACTACCGGCCTGCTCGTCCCCTTTGTTGTTTTTGGTATTATCGCCGGCGAAAAGATTCACCACAAAGTAAACGAACAAATTTTTTCGGTGATAGTATTTTCCATGTTATTGGTTACCGGATTTTTTATGTTTTTGTAAACGGCATGTCAAAAACTGCCGATGGATAATACGCCGGAGCCGGGAAAGTCTCTATAACGTTCAATTTTACCTCAGAAAATACTATAAATGTTATTTATAATCGGTCCCTATTCGGGCCGGCAAAACTTTCTGATTGCCGCGCAAGCTGCTTCCATATATAGCCGGAATATCAGGCGGCATTTGGCCGTAAATAATTTGACAAAAACAGATATTTACGGTAAAATATATAATGGATCTCGCAATGAGTCTCCGCGGAGCAAGCTCCGCGGTATCTTACGCGATGCCTTATTTCAACGGAGGCTCGTTCGATAGGAAGTTTATAATACCCTCCCCCGTGGGAGCGGGTTCAAAGTAAGCTTGCTTGCCGGTTTAATACCAAATTTTCGTAGGCGTTGCCTTATTTGAGCCGGAGCAAGCTCCGGGGTATTAAACCAGACTCCCGAATAAGCCGCAAAGAAACATTTCATTTGTCGTCTCAATTAGTCTTTATTTGAGGCTTTTCCAAAACTTCAGTCTTTGAGAAAAGCTCATGTGATACTGTTATTCAGAGAAGGGGGGGAAATATGCCGGGGAAAAAGCCTGATTCTGTCAGTTCCTATATATTTTCCGTTTGTTTTCTGTTCTTGGTGGTAATCATATTCGGCATTATTATTTACCTCATAACCGCCCGTGAAATGAAGCGGCAGCTTGGCAACAGGGCGCTGGGTATTGCCGCCACGGTGGCCGCGATGCTGGAGGAAAAACCGGCTGAATACCGGGAGTTTATACAAACGCTGGATACCTCAGGCGCGTATTATATTAAAACCAAAAAGCTGCTGGAGAAAATCCGTTTTGATAATCCCGATAACATTGCTTTTCTGACTATGGAAGTCAAGGTTTCGGAAAATGAAGTTATGTATCCGCTTATCGGCGAAAGGGAAGGCACCCCGACGTATTCACCGCCCGGCACGGTTGAGCCCTTTACCCCGACGCGGCAGCGCGCGTACGATACCCAAAGCGCCGTTATAGGCGATTTTGTTACAACCAAGTGGGGCACCCTGCTTTCGGCGTATGTGCCGATATTCGACAACCGTAACGGGGAGTTTATCGGCCTGGCAGGAGCGGATATTTCCAAAGACCAGTACGACGCGATTATGCAGAAATTTCTTGCCGCTATTGTTGTCAGCATCGCCGTCACCATTGTTATGGGCTATATAATTATCAGGCTGGGCATTGCACGGATAATCGCCGACAGAAAAAGCGAAGGCAAGAGCGCTTTCCTGTCCAATATTTCGCACGAAATCCGCACGCCCCTCAATGCCGTGCTTGGCCTTTTAGAAGTGGAAATTCAAAAGAACCTTCCGGAAAAAACCCAAAAAAATCTGGAAAAAATTTATAATTCGGGATCGCTTTTACTGGAAATTATAAATGATATTCTGGATATTTCAAAAATTGAAAGCGGAAATTTTGAAATTGTATCTTCGGAATACGATCTAAGCAGATTAATAAACGATACAATACAGCTTAATATGGTACGCATAGGATCGAAGCATATAACATTCCGCCTGGAAATTGATGAAGCGGCGCCGGCGCGGCTTACAGGCGATGAATTACGGTTACGGCAAATTCTTAATAATTTGCTTTCCAACGCCATAAAATACACGGAAGAGGGCCGCATTATTTTGTCCGTAACTTGGCGGCAAACAGAAACCGGCTTTCTTTGTTTCACCATAACCGATACCGGAAGGGGTATTAAAAAGGAGGATATGGGAAAACTTTTTAACGCATATACCCAGTTTGAAACCGCGGCAAACAGAAATACCCAGGGCACAGGTCTGGGGCTTTTCATTACCAAGGGGCTGGTAGAGCATATGGGAGGGACTATTACCGCGGAAAGTGAATATGGAAAGGGCAGTGTTTTCAGCGTGCAAATTCCCCAAGAGGCCCTTGGAGAAACGATCATAGGCAAGGAAACCGCGGAAAGCCTGCGTAGTTTTCAATTTTCGGGCAGCCGGAGGGAATACGGCGTCAATTTAATCCACCACCAGATGCCGTACGGAAAAGTTTTAGTAGTGGATGATGTTGAAATAAACCTGGATGTAATGACAGGCATTCTTATGCCGTACCGTTTACGGGTTGATACCGCGTTAAGCGGGAAAGAAGCGATAGAAATGGTACGGGCGGAAGAACCGCGGTACGATTTAATTTTTATGGATCACATGATGCCGGAAATGGACGGCATTGAAACCGTAAGAATTATCAGGAAAATTAACAGTGATTATGCGCGCACCGTGCCTATAATTGCCCTTACGGCGAACGCCATCGCGGGAAACAGGGAAATATTTCTGGAGAATGGTTTTAATGATTTCATTTCCAAGCCCATCGATATAAAAAGGCTGGATACGGTTCTAAACCGCTGGATTAGGGACAAGCAAAACGGAGAAACATTGAAAAACACCGGAATTTTGACGGAGGGCGAAGATTAGGAATTACCGAGGGCCTACACCGGTACAAGCCATCAAGGCCCGTCCGCTTTAGACCGGCCTGGAGCGCCGTAAATCACTCACCATAAGCTGAGGAGTTTCAACGCCGTTAAACCAATTTCGGGAAACCTTAAACACCAGGTCTACGGTATCCTGTATATCAAAGTCCCGTTTTACCTTGTCCGCAGCCTGCCAGTACACCCCGGGCCATTTATGTTTTCCCGCATTCAAGGTGAGCTTGACATGTTTGGCTTCAGTCTTCCCCATAAAGGTGATGTCCGTCACCTTAAGCGCCCGGGCCATAAAGATGAGGGGTTCATTACCGGTTCCATAAGGCTCGAAATGATCTATCACCTTTAAAATATCCGGTGTCAGATAGGAAGGGGGCAGTTCTGCATCTACCCTGATGGTCTCTTCATCATCCTGGGCGGACCATTCCATCGTCCGGCACACCCCTTGCAAACGGTTTAAGAAGGGTTCCCACTTATCCCGCTCCATACTGAAACCTGCCGCATAGGTATGGCCTCCCCAGTCGATGAACAGTTCCGCACATGGTTCCAGCAAAGCCCTTAAATCATACCCCTTCACCGACCGGAGGGAACCGGTAAGGGTATCTTCCCCAAAGGATACCACTATGGCCGGTACCTTAAACCGGTTTACCAGGCGGTTGGCCATGATCCCCGTAATGCCCCGGTAGATTTCCTCCCCATAGGCAAGGACCACTTTGCCCTCATAGGTCTTGAGGCTTGCTTCGGCGAGGGGTTCTACAATGGTCCAGGCATCAAGCCCCAGTTTCTTCCGTTCCTCGTTCATGGCCATGAGTTCCCCTGCCAAGTGATCCCGCCGGAGGGGGTCCTTTTCCAAGAACAGGGCCACTGCCTTATCCGGGTTTCCCATACGGCCGGCAGCATTGATGGCAGGAGCCAGGTACCAGGAAATATCCATGGTTCCCAGATGCCGCCCGGCAAGGCCAAGCTTAAAGAGCAGGTCTGAAAGGCCCGGCCGCGGCGTTTTCTGGAGCGCCTCAAGGCCGGAACGGACCATGATCCGGTTTTCATCTTTCAGGGGCATGATGTCCGCAATGGTTCCGATACTGACAAGCTGCAGATCCGCCTCATCTTCACCGGTAAAATGGTTCTCCCGCCGCTGGATAAACGAGATAAAGAGGCTGATAAACACATCCAGTTCGCTTATGTCCTTGCTGGAATACCGGGCGATCCGGGAAAGCTCTTTGCTCCGCAGCAGGCTCTTCCCCGCCACCGCAGGAATCTCCTTGCCGATTTCCGGGGCAATATCCAGCATCTGTACATCAATCCCGGAACCAAAGATCTTGGTCAGGATTTTCTTTTGCAAAGCCCCATCCCAGACCAGGATCTGCTGGCCCTCAAGGAAACCGGGCAGCCTGGTGTCGGAGATAGGTACCATGCCGGGAATCACCGTTTCAACAAGCCGGTCCATAAGCACCAGATTCCGCATCTTCCCGATCTCAATGGTATAGGCGTCGTTGGTGGGCCGGACATTAAGGAAGCAAATCGGCTGGCCGTAGAGCTCGCTCTTCAGGGCAAAGCGCAGGGCGGAAACCAATTTATACGCCACTCCGCAGCCCGCTAAATCTCTGAAACTATACCTTGAATTCCCCAGTTTCGGGTTCACAATAGCCAGGGCCGGGGGCAGTTCTTCCTGGGGGTTGTGATGGTCGGTGATGATCACAGCAATGGACCGTTCATTGGCCTGCTTTACTTCCCGGTGGTTGGATATCCCGCAGTCCACGGTAATGATAAGGGTCCCTGAAGCCTCCGCAAACTCCTCTATCGCCTTTAAGGACAGGCCGTAGGGTTCATCCCCCATGGGAAGACGCCAGCTCACGTCCATGCCCAGGCTGCGGAGAAACCCTGCCACCAAGACCGTACCGGTGATGCCGTCCACATCCCTGTCGCCAAAAACCAGGACCTTTTCACCCTCTTCTTTGGCTGCTAAGATCCGCTCTACCGCATCTTCCATACCCGGCAGTTCAAAGGGGTTCCGTAAATACCGGAGGTCTGCTTCGAGGAAATACCGAATCTCCTCGCCCTGGATGATACCCCGCCTAAGGAGTATCGAGGCGGTCAGCAAATCACAGCCGTACTTGGCGGCTATATGCTTCACCATATCTTGAGGTATATCTTTTTTTTCCCACTTCATTGCTTTCCCTTTTTTTCTCTCCCTTCTCATGCGGCATACTCAGCAATACCGGTTTTTTCTCTCCCTTCTCATACGGCATACTCAGCAATACCGGTTTTTTCTCTCACTTCCCATACGGTATACTTAGCAATACCGGCGTCCTCTAAGGAGTTGTATCCGGTATACCGCGCAATACCGGCACTTTTTTCCTTTACTAACTACTAATGCCGGGTGGCTGCACCACGCTGCCCAAAGTGTCTAAGCCCGCCCGGTGCAGGGTGCTTTCACCGCCCGGATCAAGGTGTCTGATCCGCCCGGCAAAGGATGTCTGACCCCAGACAGTACGGGGTGGCTGCACCGCCCGGGTGAAGGTTGGACGCCGCGGACATCCTGGAGAACCAGAACATCCACCTCCTCATCGTCGTCCCCACGCTGCCCGCGGGTACCTACCGGCTGGAAGTGACCACCCGGTTTGCGGGCAACGGCAAACCGCTGAAAGCCCCCGCATCGCGGCCTTCGACCGCCTGCTCACGGTGTCCCCGCCTGACGGTGCGTCCGGTGTACGTCAGACGGTGCGTCCGGTGTACGTCAGACGGTACGTCCGGTGTACGTCAGACGGTGCGTCAACAGTACGCCTGACGGCGCGTCAACCGCCCGGTGTAAGGTGCTTTCACCACCCGGATCGGGGTGTCTGACCCGTCCGGCGCAAGGGGTTTGCACCTCCCACTACGCGCTTTTACCGAGTAAGCCTTCATCCCGCTTCATTAGCGCCCGGTAATGCCCCGCTCGTCTCCCGGGTAATCTCTTGTAATACCAATGTCCGCGGGGCCGGCGGGATCTCCGCATATTCCACCGCCCCTTCCAATTGAGGGATGGCTCCGGCCAGGGAAGCCTCATCGGCAGCCCACAGGGTCATAATCGGATCTCCCGGATCGATCCGGTCTCCCCGCTTTTTATGAAATTGCACCCCCGCAGTGGGACTTACCGGGTCTTCGGTCCGGTTCCGTCCTACCCCAAGGAGGATCCCCGCATGGCCGACTTTCCCGGCGTCGATCCTGGAAATATAGGAGCCCCGGGAAGCCCGGATCTCTGCGCTATAGCTGGAGCGGTACTTTCCCCGCATTTCCAGGACCTCCTTGGGATCGCCCCCTTGATCGCGGATATTTTCCAAAAACAAGCGCCGGGGTTTCCCGCTTGCCAAGGCGGCTTCGCATATCCTGCGGCCTTCACGCGCATCTGCGGCCTTAGCTCCCAATACCGCCATCCGGGCCGCGAGCTCGAGGCTTACCTCCATGAGGTCCCGCGGGCCTTTTCCCTCAAGACAATCAAGGCTTTCTTCTATTTCCAGGAAATTCCCCACCATGTTCCCCAGGGGTTCGTCCATGTCCGTGATCAGGGCGATGATCTGCCTGCCCAGGGCTGCCCCGGTGTTGACCAAAGACCGGGCCAGCTTTTCAGCCTCCTCCGGGTCTTTCATAAAAGCTCCGGACCCGTATTTAACGTCCAATACCAGGGCATCCGCCCCGGCGGCGACTTTTTTTGCCAATATGCTGGCGGTAATCAGGGGAATGGATTCCACCGTACCGCTTACATCCCGGAGCGCGTAGAGCAGCCGATCCGCAGGAACCATATCCTTGGTTTGGCCGGTCATCGCATACCCGGTCTTGCCCAGGATTTCCCGAAATTCCTGTGCTTCCAGCGCGGTGCGATACCCGGGAATCGCCTCAAGTTTATCCAGGGTGCCCCCGGTATGCCCCAGGGCCCGGCCGGACATCATGGGGTCTTTGATCCCCAGGGAAGCGATAAGAGGCGCCACAATAAGGCTGGTCTTATCTCCCACCCCGCCGGTGGAGTGTTTATCCACAAAGGGGCCTGCTATGCCGGACAAATCCATGGATTTCCCGGATCTAAGCATCACCTCGGTTAAGACTGCGATTTCCTTCGGGCTCATCCCCTGAAAAAACACCGCCATGGCCCAGGCCGCGATCTGGTAGTCGGGGATTTCCCCTGCCACATAGCCCTGAATCAGAAACCGGAGGGCTTCCCGGCTCAGCTCCTTGCCATTCCGTTTATCTATGATAATATCCACTGCACGCATGATGGGCGCTCCTTATTCCCGGATTGTGCCGGCTTACACCCGGTCCCACCCGGGGAGCCGTTTTCCCAAGGCCCCTGCCATGATGCGGGTAACCAAGGTCCTGGCTTGACCCAGGGAGGAGGGATCCATGGTATACCGGGCTGCCGCAGCGGGATCCAGGTTTTCCACCGCCTCAAGCCAGCGCCGTACCTCAGGGCCAAGGGCTAACCATTCCCCCGGCTGTAGGGATGATGCTCCGGCACAGGAAGGACAATACAGGGTTCCCTCCCGATTATGCCATAATAGTACCCCATCCCGAGGGGCTTCACAAGTACAGCCGGCGCAGCGGTCGATATGGGGCCGCAGGCCCAGGAGTAAGGCCCAGTTCCACAGGAAATGGATGAAGATCCTGATGCAGGCCCCTTCCTCCGCTTGATCCAGGGCATCCAGGGTTCGATTGGCCGTATCCCAGGCTCGGGTCCAGTTTCCGCCGCTCCCCTGGGACTCAAGAACGGCTTCAAGGACAGCTCCTGCGGTCATGGCCCGCCGGTACTTTTCCCGGATCCCGAGCCTCCAGGCGTGAACGTCGAAATCAGTGAGTTTACGGGAATCCCGGACCGGATTGTGGTACACCCAGAGCCTTCCCTGGTGAAAGGGGGAGACCAAGGCCCGGAACTTGCTTTTTGGCCCTCCAAAGACCGTGGCCTTGAGGATCCCCTCTTCCGGGGTGAGGAACCAGGCGTCCCGGTTGGATTCCCCTGAAGGCCGTACCCTGAGGACCAGCGCGGAATAGATATGGTGACGTTCCATAGGCTTATCCTAGCACAGGGAAAAAGATAGGCCAAGGCAAGCCCGGGGGCAGGACAAACCCTTGGAAGTAAGCCAGGTGCACCTGACGGGCGTATCAAGGTGGTTCATCAGTACGGGTGAAAGTGGTTCACCAGGCCAGGTGAAGGTAGTTCCGGGTACGTTCACCGGGTAGTTCTGGGTGTATTAACCGGGCCGTGAAAGGTGCTTGATACAAGCGTATCAAGGTGTTTGATGCGGGCCTATCAAGGTGCTTGCGCCGTACTGCTCAAGGTAGTTCACCCTGCGGTTCCGGGAGCCTTCACCGCCTGGAGGGAGGTGTCTGCATAGCCCGGCGCGGGGTACTTGAGCGGCCTCGTGTGGAGTGCTTGAGCAGTACGGTGCGGGATGACCGCCCGGTGAAAGGCGGTTGAGCCGGGCCTATCAAGGTGAAGGCAAGGAAGGGTGTCCTCTGATTACACCGATTGCGGGCTAAAGCCCGACACCGATTAAGCGGATTTCTTGGACGAAAAATTGGTGGAATCCCGGACCTCTGGTACGGCGGACCAGAGGTCCGAGGGGACTTCTTTGGTTTTCTCGCCCCTTACCGTGTCGACCCTGGGAGGCCAGGGGGCCTTTCAGCCCCCTAGACCTTATCCCCGGCCGCAAGGCCCCAAGGCAGGGATCAGGCTGGCCCGGGGAATTGCTTAGGGTATTATAGAACAGGATCCGAGGCCCCCGCCGAGTCAATGAGGCCCGACAGGTCCTGGTTTCCCTGGAAGCGCAACACATTGACCATGAAAATATTGAGCTTGTTCACGATGTTCGGCGGCAGCAGGTTGCCGTCCACCTCCACCGAGAGGATCGGATAGTTCCGTTCCCGCGCCCAGGGGGTGAACACCCCTTCAATCACCCGGCCTATGAGACAGGCAAAGGGACTGATGTTCACGATACCCGAATAGCCGCTTTCCATGGCCGTGGCCGCTACCCCGCTGGAGACCGCGATCTCCGAGTTGAGTTCCAGGTTGACGAAATGCTTCTGGGTGTTCTTCATGATGCGGTCCATATCGTGGGGGGTTTCCGGGATAAGCCCCGTGGGACCTAGAATGGAGAGCACCCTTTTCTCTATGGAGTGTTTCCACCATTTCTCGATCTTCAGCTTCTGGATATCCCGCCACGGCTTGGAAAAGAACCGCGTCCCCGGTTTCTGCAGCCTGAGGAGTTTCTTGAGGGCGTATTCCCGGACAAAATCCAGGTAGTGGATCCACTCGGCGATGCCCGACACCTTTACCACAATGCCCCGCTCGCTCAACAGATCCGTCAGTTCCCCCACGGCAAAGTCGTCCCGCCGCACGTAGATCTCCCCTACGATGAGCACCTTGGGACAATCCGCGACCCGCCGTTTAAGGGGTATCTGCTTGATATCTTCCGCTACCCGCTTGAGTTCCCGCCAGATCTGGGCGGGCTTATGTTCCACCGCGTGCATGACCCGGCGCCAGGATGTTTCGTAATCCGCCAAAGCCTGTTTCGGATCCGCCGCGACCGCTTTAAGGCTGGTCTGAATGTCTTTGAGGTAGTCGGAAAGCACAAAGCCCTTCCACATCTCTTTCACGAAATTCGGTCCGAGCTCGGTGTAGGAATTATCCGCGGAAAGGATAAAGACCACTACATTTTCCAGGCGCAGATCCCGAAAGAGGTTTTCGTAATACACAAAATACTGCCCGGTCCGGCACGGCCCGGTGGTGATGGGGACAAAGAGGAGGTAGAGCTCATCTTTCCGGTACTTTTCACTGAAGATGAACTGCAGGGCGCTCCCCAAGACCAGATGGCTTGGAACGCACTCCTTCCCCGAGGAGTGGGCCCGGGCGATCTGAATGGTCTTGCCGGTGGCCACGGGTAAGGCTTCGGCGTTGATGTTAAGCCCCCGCACTGCCGCGCCGATGTATTCGGTGGAGATGGCCCCCATGTTGGAGAGGAGCACCTTCACCCGTTTGTTCCCCCGAATGGCCACCTTTTCCCCGGTCTTGTGGTTCTCAAGCCGGAGGTCCTCATCCCCCCCCGCAGCCTTGGTCTTATCAAAAACAAAGTGCCAGCCGTTGTGGTAGCGCTCGGTCTCCAGTTCGTTTTTCTTCGCCCGGTACCCGTCGATGATGTCCAAGAACGCCTCGACCCGGGTATCTATCCCGGCGTCCGCGGAATGGGAGTCCAGCTCCAGCACCAGGAAAGGTTTCTGCCCCATTACCCACTTGATGTAGTGGAGGATGAATGAATCCGGCGCGCAGGAAAAGTTGGTGATATAGGTAATATAGATATTTTCTTCCTGCTTGATGAGACTTGCGGACTTCACATCCTGCTGGCCGTAGTACCAGTACATGTTGGAAAAGATCTGTTCGTCTTGAAAGGGCAGGATGTCGAAGGGGATGACCGAATAGCCCCGGGTGGTAAACTTCCGGGGGATCCCCATGTTGGCTTCCGGGGTAAACCCGTTATAGGGCCTGCCCAGAAGGGCAATCACCGGCCGCCGGGCTTTCCGGGCCTCTGCGAGGGCCCGTTCCCCAAGGTCTTTCAGGGCGGCAAAATACGCCTGCTGTTTTGCCAGGGCCCGCTCAAAGGCCCGGCGCGTTTCCGCTTCCCCAATACCCAGCATGCTCGCCATCTCCATAAACAGTTCCAGCGCCTTAGCTTCGCCGAACTTAAAGCTCACCACCAGGGGAAGAAACCGCCCCTTATCCACATCGGGAAAGGCCTTAGCGATATAATAGGGGAGGGCTTGGGTTATGGGGCAGAAATTGGCGTGGACCTCTTCCTCATAGCTGGGCATGTCCCGGAAGTGGGGGAGGAGCACGTAGTCCGCCCCTTTATTCAGGCAGTCCTGCACCGCGCCGTGGGCAATCTCCGCGGGGAAACAGTAGGTGGATTCCGCCCGGGCCACCCCTGCATGGGCTACCTCGGTAGACAGGAAGGTTTTGATCCCCAGCTCATGGAAAAACCAGGAGTACAGGGGATATAAGGTGTGCACCGAAAAGGCCCGGGGGATCCCCACGGTATAATCCCGGATCGGATCGCCTAGGGCTGTGGGGGCCGCGAAGGTTTCAAAGAGCAGCTTCTGCCGCTGCTCCACATAATCGAAAACCGGTACATCCTTCAGGGCTTTGCGAAGGTTCGTGTACTTGTTGCAGCGGCCGCCGAACATATACGGACGATCATTGACCTTGAGGACCTGGATGGGACAGCGGTTATCACAGGCATGACAGGTGAAGACCCGTTCATAGCCGATTTCCCTGGTAAGGAGCCCCCCTAAGTCCAGTTTTCCTTCTTGGAGCAGCCCCTCGGCGTGTTTGCGTTTGGCCAAGAGGGCCACCCCAAAACAGCCCATCAGTTCCGGGGAAGGAGGCACCAGGATATCCTTGTTCAGCATCATGGCGAAAGCCAGAGGAACCGCGAGATTCTTGGCAACTCCCCCCTGGAGGAAGATCTTCCCCCCGATGGTCCGGTTTCCCACCACCCGGTTCAGGTAGTTCGCCACAATGGAACAGACGATTCCCGCGGTGATGTTCTCCTTAGTGGCCCCCTGCTGGACCGCCTTACGGATGTCCGAATTGATGAAGGCGGAACAGTGTTCCCCGAACTTGAGGGGAGCGTCGCCCCGGAGGGCAATAGGGCCTATATCCGGGGCGGCATGAATGGAAAGGTCCCCGGAAGCGGATTCTTCGAGGAAAGAGCCGGTCCCCGCGGAACAGGCCTCGTTCATGGCATAATCAATGGGGACCCCGTTTTTGAGGAACACGTACTTGGCGTCCTGGCCGCCTATCTCGAAGATAGTTTCTACCCCAGGATCGAAGTAGGTGGTCCCTACCGCGTGGGCGATGATCTCGTTGTATACCCCGGCGGTCTCCAGAAACACCCCCAGAATTTCCCGGGAAGACCCGGTGGTAGCCACCAGGGGTATGTCCGCCTCGTGGTTCCCCGTATCCGTGAAGATTTTATCCCGGATGACCCCTAGGCATTCCTTGAGGGCCTTCACCGGATCCCCGTGGGTCCGTCCATAGTGGCTCGCCACGATCTCGTCGGTTTCGGCGTCCACAAGGCAGACTTTGGTGGTGGTGGAGCCGCCGTCTACCCCGAGGATGTACCTCCTGCCGGCTTGTACGTTACCGCCGCTCTGGTTAAAGGTTTGCACCTTATGGGTCCAATCCTTGAGGGCGCCCAAGTTGCCAAACCGGACCGCATGGGGTTTAAGAAGCTGATGCACCGGCTTGAGGGGGCTTCCTGACTCGGCCGCAAGGACCGCCGCGCCAAAGGCTTCGAAAACCGCCGCGGTTTCCGGGATGAGGAATTCCAAGGCCGGGGCTTTTTCCCGGATAAACCGGATGATGTGGCGGTTGAGGGTAATGCCCCCCACGAGGGCCACCCTGCCTGCATGTATTTTGGCCCGTTTGAGGAAATCAATGACCTTGACCGCCATCACATCCGACAGGGAGAGGACGATATCGTTTTTCGTAGCTTCCCGTTTGTTGAGCCTGTGGGTGCAATCGCTCTTCATGAACACCGAACACCGGGTAGACAGGGTATAGACCCGGGCATCATCGGGTACGCGGTTTATATCTTCCAGGGTCATGTCCATCCGGGCAAGTTGCTGCTTGAGGAATTCCCCGGTCCCGGAAGCGCACTTGTTCCCGGAAAAATTGTTGATGATCCTGCCCTCGGGATTGAGGGAATAGACCACGAGGTCTTCCCCGCCCATACTCACCACCGCATCGGCCTTAAGGTTTAGGGCTTTAAGGGCCGCCTCAACACAGAGGGGCTCCAGGGTGCCTGCAGCATCAAACATGAACCGGCCTTCGTTGCCGGTTATGAGGGTGGGGGTTCCCAGGGGAACCCTTCCCTCAGCCAGAATCTTGCGTACCGCAGCCCCAAAATCTCCTTCATGGGGAGTAAGGGCGGTCCACCGCACCTGACTGTGCTCAACCAAAACCATTTTCAAGCTGGTGGATCCGATATTTATTCCTAAGGACTGCATAGTACCTCTCGTTTGTTTGTCCATTTTTCTGTTTACTTATTTGCTGTCTATTTTCAATGCACACCCCGGATAGCGGGGCGCCGCTCTTGAACTGTATCACTAGAGAAACCAAAACCCGGAAAACCCTTTTACCGCGGGTTTATCGGGGAGGTTTCAGGGGTCTTACCCATTACTATAAACAGAGGGGCTTACCAAGCCGCCCGTCTCACCGCACTGCTTATCCCGGAGGCCAGCCCAGAGGCCGCCCTCCAATCACATGGATATGGAGATGATCCACGGTTTGGCCGCCGTGGGCTTTACAGTTAATCACAAACCGGGCGCCCTTTTCAGCACACCCTTGTTCCTGAGCCAAGACTTGGGCTCTATGGAGCATCCTTCCCATAAGGAGGGTGTCCGCAGCTTCCAGTTCCATGATATTCGGAATATGCTTTTTGGGAATTACCAGGAAATGCACCGGTCCCTGAGGAGATACATCATGAAAAGCCGCCATCTCCTCATCCTCATAGAGTTTCTCCGCCGGTATTCTGCCTAAAGCGATATTACAAAAAATACAATCCCTCATACCCGCAGGAGTATACCACACCGGTGGAAAGTTTCAAGCCTCTCAAGGGAGGCCGGAAGGCCTGCAGGAGCGCAATCCGGGGCGGCCGCCCCCTGGGGAGCCGGCTGCCCGGATCCGTCCGCCTTAAGGCCTGCACCCCTTTCCCGTCATTATCCTGAGGAAGGGCTTCCCTGTTTGGCCTGGACTTTTTGTAGGAAATGTCCGTTCTCAATGATGCACCGGCTATGGGTACCTTCGCCGATCTTACCGGCGTGGTCAAAGGCTTCTACCTGGAAACGGAGTTTCCTGCCCTGTACCTCAAGAAGCACCCCCCTTGCCCGGACCTGCACTCCCAGGGGCGTGGCGGCGATATGGCTGACGGCAAGCTCGGTCCCCACGGTGGAAAACCCCTGGGGGAGGGCCGGTTCTACTGCGCCGACACAGGCCCCTTCCATGAGGGCGATCATGGCGGGGGTGCTGTATACCGGAAGGCCGCCGCTGCCCAGGGCCCGGGCGCTGAGCTGTTCCGTAACCAGGGCTGTTTTTTCGCCGGTCATGCCGGGTTGTAAGCAATCGTTAAATTCCATAATAGGGAAAGATACTATAACCCGTAAAAAAGATAAAGCCGCCGGG
>JAITRH010000212.1 GCA_031288495.1 Treponema sp. | reverse complement strand
TTAAGCGATGGGCAGGGGGAAAGCCCCCGACTCCTCAAGTTCAAAGGTTTCTTGGTTTATGCTGATACCCCACCGAATAAGTACCGGAGGCAATTGCGGATAGATCGGAATTTTCTATGCCCTATCTTGATTCTGATACAAGCAGCTTCCCCTCCAAAGGCCTAATACTATACGGAGGCTTGATAGAAAACCATGAAAAAGACGGATGCCCAGCACGGCTTATACCGATACCCACCCTTGAAAGGGATGGTTCTGTTTCTTATGTTGCCCTTTTGTGGAGGATGTACGATCCTTGGAACCGGTTCCAGTGCTCAGCATGAGGAAAACTCAGGGGTTTTGACCCTGGCAACCTGGAATGTGCATGCCCTTTTTGATGGAGATGAAACCGGAACCGAATATGATACCTACCTCCAGGCTGCAGGATGGACCGATGAAAAGTACCGGGCACGGCTCAATTCCCTATCTCAGGCTATTGGCCGTATGGCCGGTACAGCTCCGGACATTCTTGGCCTGGAAGAAATTGAACATATCCAGGTTTTGGAGGATCTGGTAAAAAGCTCTTTGGCGGATTACGGCTATAAATACCTTTGTTTTGCCCATAATCCCGGTGCGTCTTTGGGAATCGGCGTGGTAAGCCGTTTCCCCCTGGAAGAGACCCGGGTCCATTCGATTAGTACCCGGGGAGAAACCGTCCCACGGCCAATAGTAGAAGTCCGGCTCCAGGTGCAGCGCCAGCCCTTAGTCCTTTTGCTCTGTCATTGGAAGGCCAAGCAGGGAACTAAAGAGTCGGGGGACACGGAATTCCTCAGACGAGCCTCGGCTCGGGTCGTCCTGAGAAGGCTACAGGAACTCCGAGCGGAAAGTCCTGATATACCGGTACTTATTATGGGGGACTTAAATGAAAACCACGATGAATGGTACCGGGAAACCGGAACCGCCATCACGGCCCTCTTCCCGGATGACCCCAAAGCCGCAGAGCTTACCGGTTTGACTATAGATGCCGAATCTTACGGTCCTTCCCAAGAACCAGTATCCGGAGATTTCCTTATCCTCAGTAAGAACAAGCCTCCCAAACCGGTATATTTTCCTGCTTCTGTACCGGCCCTCTACTCTCCCTGGGGGAATGAACTGCACGAGGGATCCTATTACTACCAGGGCCATTGGGAAACAATCGACCATTTTTTGCTGACCGAACCCTTGTTTGACCGTAAAGGCTGGGATTTTGATACCTGTATGGTCATAAACCAGGAGCCTTTTATTAATGCCCAGGGGCGTCCCTATGCCTATAATCCCCGTACCGGCAATGGGCTCAGCGATCATCTTCCCTTGGTGCTTATCCTCAAGCTTGTTCCTGTCCAGGATGAACCATAAGGAGGTGAAGGGTTTGACCGGTAGGGCTTATCTTATTTGAACACGCCTTTGAGGGGCTATACGTGCAGTACTCCGCCAAAATACCCGTTCCAGGGTCTTTCCAAAAGGGATTAGAAGTGATATGTTAGGGATAGCTAATTATATGCGTTAAAACTAACTAATAGGAGCGGATAATGAAAAAAATAGTCATTATCTATTGGAGTGGATCCGGTAATACCGAGACCATGGCGAAATCAGTGGCAAAAGGGGCCGGTGAGGGAGGGAACGATGTGGTTCTCAAACCCGTAGGGGAAGCCTCGGTGGATCTGGTAAAAGGGGCTGAGGCCTTAGCCTTCGGCTGCCCTGCTATGGGGGACGAGATCCTGGAAGAAAGCGAGATGGAACCCTTCATCGCCTCTTTACGTTCCGATGACGTGGGGGGCAAGGCCCTGGGGCTGTTTGGCTCCTATGACTGGGGCGAAGGCCAGTGGATGCAGGACTGGGTTAAACGGATGCAAGGACTTGGAGCCCAGGTTGATGGAACGGGGATTATCACCCAACTGGAACCTTCAGAAGAAGCTCTCCAAGCCTGTTATGATCTGGGAAAACGACTGGCCGGTTAGTACCGGGTAAATCCGGATCAAACCGGAGAAACAGGAACCGCAGAGGCGCAGAGGAGGCTCCATGCAGCCCTTCCTCCGCCTGTGCGGTACCCCGAGCTTCTTCTACGTATACGCGTAGGGATCACCCGGGCGGTGGTGTATTCCCGTAAGAAAGGGCGATGGACCGGTTTCCCGTTTTCATCTTGCCCACTCGGGGATTGAACCCCTTCTGTACCCCTATGACATAGGGTATTTCTTTATCCCGCAAATACTTAATGACATCGTTTAACGGATACTCCCGGGTAACTATGACTATCGGCTTCCGTTTCCCCTAGTCCCGCCCCAAGCCTGGGAAGGCGGGGACGATAAGAGGCAGGTAATATATCGGCACGATTTCCGCCAACCCCATACTTCAGGCGGATTCCTGGGTAAGATACCATCTGAAAAGCGCCGGGTTGCGGGGGGTTTTCCGCTGCATTTTCTGTAATTTGACTGCCCTCTCTATTCCTTTTAGGGTAAGCATATACCGATATAAGGGAAAACTTTTCCGTCAAGGGAGCTACAAAAAACACCGGATAATTTCAAAAAATTCTCCGGGAATTTTTCAAAATTCTCCGAGAATTTTCAAAAAATATCCGAGGATTTTTTATGCTGATTAGGTGGTTTTGGGAAGATTCCCCGGCCTCCCGTCAGATTGTACGGAAGGCCGGGAACCTTCCTTTGCTCAGGATACAAGGGCGGCGCTCAGATCCGATCTATGCTGCGGTGGCATCTGGTTTATCCGGGATGCACGACTCCGTTCCGCTGCCTTGGCCTCTTTGGCAGCAATAGGGACTTGTAAGGTTCCCTCGGCCTGTTCCGCCCTGCCCTGCCCATCAAAAGACCACCAAGGTAAAAGAGTATCCTAGTGCTATGAAGAGACCTCTTCCGGACGGTCCGGGGCTATCCCGGCAGCGTAATGGACGTAAGCAGACGGCTTAAGGCATACCACGGATCTTCCCGCCGTTCTATCCGTATATAGAGCTCATAGTTTTTCTCGGCGATGATCCGTATGGTCTTTCCGATACAATCCTGAAGTACCTGGGAACCAATGTCCGGGAAGAACTGGGACCTTTGGGGAATAAAGAAGTAATAGGTACCGTCAAAATACACCCGGGCAATATGAGGCGGTACCGGTACGAGGAATATCAGAAAATCCGAGTTACCCCCTCCCAGGCTTAAAGAATGCCCTGCTTTAAGGATGTGCAGGTTCCGCCTGCCTAAGGCGGTACTCTGATCCTTCACAAACAAGGATATCATCGGCGGCCCTTCAAAACCGGGAGATTCCGTACCATGGGCCAGCATCCGGTTAGGAGTACTCTGAAGCCGCCTTGAGAGCAGTCCGATGATACTGAGGGTAATCAGCACCGCTAAAATCCCGAACCCGATATTGAGGAGGATAAGCTTAGACCCTACCCCAGAAACCTCAGCGGCGGTAAAAAGCGCCCTTCCGGTCCCCGGCTTTACCCCTGCCTGCTCCGGGGTTTCCAGAGGATCCGGAACATCTGGGTTCTCCGGCACCTCTCCCCGGGGTTCATAGACATCCGGGGGGGGCTCGACCGGTTCCTCGGTAAAAGGCGGGCTTGCAGCTTCCGGGTCCGGTAAAACCAGGGGGGAAGCTTCCTGCGGCAGGGCGGATTCGGGCACAGGGGTTATGAACAGGTCCGGTTCCGGGATGAGGATCGGCATTTGCAGCGCCGATACCGGCGGCGGCGGAGAAACCCGAGGGTCTGCCGGAACCGGGGTTTGGAGAGCGCTGGTTTGGGGCACTACCGGAGCCGGGGCCTGGGGAACCGGGATACGAGGGACCGTTGTTTGGGGCTGTACGGGGGCTACGGCCTGAGAACCCGGGGTGTACGGGGTAGGCTGCACCGGTGCAAGCACCGGAGGGGACTTGCGGCTCATCCCTTCGGGAACCTTAAGGAACTCAAAACGAACCCCCTGCCGGCTCAAGCGGTTCTGCATATCCGCCATGAGCTTTTGGAGACCCGGAGCATCTATACCGGGGGAACCGGGCGGCGGGTTATGATCCCCGTCGGAGATTAAGAGCATGATCGTGGGTCTCCTTCCGGGCAGGGAAGAAACATAGCCTTCGGTATAGGCCAGGGCTCCTGAAATATCCGAATAGGGATCCAACGGGTAGAGCAGCAGCATACGGCCGATGATGACTTCCAGATCTCCCTGCCCTTCAATGCGCCGGGAAATTTCCAGGCGCCCCTTATCTGAAAAAGAGATAAGGTGCAAGGTGTCCCCTAAACCTAAGAAGTCTTGCAGCAGCGGTCCGGTTATAAAGGCACTCACTTCCTCGTAAAAATCGCTCATACTTGATGAGGTATCCAGGAGCACTACCATATCCATAGGCTCCTTAGGGTTTCCACCGGAAGGATCCGCCTGAGCGGATAGTAAAAAAACCATATATGAAAATAGGAAGGCAAATACTAGTTTCTTCATAGATACGGTACTACCTGTTTAACACCTTAGAGGATATCTGTCCTGTAATACACCTCACGTCCTTATCGTCGAACAAAAGGGACCTTCAAAAATCCCCAGGAACCCTGCTTTTGCGCAAAAGCCGCCGGCGTTAAAAAGATACGGCTGTAATTGATTCGACCATATAGGAAACTTTCTTATCATGTATGGAAAAATCGAACTGTTCTCCTGGGGATTTGTTTAAAAGGGTCCCGCCCAAGGGGGAAAGATAGGAAATAATTTTATTTTCCGGATCCGATTCCCAAGGGCCGAGGATGGTATACTCCTCCCGTGTACCGGTGGCGTTGTTTAGCAAGGCAACCTTGGTGCCGAAGGATACCCGATTCGTATTGACCGTACCCGGATCAAAAAGCTGGGCCCGTTCAATTTCGTCTTTGAGTTTTGCCACCGTTGCATTGAGGATCTCCTGTTTTTCCTTGGCCGCCTTGTACTCCGCATTCTCCCGGAGATCCCCCAGGGAGAGGGCAAAGGCGATTTCCTTGGAATTGGCCGGGACTTCCACCTCCATGATATGGGCCAACTGCCGCTGTTTTTCCTCATACATGGCGGCAGTAACCAGGAGTCCACGGGTAATCACCGTCTTTTCCACATCTCCGAAGAATTTGAAGGTGGGGTATCTATCCAGAATACGGCTCCGTAATTTGAACTTATCCGTCGGATCCAGGTCCTTCACATCGTTAATGAAGGTGTATATCCTGATGATGGTATCCGGATCCGCGGCATCAATAAAGGTATTGAGGATCCCCTCCTTAAACAAGAGGGTATACACCTGTTTGTTGATTTTCCGGTTTTCGGTGGTATCCCGGTGATTTTCTATGTCCCGGTAGGTAATATCCATGATATGAATGAGGGTGATGAGCTGTTTTTCCTCGGAAATACCCGCCTTTTTGAACCAAGGGGTTTCCTTGCTGTTTTTGAAGAGCCAGACAACCGCTTCTTTATAATCCCGGTAGTTTTCAAAACAACTTACCACCATAGATACCAGCTTGGCCTCATGCCCCTCTTTCTCCAGATTCATGACGATGGAATTGAACAGGGCATAGGGAAACAGCCGCACGTACTCATCCGCCCATTGGGGTACAAAGAGCTTGATATGATGCAGGAAGGCTTCTTTTAATTTAGTATCCTTGAGATTTGAAAACAGCAGCGGTATATCATCTATAGCATTAAACAGATCCAGGAAATTCAAGGATACGCTTGTCCCAAGATGGGGATACTTACTTATGAGCTCCTTGACCAGGAGGTAGGAAGCCAGGACTTGTTCATTAATCAGGCTGGGAGACCGGAGATATCCGGTAAAATAGGCGAACATTTCAGTAAAATATTCCGAATCCAGTTCTACATTCTTTTGCGCCACATAGTCTCGGAGGGTCTCCACCCGGTCAAAGAAATTCCGTTCCGCTTTAAATTCGTTAAAGAGTTTTTCCTCAATGCTGATAGGCCGTTCCCGGACCGTATAGATATCGATGTTTTCAGGGCTGACCCCAAAAGAAGGGTCGGTTTTGAGAATCTCCCGGGATTTGGAGCTCCAGGTGGTCCATTCACCCATGGAAAGCACCGAAGGTACGAGCTCCCCTTTAATCCGTTTAATATCACAGGCATTATCGAAACTCTTGATCACCGTTTTGAGGGCCCAGGCAAAGTCGTTTTTGATCCGTTCGTGGAGGTTCTCCTTTTTCTGGGTGGCCTTCAGAACCCAGATATGATTTTTCGACAGGGTTTGCAGGGCATTAATCGCCATTTTAAGGGACATCGCATGTTTCCGTTTCTTGGCGAAATCAATGACGATCTCATCCCCCTTGACGCTGGCGATGCGCCCCACCCCCCAGGTCCGGTGATAGACGAAGTTACCCTTATCAAAGGCAATATGTTTCTCAAAGTCCGTGATGGCCTCATGGATATTACGCCAATGCTGGGAAAGATTGGAGACCCGGATGTATTCTTCCAACTGGCTATGCTGGGCGTATTTCTTTCTGAAACAGTCAATGATCTCTTTCCGCGCCTGGCTATCCCGTTCATCGTATTGCAGGATCAGTTTTAAGATGCTGATGGCGGTATTAATATCATCCCGCTTTCTGCAGGAGGCGTACACATCCTGCAGGAGGAGCACCGCCTTATCCACGCTGATGTTTCGGGCGATTTTCTTCTCCACGTGGAGAAAGAAATCAATATCCTGAGGGCAATACCCCAGGAGTTTCTCCCAAATTTCCTTGACATTGGTAAAGAGCCGTTTATTAATGTACCGGTGCAGGGCTTTTTTATAGTAATCCACCGCATTTTCGGTATCTCCTTGGGTTTCAAAATATTCCCCCAAGGATTTGGCGATATCCGCCTCTTCCAGATCAACTTTAACGAGTCGTTCCCAGATGCCATAAATGGCTTCTTCCTGGTTCTCGTTCTTATAACAGTCTATCAAGGTACGGAGGGCGAACTTGGATTCGCCGTAATCTAAGATCCGCTCGCAGAGGTACCGTACAATACTCCATTTATGGTTGTCCACAAAAATGGTTACCAGGTTGATCAAGGCTGCATCATCTATGATCTGCCGGGAAAGGGCAATCATTCCTGAAAGATAGAGGGCGATGATGCTGTTTTTGGTATGAACCAGATGTTCATCGCAGTTCTTCTTAAGGTCATCGTATACGCGTGCTTCCAGCGCATCTTTCAGGATAAGATCCAAGTCCCTGAACTGGTTAGTAGAATAATTACTGAGGGTGGCTCGGGTCCACTTTTCTTCATTCAGCATTTCCTGTACGTCTTTAAGGAGAGCTTCAGACATCTCATAACTCCTTGCCCTAGGGGCACTACAATCAAGCCTGGAGCAGGATACTGCTCCGTCTATACCTATCACTTGAGGCTTTTTAAAACGTAAGGGGTGTTTTGAAAAAGCCTCACTGGATACATGAAAAATCGACCATTTCTACCCCTAATTCCGGTACCGTTCATATATCCCCGGATCAATGACTTTAATCTTGAGCATGGTCTCTTCAATGAGGCTGGTATCTTCCCGTACATGCTCATAGTGATCGATAAGCCAAAAATACCGGTTAATAAGCCGAGGCTTCAGGAGTATCGTAGTATCCTGCTGGTTCCGTAGTTCATTTTCCAAGGTAAAAATGGATTGTTTCAATCTGCCCAGTTCCACCTGTTTTAACACCCGTTTAACCGAGAATACCCCCAAAAGACACCCGTAAATCGGGATCCATTCGGCCAGTTCCGCTCCCTCATAGCCCAGTTCCCTGACCCAATCCCGAAGCCGGATGATCATCTCCGATTCCATAGACCGCAGATCAATACCCTGGGGATCCAGAAAAAAGGCTTCCCGGAACAGCACTTTGGCAGCCCTGGTTTCGTTTAAGAGGGCATTGACATCCGCCAGTTCCGAGAGGGTTTCCCCGTCCTCCCGTTTAAACCGGGCCGCCTGTTCCAGGTACTTAATCGCCAGATCGTAGTTTCCTACCCCCTTATAGCAACGGCCCACCTGCAATAAGAGTCCCGGATCATGTTGATTGATCCCGTCTCCCAGGACATTCTGAAAGGATTGCAGGGCAGTGGAAAAAACAAAACGCCGTAGCGCATACTGACAAGGGTCATACGCATCACCGATACGATCCAGAAAGACATAAAAAGATTTCCATTGGGAAAGGATAAACCCCCCTCGTTCATAGGGATCCGGGAATTCCGGCAGCCGTTTGATCCGATCAAGCCACCAGTTAAGGCACTTTAAGGCATAGACTACTTCCCGATGTTCAAAGTCAATTTTAAGGGCTTCCTCCAACACATTAAGGGCTGAAGCCGCGTCAGAGACTTTCAGGCTGTCATAGGCTTTCTGAATGAGCCCTTGTACTGATGCTTCGGTATTCATGGTTTGAACAATTTCATCACCGTCTGCTCGTTCATACTGTTTTGATTTTTCCTTCTCTATAATAAAATATATATAAAATATAAAATAAACCGATCTTTTGAACCAGGACTCTTGATTATACCATTTGGAACATATTTTTCAAGAGCCGCCTCCTCAAGCCCACCGGGGCAGATTTACGTACCGGGTAACCCGTACCGCTTGAGGGGCTGAGGATACCTATACGGGGCGCTTCTTATGGGCAGGGCTACAGGTTGCCCTGCTTGTTTTACCGGCATGGGGCTTTACAGGCTCTTGATGATCGCTTCCGCGGCAGCCCGGCCGTCCGCAATAGCCCGCACCACCAAGCTGGCCCCGTGCCGGGCATCCCCTGCGGCCCAGACTTTGGGGTTTGAGGTGTGGAAGCTGCCCTGGGTACGGATATTGCCCCGTTCATCCAGCTCAAGACCAAAATCCCTCACGAGGCCTTCCTGGACCACATGGGTAAACCCCATAGCCAGCAGCACGAGGTCCGCGCCGATCTCAAAATCCGAGCCTGGAATCTCCGTCATAAGCGGCCGGCCCTGGGGATTCGTCCAGTTTACCTTAACCGCATGGATGGCTTCCACCTTCCCCCCTCGGCCGATAAAGGCTTTGGTATTGACCCACCAGAGCCGCTCCCCCCCTTCTTGGTGGGAACTTGACGTTTTAAGCACCCGCGGCCAGAGGGGCCAGGGTTCTTCCGGGGGACGGTGCTCCGGAGGCTTGGGCAGCACCTCGATCTGGGTTACCCGCAGGGCCCCCTGACGGTTGGCAGTACCCACGCAGTCCGAACCCGTGTCTCCGCCGCCTATAACCACCACCCGTTTTCCATAAGCGGTGATGGGTTCAATGCCCCGGGTTTCCCCCGCGAGGCTGCGATTTTGGAGGGAAAGGTAATCCAGGGCCTGCACAATGCCGGCGTTTTCCCGGCCCGGAACGCGGATGTCCCGGGGCTCCCGGGCGCCGATGGTAAGAAGCACGAGGTCGTAGGAGGCTTCCAGGGTTTGAGCTTCAATACCCTGGGCTGCTTCCGGGGCAGTGCCGAAACCGTAACGCCCCGAACCCACCGGGGCATTGGTTATAAAGGTGATCCCCTCCGCTTCCATGAGCTTGGTACGCCGGTCGATAAAACTCTTATCCAGTTTGAAATCGGGAATTCCATAGCGCAGATACCCCCCGAGCTTCCGGTCCGCTTCGTAGACCGTAACGGAAAAGCCCGCCCGGTTAAGGTAATAGGCCGCAGCAAGCCCGGAAGGGCCTGCTCCCAGGACGGCCACCTTTTTCCCGTTCCGCTTCCGGGGAGGGCGGGGGATGACCAGCCCCAGGGCAAAGGCCCCTTCAATGATCGCCAGCTCATTCTGCCGGATCGTTACGGGATCGTCATTAGCGCCGAGCACGCAGGAAGCCTCACAGAGGGCAGGGCATACCCGACCGGTAAACTCGGGGAAGGGGTTACAGTCCTCAAGCAAAGCCCAGGCCCCCGGCCAGTCCCCCCGGTACAAGCGATCCTGCCATTCAGGCATCATATTGGAGATCGGACAGGCCCAATGGCAAAAGGGTACGCCGCAATCCATACACCGGGCCGCTTGATCCTGCTGTTCATCCTCCGGGAGGGCTATTTCTACCTCGCTGTAATCATTGACCCGTTCCTCCACAGGCCGGTATCGGGAAACTTTTCTTCGTATTTTTAAAAAGCCCTTGGGATCACCCATATCTTTCTCCTATCTTATGACCTTATCACCAAGGGGCATGAGGGTCAAGGGAAGGGGCCGATACCTCAGGGCAAGGGCATTTAAAAAGGTAATCCGTTATATGGAAAAGCATTACGTTCGAAGGGGGCACTTACCTACTAGTATCTAATTCCTTACTTCATAAGGAATTACAAAAGTACATGCCCTTGTCCTGCCGGTATGTTGAGGGTTATTGTCTTTATAGGTCCGCGTGATCTATAGTAAAGGGGTTTGCTATGGGCAAACCGAGGGGCATACTATAACGAAAGGAGTTTGGATTATGGAAAAAATGGAAAAAAAGGTAATCCCCGTAAGAACCGTGGTGGCCATCGGGATCGGCGCGGCCTTGATGTTCGTCCTTATGCGTTTTGTGGCGATTCCTTCAGGAATACCCAACACCAACCTGAATATGGCTTGTGCCATTCTGACGATCTTTGCGGCGATCTTTGGGCCCCTGGCGGGGTTCCTTATCGGCTTTATCGGCCATACCTTGACGGACCTCACCTGGGGAGGCGTCTGGTGGAGCTGGGTTATCGCGGATGCGGTCTACGGCCTGTTAATCGGGTTTTTCGTGAAAGCCTATAAAATTGAGGAGGGCGGATTCACCCTTACGGAGGGGATCATCTTTAATGTGGTGCAGATCCTCTCCAACGGTATTGCCTGGGTTGGCATCGCCCCTACCCTGGACATCCTGATTTACCAGGAACCGGCGGATAAGGTGTATCTTCAGGGCCTTGTGGCAGGAGGGCTCAACAGCGCGGTGGTCCTCGTGCTGGGAAGCATCCTCGCCTTTGGCTATACCCGGACCAAGGTGAAAGCAGGCAGCCTCAGGGTGGAATAGCGGCCCCCTTATGAGCGCTCCCGCGATCCGGTTCGAGGATTTTACCTTTACCTATAAAGCCCAAGCAGCGCCGACCTTGTCCCATATCTGTTTATCCATCTCCGCCGGGGAAAAGATACTCCTGGCCGGGCCTTCGGGGTCAGGAAAATCTACCTTGGCCCACTGTATAAACGGCCTTATCCCCCATGCCTTTACGGGGCATGTCCAAGGGGCGCTTTTCCTCATGGGGGAAGATGTGCGGGGTATGGGCATCTTTGCTATATCCAAGAAAGTGGGGACGGTGCTGCAAGATACGGACGGCCAGTTTGTGGGGCTTCGCGCGGGGGAGGATATTGCCTTTGCGGCGGAGAATGACTGCATCCCCACGGAGGAAATGCACCGCCGGGTGGAAGAAGCCGCCCGGGTGGTGCATCTTGAGGAGCACCTTGCCAAGGCTCCGCAGCACCTTTCCGGGGGACAAAAACAACGGGTTTCCCTCGCCGGGGTGTTGATGGATCCCGTGGACATTCTCTTGTTTGATGAACCCCTGGCCAATCTGGATCCTGCTACCGGCAAGGAAGCCATTGAACTGATTGACCGCTTGCACCGGGAAACGGGGAAGACCATTATCATCGTGGAGCATCGCCTGGAAGATGTGCTGCACCGGCGGGTCGACCGGATTGTGGTCATGGAACAGGGCCGTATTAAAGCGGATCTCCCGCCGGGGGACCTGCTGGCAGCGGATATCCTGCGGAAAACCGGTATCCGGGAACCCCTGTACCTGAGCGCCCTCCGGTACGCGGGGACGGAGATCACCCGGGAGATGCACCCTGAAACCGTGGCAGCCGTTGCCTTTGATCCCTGGCGGCTTACCACATGGGACCGGAGTATGGAGGATCGGCCTCCGGAAAAGCCCGGGCCCCCGCTTCTTATGGTTAAGGACGTGGATTTTTACTATCCCGGGGACGCAGGCAAGCAGCCGGTCCTGGAAGGCATATCCTTTACCCTGGCCCGGGGAGCCTGGGTGAGCCTTGTGGGAAGAAACGGGGCGGGAAAATCTACCCTGGCCAAGCTCATTTGCGGGTTTAATCAGCCGGCGTCAGGGTCCATCTGGTTTGAGGGCCAGAATCTCGCGGGCTATTCCATCAAGGAACGGGCCCAGCGGATCGGGTATGTCATGCAGAACCCCAATCAGATGATCTCCTTTCCCTTGATTTTTGATGAGGTAGCCCTCGGACTGCGGAGCCGAGGCATAGGGGAAAAGGAAATCCATGATAGGGTCATGGAAACCCTGGACATTTGCGGGCTCTACCCGTTTCGCACGTGGCCGGTGAGCGCCTTAAGTTACGGGCAAAAGAAGCGGCTTACCATCGCCGCCATCCTGGTGCTGGGGCCTTCCCTCATTATCCTGGATGAACCTACCGCGGGCCAGGATTTTCGTCACTATGGAGATATTATGGAGTTCCTGCGGAAGCTCAACCGGGAACAGGGTATGAGCTTCCTCTTTATCACCCACGATATGCACTTGATGCTGGAATACACCCAGCGGGCGCTGGTCCTTTCCGAGGGGAAACTTTTGGGGGATGCGGCTCCTGCGGCTATCCTCACCGACCCGCAGATGATAGAAGCGGCAAGCCTTAAGCGGACCTCCCTCTATGATCTGGCGCTCCGGGCGGGCATGGCGGATCCCCGGGGCTTTGTCCGGCATTTTATCGAGTATGAACGAGTACAGCGGGAGGCCGTCCCGGTATGAGCCGTTTCATGCTTGGGTATATCCAAAGAAACTCTCCCATCCATAGGCTTTCGGGCGCGACTAAGCTGCTGGTCTTTCTCCTGTGGTCGATTTTATCCATGGCCGGTTACGACACCCGGATCATGGTGCTCATGACCATGGGAGGGGTGTTTTTATTCATCCTGTCCGGGACCAAAATCCGGGAAGTCTCGTTTATTTTCACCATGCTCCTGTTCTTTATGGGGTGTAACCTTCTGGGGATTTACCTCTTTGCCCCTGAGCAGGGGGTCGCCATTTACGGTTCCCGGCACCTCATCTTTGAGGGTTTTGGCCGCTTCACCCTTACCCAGGAACAGCTCTTCTATGAATGTAACGTGCTGCTGAAATACGCCATGATCGTGCCTCCGGCGATTCTCTTGATCGTTACCACGGACCCCAGCGAATTCGCGGCTTCCCTTAACCGTATCGGGGTGAACTACTCCATTGCCTATGCGGTTAGCCTGGCCTTGCGGTATATCCCGGATGTCCAGCGGGATTACGAAAACATCTCCCAAGCCCAGCAAGCCCGGGGCATTGAGCTTTCCCGGAAGGCCTCCTGGGTGAAGCGCCTCAAAGGGGCCGGGGCTATCCTGCTCCCCCTGGTGTTCTCTTCGCTGGATCGGATTGATGTGGTGAGCCGGGCCATGGAGCTGCGGAGCTTTGGGAAGTATAAGCGCCGTACCTGGTATGCCGCCCGCCCCTTTACCCCGGCGGATCGGTGGGTTTTAATCCTCTCGGGGGTCCTCTTTGCCCTGGGCATGTGGTTTACCTTCCGGGACGGCAACCGGTTTTACAACCCCTTTCATGAGGGTTGAAGGGGCGGCCACGGAGGCTGCCGTCCAGGGGCAACCCATTAAGCAATCTTGTCCCCCTGATTACAGAGCGTGGGGACTAAAGCCCGACGCCGATTACAAGGATTTTTTGGACGAACAGGCGGTGTAATCCAGGTAATCGCGGACCTCCGGTTCGGTGGACCTCTTTTGTTTTCCAACCCCGTACCGTGTTGACCGTGGGAGACTTCCACCTCATCTGAAGAAACACCAAAAAAACAAAAAGCCCTTTGAGAACCGAACCGGGCGCAACGCTTTGCGTTGCGCCCGGGAGTTTGCTGCAAAGGCACAGCGCTTACAGTAAACTCCAGCCGCCGGGCGGTGCAGCCACCCCGCACCGAGCGGTTAAAGTACCTTGCGTCGTACTGCTCACGCACCTTGCGCCGACTACGCAAACACCCTGATACGGGCGGATCAAACACCCCAAACCGAGTGGTTAAAGCACCTTGAGACAGGTGGTTCAAGCACCCTGAGCTGGGCGGTTAAACCGCCTTCACCCGAGCGGTGTAGCCACTCTTCACCAGGCGGTGAAAGCACCTTTAGCCGGGCGGTGAAAACACCCGGAACGGCTAATGATGGATAACCAAAAAGCCAAAAAGATGCTTGAGAGGAGGAAACCCCCGCTTGAAACAGGGCGGCCCATGATGGATAACCAAAAAAACGCGGGAGAGGAGGAAGCCCTCCCTTGAAACAAGACGGCCAAAGATGGATAACTAAAAAAATGAATAAGCTTATTTTTGTCTCCGGGGGGGTTTGTTCGAGTTTGGGTAAAGGGGTAGCCGCTTCTTCCCTGGGGGCCTTGCTGGAGGGCCGGGGGCTTAATGTCCGTATGGTAAAATGCGACCCTTATCTTAACGTGGATGCAGGCACCATGAGTCCCTATCAGCACGGCGAGGTGTATGTTACCGACGACGGTGCGGAAACGGACCTGGATCTGGGGAATTACGCCCGGTTTACCTCAGGGGCTTTGTCCAGGATCAACTCCATCACCACCGGCCAGGTCTACGAGACGGTGATCCGTAAAGAGCGGGAAGGCCGGTACCTGGGACGCTGTGTGCAGGTGATTCCCCATATTACCGATGAAATCAAGAACCGGATCCTCGCCGCGGCTCAGGAGGATCCGGATACGGATGTGGTCATCGTGGAGATAGGCGGCACGGTAGGGGATATTGAATCAGTCCCCTTTTTGGAAGCTGCCCGCCAGCTCATTCACGAAGCGGGCAGGAGCAACGCCCTTTCGGTCCATCTTACCCTGATCCCGGAGGTGGCCGGGGGGGAACTCAAGACCAAGCCTACCCAGCATTCGGTGAAGGCCATGCAGGAACAGGGAATCCAGCCGGATATACTCATCTGCCGGGCTCCGGTCATCCTTGACGAAGCGACTCGCCGGAAGATTGCCCTTTTCACCAATGTGGATCCGGATGCGGTGTTTACGTCCTATGATGTAGATACCACGATTTATGAGATACCCTTGATCTTTTTCGAGCAGAAGCTGGATCAGGTGGTGCTGAAGAAGATGGGGGTTGAGAGCCGTCATGCCAACCTGGAATCCTGGTATACCATGATGGAAAAGTTCCAGCGCCGGCAAGGCACGGTTCGGATTGGTATTATAGGAAAGTACATCGACCTCCATGACGCCTATCAATCGGTGTACGAAGCCTTGTTTCATGGAGGGCTTGAGACCGGGGTGGCGGTGGAACTGGTCAAGATCGATGCAGGCGGGCTTGAAGAATCAGCGTCCCTGGAAGGTATCCTGGGGCCGGCTACTCAAGAAGGGGGCATCCATGGTATCCTGGTTCCCGGCGGTTTCGGGCAGCGAGGCACTAAGGGCATGGTTAAAGCCGCGGCCTGGGCGAGGACCCATAAGATACCCTACTTCGGCATTTGCCTGGGTATGCAGATCATGGTCATTGACTGGGGCCGGAATGTACTCGGCTGGGAAGATGCGGATTCTACGGAATTTAATCAGAGCACCAAGCACCCGGTGATAAGCCTTTTGGATGAACAGGTGGATGTGAAAAACTACGGAGGAACCATGCGTTTGGGGAAGAGTGCATCCTTGGTAGAACCGGGGACCCGTCTTTTTGCAAGCTATCAGGCTAGGACCATCTTTGAGCGGCACCGGCACCGGTATGAATTTTCCAACAGCTACCGGAAGGCCATGACCGAATCGGGCTTGTGTATCAGCGCCCTTACCCCGGACAGGAGCCTTGTGGAGGCGGTGGAATGGCCGGATCACCCGTGGGGCCTGGGGGTGCAGTTTCACCCTGAATTCACCTCAAAACCCACGGGGGCAAGCCCTTTATTCCGAGACTTTATTGCCGCGGTTCGGGATACCGCCCTGGCGCAAGGACAGGGCCTATGAAGAAAGCCCGTGCAGCCTCCTTTAGACGTATGGGGCGGCTCAGTATCATCCTGGGGCTTTTGGGGGCCTGTTCTTTTGATTACGGAGAGTCCGCATCGGATCAGGGGGACCTGCCGGATATCGTGATGCAGGACGTGGAATATGTCCGGGTGAGAAACGGCAATCCCCAGGTCCGGTTCACCGCGGAATCCGCGGAGCGTTATGAAAAACGGCAGACTATGGAGCTTACCCAGTTCTCTTTTGAACAATTCGAGCATCAGGGAGAGGAGATAAACGCGGTAGGCCAGGCAGGAACCGCTTCGGTGGAACTTGATTCGGGCAACATCCGCCTTCGAGACGGGGTCAGGCTTGAAGTTGCATCCGAGGATATTATCCTTGAAACCAAGAGCTTGGACTGGCAGGACAAGGAACGGCTCCTCTCAGGGGGAGAGGCGGAGCAAGTGGATATGCAGCGTTCCGACGGGACCAATTTCTCCGGTTGGGGGTTTTCGGCGGATATCCGTAACCGAACCTGGGGATTTGCTTCGGGCATTAATGGAACCTATATCTGGGAAGATGAGGAGGAAGAGGAGTGAACAGGGGGATGTGGCGCTATTGGCTAGGGTTCTTCCTTATTATCCGCCTTGCCCCGGTGCAGGGGGATATCTTCACCTTCAAGGCGAATAGGATGAACGGGAGCAGGGTTTCGGGTAAAGAACTCACGGTGCTGACGGGAAACGCGGAGGTACGCTCGGATAATCTCCTGCTCAGGGCTAACCGGATTGAGATACACGGGGATAACAATCAGTTCATTGATTGTTCCGGGGAGGTTTGGGGCAGAGAGGAAGCAAAGGACATCTTCTTTCAAACGGACCGCCTGCGGTATGATAGGAAGCTGAAAATAGCCCGGCTTGAAGGCAACGCCACCTTAGAAGATAAGAAGAACCAGATCGTGGCTAAGGGCCGGTTCATTGAGTACGATGATCAGGCGGAAGTTACGGTATTCCAGATAGCGGTCCGGCTCTTCAAAGATACGATGGTATGCCGTTCCGAATACGCGGTATACCGGCGCACGGAGAAACTGCTGGATCTTTCAGGGTTTCCCGTGGTGTTTAAAAAGAACGATGAATTCAGGGCCGACCGGATTCGGGTAGACCTGGATACCGATGATGTTACCCTGGAAGGGATGGTTTCCGGTTCTATAAAGGACTAGCGGTAGAGAACGAGGATAGGAAAGGAGGGGAAGCGGTGGAGATCGAGGCGGCGGTCAGGACCGAGGAGGATGCCGGGATTGCTAGGGAGCTCCTCACACAAAACCTGCATACACTGGGGGTTTCAGGGCTCCATAAGCGTTTTGGCCGCAAGGAGGTGGTCAGGGGAGTCAATTTTTCCATGCACAACGGTACGGTGGCAGGGCTGCTTGGGCCTAACGGAGCAGGCAAAACAACCATCTTCTACATGATTGTGGGCTTTTATCGGCCCTCCGCAGGAAAAGTTACCATGGATACGGTGGATATTACCACTAAGCCCATGTATCGGCGAGCCCGGCAGGGGATCGCATACCTCCCGCAGGAAGCGTCGATTTTCCGTAAGCTCACGGTGGAACAGAACATCTGGGCCATTCTGGAAAGCCGGCGGGACCTCAGGAAAGGGGAAAAAAAGCAGCGCCTTGAATCGTTACTCGCAGAATTCGGTATTGGCCGGATCCGAAGCCAATACGGATTTACCCTTTCTGGGGGTGAACGGCGGCGTACCGAGATTGCCCGGGCCCTGGCGACAGAACCCAAATTCCTCCTGTTAGATGAGCCTTTTGCCGGCATAGACCCCATTGCGGTGTATGAAATCAAGCAGATAATCCGGCAGCTCGCGGGAAAAGGCATCGGCATCCTCATCACCGACCACAATGTGCGGGATACCCTGGAAATCACCACGGAAGCGTTCATTATAAACTCCGGTACCATCGTGGCACGGGGGGATCGGGAGAGTATCCTGGCCAATGAAATGGTCCGGGAAGTGTATCTGGGCTCAGAGTTCAGGATGTAGTCTGGGCCCCGGGTAGCTGGAGAGAGGATACGGGGCATAAGGCCCTTCCTCCTTTACCGGACTTCCCTGGGGTTTATAGGTAAGGTGAATTCCATGGGGCCCCCAAGAGCCCACTTGGACTGAAGCCCGGGATGAGGCAGATTTTTCATTCCCCAATCCTTGTCAATCTATGAAAAGCAGCGTAATCGGCGGTCTTTATCGCACTGCATGTTTTTATGGATGGTATACGCACAGTGGGCCGCCTCTCTAGGTTCCTGAGACAAGCCCTATACTTTACCAAAGGAACAAACCGGATAGTAACACTCCTTACAGCCCAGGCACAAGCCGCCGTTCCCTAAAACCGTAAAATCCTGTTTGGTCATCCGGAGACCTGCGGCAATACGGGGCAGCACCAGGTCGAAGATGGTGGTCTGCATATACATGACGCACCCTGGAAGCCCCAGGATCGGCAGGCCCTCAGCATAGTATCCCAACAAAAACATCACCCCCGGTACCACCGGCGCGCCGTAGGTAACAATCTGTGCTCCGCTCTGTTTAATGGCTCCGGGAGTATTGTCGTCCGGGTCAACGCTCATGCCGCCGGTACAGAGGATCATATCCGGTTTTTCCTTTTCCGCTTTTTCCAGGGCTTCCCTAATTACCCCGGCCACCGCATCCAAACCGTCCCCTACCACCACATGGCGGATCACGGTAATCCCGTAGGCCTTGAGTTTTTTGATGATAACCGGGGTAAAGCTATCCTTAATCAAACCTCCGGCTACCTCGCTTCCGGTAGTTATTACCCAGGCGGTTTTGAGGATATAGGGCAAGAGTTCAAAAATCGGCCTATTCCCTGCCGCAATCTCCGCCTGGACCAGGGTCTCTTCGGACACCACTAAAGGGATAACCTTCATAGCCGCCAGTTTATCCCCGGCTTTTACCGGGGAGTAGGAATGCCGAGCCGCAATGACGACATCAGGAACCTCATTCACCTGGGTGAGCCGCGGCACATCAGCGCAAAAAAGCCCATCCTGGGCTGCAAAAAGTTCGATTTTACCTTCCGCCACCGCGCCTATCCGTAGATGGGTATTGGTACAGAGGGCTGCAAGACGTGCCGCAGCCTCATCCTCATGGAGCATCCCCGGCTGCTTTTCCCAGACAAACACATGTTCCTTGCCCATGGAACGGAGCATAGGGATGTCCCCTTCCTGTATGATATGTCCCTTGCGGAACTGAGGCCCTTTCATTTCCCCCGGTACGATCCGGGTCAGATCGTGGCAAAGCACCTGTCCGATAGCATCCTCTATGCGTAGTTTCTTCATGCCCATAGCCTTCCTTATTGACTATACTATACCAACCCCTCTCAAATAATCGATAGAAAATAAAAGGGCTGTCTAAAAAACACGGCTTTTTTAGACAGCCAGAAGGAGAGGTGCAATTTTTACATTACTATAAGAAATCTAAAAACGCCTTTTGCATGTTCCACTGGAGCTATGCGTTTATAGTTAAAGAATACTACCAAGCGATTTGTTTGTCAATATCATTCGATTAAGAAATGCAACTCTTTTCCCTCCAGGATGGACCCCTTTTCGCCAAAAAGCAGGCCTTCGGAAGCTATACAGCCGCCGAAGCCCATACGATCCCATGAGACGTTTTTTGGCCCTTTATATTCCAGCCCTGCATTCATGAGCATGGCGACAATTTTTTGGGTGGTGATAGTACGGTTTAGAACCTGAGTTCGATGAAATAGTAAGGGTCAGCGAAGGAACGCTCATGTCCGCAGATTAAGGCTGATTATTAGGGTTCCTCATTTGGGTAATCAGGGGACTCCTTCCGGGGTTTCTCGCTTCGGCGGGGCAGGCAGGGCCTGCCGGAAACCATAATGCCCGGTTTTACCATTCCCGGGCCTTGAACCATTCAGGCCACTCGCAAGCCGTACCGTATCCCCGGATTGTTCAAGCCCATATAAGCCCAGCTCGTCCGAAAGGTCTTTCGCATCCCACTCTATCATCAGTCCCGCGAGGCCTTTCCATAATTTCCTCTCGGTCTCTTGTAGGGGGTTCTCTGCCATACTTCCCCCGGTTTTCAAGGTACCTAAGGCCGGGGATTTTGTCCGGCTTCGGAGTTTGCAAGTCCCCCATAGGGAAAGGTCATTGCCCGCTCCCGGCTATACCTGATTAACCCGAGGGAACCTTACGAGTGTGTCGGCGATGTCCCGAATGTTACCTTTCCCCGCGCCTGTCTTGTGGACGGCGATACAGGGAGGCTTGCCATCTACTAGGGCTGCGGGGATACCCTAAGCGGCCTCATCTTCGGTATGGTAGAAGAAGCGGTGGATTTCGTAAAATCGAACGCCGTGTAAGTCGGCGGGAAAAAGGCGGACCGGGCAGCCTCCCGGTTACGCCGGCCCGCTTCCTTACCGGCGGGAACTTCTAAACGGCATAATCGGAAGCCCGTTCTTGGCGAAAAGCGGCGTCGGCCCGTACTTCATCCAGCAGTAACGCACCTCCTCCGGTTCCGCCACGCCCTCCGCCGACACAAGCGCCGTCGCTCCCTCTATAACCGCAGAAGCGGGGCGGTACATGCCGTCAGAACCCGCCGCTTCAAACCCTTGCAACTCCCCCCGCTCTTCAAGGCCGTCCCCGGCATGTGCGAAATACACCCGCAGCGCGTTCCCCTCCCGGACCGCGTGGGAAAAAACCGGCCCCTCGGCGGTAACCGGCTTGCCGTATACCTTTTGCAGCGCCAGGAGCGCAAGCCGGAACCCCACAGTTTGTTTGTCCAGAGGATGAATATTGTCAAACTCGCCGCAGTCGATGATAACCGCCATGCCGGTATTTGCCACAATACGGGATACCTTGTACTGATTTTCCCGTAATACCGGCCAGTTTTCCGTTACCGTTCCCGCATCGGTCTCTGTTTTCGACGCGTACATCGGAAGCTGGACAAACAAGAAAGGAAGGGCATCATCGCCCCAATCGCCCCGCCACTGATCGATCAGGTAGTACATCAACTCCGCGTAATCTTCCGCGCGGGATTCATCCTCTTCACCTTGGTAGTACAGGAAACCTTTTAAGCCGTAAGGCGCCGTGTGGCGTATCATGGAATGATAGAGATTCGCCGGACAGTAGGGACTCTTCCTCCCCGCAGGCTGAGGCCAGGGACATTCGCCGCATTCGGCGTTGAGGATTTCCCAGCTTACGTCAGGTTCTTTCGCCCGCCGCGCCTGAATCCGTTTGTCCCAGGCCCGCCATTCCTCAAAGTAGGCGTTCATCTCCCCTTCGTACTGTTCATCGGTCTTGCCGCTTATGCGCGCCTCGTAATCGTCAACACAGCGCCGTCCCGCGGCGCTTTTCAGCAGTTGTTCCCTGCTCATCCACGCGCTTATGCTGGTCCCGCCCCAGGAACAGTTTATGATACCAATAGGCACGCCCGTATCGGCCTTCACCTTCCGGGCGAAAAAATACGCCGCGCCGCTCAAGGCGGCGGCAGTATCAGGACGACATTCCCGCCAGCGGCAATGCCCCTCGTCACGCAGAAACGCTTCGTCCACAAAGGCGCGCTTTACCGGCTGGTAGAAGCGGATATCAGGATGATCCGCCGCCGCAGCCTCCGCCTTTCCGTCACGGCAGTCTTTGAGCTCCATCTCCATGTTGCTCTGCCCCCCGGCAAACCACACATCGCCGAAGATGACATTTTTAAAACGAATCCTTTCCCCGCCGCATGAAACCTCCAAGTCTCCCCGTTCCCCCGCCTTATGGGGCGGCAGGCGGAGTTTCCACACGCCGCCTTTGACCCTCGCGGAGACCCTCGCGCTTCCAAAAGAAAGAGTAACCAGAGCGCCCTCTTCCCCATGGCCCCAGACCGGGACATAGGCGTCGCGCTGTAAAACCATGTTGTCCGAAAAAATCGGAGCGGCCTGTAACGTTGAATGCATCATTATCCTCCTTAAAATTGGGGGAGGGACCAAATATCCCCGGTCTCCCCCCTGACTACAGTATAGTACAACTGATTTCACCTGATCATACCCCGCCCCCCTTCGTCTCATCAGGCCAAGGCTTTCACCGGTTTTCCCGCCCCAGAATATTGATTACCCGTTTCATGTTGTAGGTTAGTAGGCAGTCAGTATTGTATAGGTGAATATTGTTTTAAATTTGGGCGCATCGGTCCCTTCGGGTCCGTGCTGTAAGGAAATGATTGTAGGACATCTCCATACGGAGATGGGCGCATCCCCGCCTCCGGCGGGGACCGGGCTATCCGCTTCAATTCCTCAGCCCCCTGCGGGGGCTTGCGGGATTTCCGCTTCTATCCCTTGCGCGTTTTGGTTTTTTGAAACCTCTTTAACAAAACTCGAAGTTCGGCCTGTTAGACAGCGCGTAATCTTGCGGGGGCGGCGTCTTCCGGTTATACTTGGGGCATGTCTCCACGAAAAATGCCTGTCGGCATACAGGATTTTGAAAAACTTCGTACAAACGGTTATGTTTACGTGGACAAGACCGCTTACGTTTACCGGCTGGCTGCCGAGGCTAATCCTTATTTTTT
>JAITRH010000193.1 GCA_031288495.1 Treponema sp. | reverse complement strand
TTGTTTATCCGTTCATGCATCAGTACGGGATAGAGCACTTCGTCTAATAACTGCCGGGATGTTTTGGTTTCGGCCAGAGCGCCGTTTTCATTGTAATAGCTGTAATCCCAACAGATAAGCATTACCCTGGTTCCCAGGGTATTTAATTTTCTAACCAGGGGTACATAGTCGCCGTCACCGGCAACCAGCACCAGAACATCAAACCGTTTATAGATTGCCAATTCATAGGCTTCCAAGGCAAGCCATACATCTATACCCTTTTCCTGCCAGACATTATTTTCCCCGTACCGCAGGGGAAGGTAATGGGTAACGATATTTTCACGCATTAAAATGTCTTCAAATATCCGTTCGCTCTGTACTTTTTCCCCCATATCTTTTGCGGAAGAACGGCCCCGGAAGTAATGGGCGTCGATTATCTGGCAATGGCGAAGGTCGTCTATGTGCATAATGGAAGCTATCTCGTTGCGGATAAAATCATGCAAACCGGAAATACTTATCCTGGATTTTCTTTTGTGTTCGTACTTGTAATAATTACTGACTTTGTAAAAATAATAGCCGTCATAAAATATTCCAATACGGATTAGGTTTTGTAGGTAATTATTCATTGCTGTATTGCCTTATGGACATTCCCTCCATCTGTGATATACCCACGGGATCATGCCGTGATTGAACCCCCTTTGGATGGAGACCGCATAGCATCACGCTCCTTTAAAGTCCCGGGTGAAACCACCCCGTTTAAGCGGTTTTTTCAAAAGGCCATAGATGGGAATAAACCACTTTTATTAGTGTAGTATAAGGGCCGTACCCAGTCCAGTATCCCGTAAGGGCCGCCCAGGGGCGGATGTCCATACCCGTACCAAAGAAGAAGCATAGCTCGAAGCTTTCCCAAAACGTCAGTCTTGAACCGAAGGTCCGCCGGACTTGAGTCCTAAGCCCGGGCGGGAGGCCCCCTAAGCCTGGAACGGGTGCGTTCCTAGATTACCCGGATGAGGAATGGGTATAATCGGCGTTAATCAGCGGACAAGCTACATAGGGGAGCGTTGCTTCCCGGGCGGCTGGTACGAGGGTTCTGTAAGAAAGCGGTTCGTACCGGGTTTAGGGTTCCCGCTGCTTGGGGAAGCGATCCATGGGGTAACCGCTAAAGAATATTTATACAAAATAAGCGCCTTTACTTAGGGGGTTATCCGCATAAATATTCATGAGGACCCTTGACATATCCGGGGCTTTGTTTTTATAGTGTTCCTATTATTTTTATTTTAGGCAGGAGTATTACCAATGAAGAAGCTATCCTTTTTTCTTTCGCTCATCGCCGCAGGGCTCTTGTGTGCAGCCCTATCTGGGTGCAGCAAGAAAGCAAGCCCGGAACAAGCCCCGCAACAGACCCAAGCCCGTGAGGCTTCGGGGGCTGCTCAGGCAGTCAAAATTGCCTTGATTATTGAAAACACCATTGATGACAAGGGGTGGTGTCAAGCCATGTACGACGGTTTGGTCCAGGCGCAAAACCAGATGCCTGGCCGTCTCGAGTTCAGCTACAGCGAGAAGATGCTGCCTGTGGACGCGGGGTCTGCGGCCCGCCAATACGCGGCCCAGGGCTATGACGTCATCATCGGCCATGGCGCTCAATATAAGAACCTGATCCTTGAAATGGCTGAAGAATATCCCCACATCACCTTCGCGTTTGGGACCAGCGCGGAAATAGGCCCGGATAATGTATTTACCTATATGCCGGAAAGCGAGGAGACCGGGTATCTCAACGGTATCCTCGCGGGGCTGCTCACGAAGACCAACACCATCGGGTATATCGGGCCGGTAGATGGAGGGGACGCTGCCCGGTACGGCCGGGGCTTTGTCCTGGGTATCCAAAAGGTCAACCCGGGGGCGAAGATCATGGTGGCCCATACCGGTTCTTTTTCGGACTTTGTTAAAGCCGGGGAGGTTGCCCATTCCCAGATCCGTGCCGGGGCGGATATCCTCACCGGTGCATCTCAGCAGGCCATTGGTGCGCTGCGGGCGGTGAGCGACGATACCTATAGCGGTCAGGCTATCTTTTGGCTGGGGCAGGATTTGGCCCAGTTAAATACCCCTGAGGGGAAGGCTAAATGTATTGCCGCTTCTTCATACAACTACGCCGCGGTGATTCAGGGTATCGTGGAACAGCATGAAGCGGGGAGCCGGGGGGGCGCTTGTCTTCCCATGAACTTTTCCAATGATGGTTTTGTATTTCAATATAACCGGGACCTTTCCGGCGTACTATCCGATGCTATCCGAGGGCAGGTTGAGGAAGCGATGGAAGAGTTCCGTAAAGCCCCCAACAGGGTTAACTGGAACGCCGTAGAGTATGCTACCTTATAATAATCATGGTATGAAGGACCTTTGAGGAATTGAGAAGGCGCTCTTCCTGGAAGGACTTCATACACCCCCTTGTGGTCCTATGCAGTACATCATTGACATGATTTTGCGCGAACTCAGCGCGCATCCCCAGAGGCTTTTTGTGTTTCCTTCGGAAATCGCCGCTTCCTGTTGGGCGGATCGGGTTTTACAGGATTCCCGCTGCGGTACCGTGGCTATGGAACAATTTATTCCCTGGGCCCGGTTTACGCAGGAAGTCCTGAGATCCCAGCAGCAGGATAACGAACCGGTCCCTCCGGTGTTACGGAAAATCTTTGTGCATAAGCTCATCGCGGAAAACGCGGTCCCGGTAACAAGCGGAGGGGTTCCCGGGTTTTCGTCCCTGATACCCCCGGAGTATGCTGAGACCGCCGGGTTCTTGGCGCCCTGGCTCACCGCCATGCTCCCTGAACTGGGAGCATGGTTTACAAAAAAGACCGGTACCCCTCTGGGGCAGCACTGCGGTACTGATCCCGGTACTGAAGGGTGGGATCGTATGGACCATGATTTATACGCCCTTACGATCCGGTACGGCCAATTTCTTGAGGCGCACCGGTGTTTTGAACCAGCCTGGGAAACCCCTCCCTGTGATACCAAAGGAACCCAGGGTTGTATCTTTTTCCCTGAGATCCTGCCTGATTTTAAGCACTACCGGGAATTGCTCGAAAATACCGAATCCCTTACCCTGGTGAGGATTCCCGGGGAGGTTCCGCTCCCCAAGGAGCCTCAGACCTTCTTTTACACCAACTCCCGGAACGAGATTACCGAAGCGGCCTTGTTTATCCGTGCCCTGGTAGAAAATGAAGGGGTCCCCTGGGAATCCATTGCGGTGAGTGTCCCCGATATGGAACACTACGAGCCATACCTGCTGCGGGAGTTTAGGAACCGGAATATTCCGGTGGTAGCCTCTATGGGGAAACCGGTGGGGTCTTATCCCGGGGGGCAGCTTTTTCCGGCCATAGAGGCTTGTGTTTCCCGGGGATTTTCCTTTGATGCCCTGGCGAACCTGCTCTTGAACAGCCATCTTCCCTGGAAGGATCCTGAAGCCATTGCCCAGCTTATGGATTTTGGCATTAAGAACAACTGTATATGTTCCTGGGAAGAAGAAGAGTCCGAGACCGTCATTGATGTCTGGGAAGATGCCTTTGCCGCTTTTTCCGCCAGCCGGGAAGAACGGGCCCGTTTATGGTACTATGGTCTCAAAAAAGGGATCCTCGCCTTGTATGGGGCCTCTTCTTTTGGGGAACTGCTTCGCCGCTATGATAGGTTTCGGGAACATTTCTTGGATATGGACCAGGGTCTTGCTACAACAAAGGCCCTGTTGGCGCGGTGTATGGCGGAACTCCTCTCCCTCGTGGCTTTGGAAAAGGCCTTTCCTGATGTCTCCGTGGCCAATCCCTTTTGTTTTTTTGTAGAACATCTCAAAGAAACCTGGTATCTAGCCCGGGAACAGGACTCAGGGCTCCGGGTGTTTCCCTATCGGAGCGCTGCCGCCGCGCCTTTTGACTGGCACATCGTGATCGGAGCCACCCAGAGGGATCTCAGTGTCCTATTCTCCGGTTTTGGGTTTTTACCGGCAGGTAAACGGGCCGAGCTTGGGATCACCGATGAGGATGCCTCTGGGGCCTTTATCCGCCTGTATACTTTAAACGGCCTTAAAGGTACGGCTTTTTTTTGCGCCCAGCATACCTTCTCAGGGTATGCGCTGCCCCATAGCGCGCTCAAGGCCCCTAAAGAACCCAAGATAGGGTACGGGGGTAGTCCCGCCGGGAGGTTTGCAGGGGATCTGTTCCGGGAAGAACAGGAGTTTTATCATGCCCGGCAGTGCTCCCCGGATAAAGCCTTCTTTCCCCGGTACCTGCATACCGTCCAGAAAGCGGGGTTCGACGCATGGTATGCCCGGAGATCCTCCTTAAGGAAAGCGGAGTCTCCAGAAACCCTCCGGTGTCCCACGGTCCAAGGGGTGATTCAGGAGCGGTATGGCCAGTTCCGGGAAGGTGCAAGGGCCATGCGGGTTTCCGCCTCAGCCCTGGAATCCTATTACCGGTGCGCCCTGTACTGGCTCTTTGATCGGGTCCTCGGCCTAGAACGGGTCCGTATGGAGGCCACGGTCATGGCGGAACATATACTGGGTACGGTGTATCATCAGGTGCTGGACGGCTTCTTTAAGAAGGTGAAAGCCAGAGGAGGAGTCCTGGCTCCCTTGGTCCAGGGAACCCTCCCGGAATCATACCGGGGCCTCCTTGAGCAGAGCGTCGGTGAGGTCTTTGGTTCCGACCGAAAGGCCGATGGCTTATCCGGGGCGGCGGTGAGCGCCTTGACCCGCCGGCTGCTTCAGGCGCAGCACAGGGTGGTTAAGGAACAAGCCGCGGGTTTCTTGACCGGCTTTCTCCGGTATTTTACGGGTTTTCGGGTGTTAGGGAGTGAAAAGACGCTGACCTATCATGCAGGACCAGAGCCGTACCTGCTGACCGGTACCATCGATTGTATACTGGAAGATCTGCGGGATGACGGGGTATCCCCAGCATCCGGGGATACCGGGGTTATTGTAGACTTTAAATTGCGGACCCTTCCCGCTCGGGATAGGTGTATCGGGAAAGGCGCCCAGGGATTGGAACATTTCCAGCTTCCCCTGTACCTTACAGTGGCAGAAAAAAACGGGATCCCCCCTATACACCGGGCCCTCTTCTTCAGCATGGTGCCTCCCAAACCCCAGGTGATCTTCGGGGTGATTCACGACCAATCCGTACCGGAGGGGAAAAAAATCCCCTATCGCCCGGGGGATAGAATTGAACGTACCGATGCGCCGGAGGATACCTTTCACCGGATCCTTGATGAGTTTGACGCGAAGGTACGCCGGTATGCTGCGGAAGTGGGGTCAGGAAATTTTTCTACCTACAGTACCAGTGAAAAAAAATGTTTCTCCTGTCCCTGGCATACCCTGTGCCGGACCGGATATGTCGTAGCCGGGACCAGGTGCCCGATTATCCAGGGAGCGCCCCCGGACCAGGAGGAATAGATGGAAACCCCAATGGACCATACCCCCGGTACTATGGAACACCTTCCAGAAGGTACATTTATCGGCAAGCTCAACCATGAACAACAGGAGGCGGTTTTTTGCGAATCCAATGCGGTGGTTGCCGCAGGAGCGGGTTCCGGTAAAACCGCGGTCCTGGCCAGTCGTTTTGCCTATCTCGTGGTGGAAAAAGCCTATCCGGTAACGGAGATTCTGACCCTTACCTTTACCAAAAAAGCCGCCACCGAAATGTACCAGCGGATCTATGCTACCCTTTCCCAGCTTGCGGATGAGGGAGCAGGAATCCTTAAGGAACGGGCACAGCGTGCAAAAAACGATTTTTTTCATGCCCCTATCTATACCCTGGATGCCTACAGCGCTTCCCTGGTCAAGCAGGGGGCCATCCTTTATGGTCTCCCGCCGGATTTTACCGTGGATCAAGCCCGGTGCCGGGAACTGGTCCTGGAAGAGGCCCTGCCCTTTGTCATTGCCCGCCGCAGGCATCCGGCCCTGGAAGCCCTGTACTACCAAAAGCAGCCCCCGGCGATTGCCCGGGATCTGTTTGCGGAACCGGTCCTTACCTACGCCCATATAGACGAGCCTTCGGATTTTATGGACATGGTCCAGGATCAGATCCGTATTATATGCGCCGAATGGGAAAAAAGTACCCGGGAAATTACCGGGATCTTACAGCATATGGAGGCATCCCTTGCAGAGGCGCCTCAGGCAGATCGATTTCGCCTTGCCCTGGGATCGGTGCTTGCCCCCTTTACCCAGGGGGAACTCCGGTTTCCTCGGTCTCAGGAGATCCGCGAGTATTTTGATTTCCTCAAGGCCCTCCCAGATAAGGAGCGGATCCCAAGGGCAAAGGCGCATCCGGTCCGGGCTCAGGTCGCTGCCTGCTTTGAGTTTTTGTACGCTTTTCATAGCATCAATCTCAGCCAGGGGAAACGCCGGGATCCGGCAAAAGAACTGGTTAAAGCAATCCGGGAGCAGGCGCTGGAATTTTCATCTCTTGGGGTGTTTTGTATGCAAGGGGGGCTTATCCTGTCCTTCATGGCCCTTTTGCAGGAGTTTCAGAACCGGGTATTGGCAAAAAAACGCCGTGAAGGGGTGCTCACCTTTTCCGATGTGGCCCGGCTTGCCCGCCGCATCCTCCTGGATCACCCTGATATACGGGCCAGTGAAAAAGGGGCCTTTAAAGCCATCATGATCGACGAATTTCAGGACAATAACGAACTGCAAAAGGATCTTCTCTTTCTTCTCGCAGAACAGCCGGAACGGCGGGAGCAAACTGTTCCCCAGGCATCGGATCTCTGTAAGGGAAAACTTTTTTTTGTGGGGGATGAAAAACAGTCGATCTACCGTTTCCGAGGCGCCGATGTGTCGGTGTTCCAGAGCTTGCGCAATGAACTGGCAGGGGTTTCCTTAAGCCTGAGAAAGAATTACCGTTCCGACCCTTCCTTAATCGGCGGGTTTAACGCACTTTTTGGGGGCAGCCTCTTTGATCCCCGGGGGGAACAAGCTCCTGGGGATTTTGCCTCGGTTTTTGCCCCTTCTACCCCGCAGCTTCCGGCTTATGAAGCCGCCTACACTCCGGTATGTGCCGGGAAGGAGGCGCCGGGAACGAACCCTGGGCGCCTTGAACCGCGGATAGGTATCGCGATTCTCCCTAAAGCGAGGGGTGAAGCGGAGGATGGTGAAGACGGGGAAGTCCCAGGGCTTACGGTTTCCGACGAGTTCCTTGACCCCCATGAAAATGAAGCCTGTTTTGTGGCGGAACAGATTGAAGCGCTGCTTACCCGGTACCGGCCCGATGACATTGTGTTACTCTTCCGGGCCCACACCCATCAAAAATGCTATGAGAACCAGCTCCGCTTACGGAACATTCCCTATACCAGCGGAGGCATGGGAGGGTTTTTTACCGATGGGCCGGTCCATGATCTTATGGCCGTACTCCGGCTTGTCGCCTATCCCGGGGATACCGAGGCCTATGGGGTGATGCTCCGTTCTCCCTGGGTGTCCCTTTCCCTGGGAGGCTTGCTTGAGTGTCTGGCCGCGAAGGAAGCGCCCTTTGCCGATGCCCTGGTCCGGGCGCTCTCCCCAGAAGACCAGGTTCAGTTCCTCCACGGCCAAGGCCTGTACCGGCGTATCCGGGAAAAAGCGGCCCGTATGTCTTGTGCGCAGCTGCTCAGTGAATTGTGGTATACCGAAGGGTACCGTTATGAAACCGAATGGCATCCCCGGACCACCGTATACCGGGCATTATACGACTATTTGTTTAATCTCGCGGTGAAGGCCGATGCAGGAGGGCTCAGTCTGGCCGGTTTTACCGACAGGATTCGGGCCCTGCAGGATGGGGAGGAACACCTGGACGACCAAGATATGGAGATCCCCTTAGAACGATCCGGCGCGGTCCGGCTTATGACCATTCACAAAAGCAAGGGCCTCGAATTCCCCGTGGTCTTTATCTGCGGCTGCGGCAGTCAGGGAAGGCGGGCGCGCAATACCGAGGGGGTGTATTGGAGCCGGGAAGGGGGCATTTCCTTTAATCCGCCGGTACCTCCGGAATGGGCCGGTATGCATAGGGGAGGGGAACAAAAGGTGAAGCGTAACTTTTTTTATGAACGGGCTTCTCGGGAAGAACGAGAGAAAAGGACCGCAGAACTGCGCCGGCTGCTCTACGTGGCCATGACCCGGGCGGAACAGGCGGTATACCTCACGGGCAGCCTTTCCCTGGGAGACGCCGAAGCAGGGGAAGCTTTTTCAGGGCAGGTACGGCGGGCAATCAAAGAAAAAAGAGCGGCCCTCTATAAAGACGAGCCCCCTCCTATTGCAGGAGATCGCATCATTGACGATGACACCTTGTTTGGCCTGCTCCTCCCGGCAGCGCTGGATCACCTTTCTTCTGAACCGGATCCGGGGGAGGGCTGTTTTTTTGACCTTAAAGCCATTCCCCGGTATCGAAAGAGCCGGGTTTTTTCCGATACAAGCCGGGCACGTAAACCCCCGGCGTATGCCCAGGATTCCCCAGGGCTGAGCCGGTTCCTTGCAAGCCTGAAACCCTGCTATGAAAAGGCCCGGCTTATACCCACTCCCCAGGTCTTGCCCCGGCATCGGAGCGCTACCGCCTTAAGCGGCTCGGGGCTTGCTCAGGGGAGCTATCGCCTATCCCCGGCATATACCGGGGAAGGGGGAGCAGACCTCTTTGAGCCGGTAGACGCCCTCCTCGACCGCTTTGCCCCAGAAGCCGCCGATACCGGGTACGAGGGGAAAGACCGGTTTACCCCGGCGGATTTCGGCACCCTGGCCCATGCCTGTACCGAAGCGCTGCTCAACGGCAAGGAGGCCCGTATCCCCCTTACGCTGGCAGGCTATCTGGCGCCGGCAGAGGCCGAGGCCCTCCTTGATGCGGCCAAATCCCTGGCACGACGGTTTATCGCGTCTCCCTTGGGATCTATCGCCTGTACGGCGGTGTTCCGCAAGAGCGAATACCGGTTTAGAAGCCTCGGCCCGGAGGGTATCTTTATCGATGGAACCATCGACCTGCTGTTTGAGACTCCGGAAGCGGTCTATGTGGTGGACTTCAAAACCGACCGCAGGGAAAACCCCGGGGAACATCTTGCCCAAATGAGCTCGTACCATCAGGCCGCCCGGACCTTACGAAAGAAACCCTGCCGAACCTACCTCTATTACCTGCGCAGCGGCCATGCTTTTTCTATAGGGTGTAAAAGCCTATAAGCTTCCGGCCTTGCGGAAGCATGGTTCCGCAAGGCCGGAAGGGGGCGGAAGCGGAAACTCACCGGGTGTTTCCGGTGGTCATGGCCCTCGGCGGTCTTGTCGAAGGTCCCTCCCGCGTTGGGGTGGATGGAGAAGTACCCCGTATTCACCGTAAAACCGTCGCAGAGCCGGTATGCGGCCTCATCGAAGTACGGCTTCACCTGCTCCACCAGGTCCTCATAGTTCCCGGCGAAGCCTCCCCGGTGCTTGAGGGCGGCGCAGACCGCCTCGACGGAGCGGGACGCCTCGTTGTCCCTGCGGGCGACATAGGCCCCCTGCCTGGGGTGGGTAATGAGGGCAGCGTTTTACCCGGATGCGGTGTAAAACCTCGGTTACGGTACTCATGCTTGAGCCTCCTTGAGATGGGTGAAGCTATGAAGAACCGCCCCTGAACCCGGGGCGTATCGGGGAATGAGGGAAAAAAGGCAGGTACCGGTTTGAGGATGCGGTCGATGGTACGCGGGCTGACGAGGCCGGGAGGTCCCGCATTTCAGGGGTAAGGGAATATGCGGTACCGGGCGTGGCAAGCCCGGCGTTCCTCCGCCTTATGGAAAGCGGGGTACGATTCGGCGAGAAAATCCTGAAAACGGGTTAAGGGCGTCTCCGGCCATGGCAGCTTCCGGCCAATCGGTTTTTATCCGCACCGCCCCGCGAAAACGATCCAATGGTTCCATGCAGTTGAGGATAATACGTATTTCACGTTTTGAATATGGCGGAAGATGCGGCTGTCAGGCGCCGGTGACAAGTAGGAACCTCTGGGAACCCAACAGGGGTTTCCAGAGGTTCCCATAATCTCAATCAGTAGAATTTTGGATTATAATCGCACTTCTGGCAATGGGGCATTTGCGGCGAATAATCTTCTTTATAGTATATACCAGACCATCGGCAGATACTTCGAAGAACAGGAATTAAGGTTTTGCCTTTTTCGGTAAGCGAATATTCAACATGTGGAGGAATTTCATCATACGACTTGCGCCGGATGATTTGGTCGGCAATCAATTCTTTCAAGGCGGCGGCCAGAACCGCATCCGTGATATTCGACATATTATGACGAAGCACGCTATATCGAAGAACACCCTTTTCCGCCAGCACACAAACAATGCGTGATTTCCACTTGCCGCCGAACAGTTCAAGGCCGTATTCAAGCGGACAGCGAATGTCTTTTTCTAATTTAAGCTGATACATGCACGTTCCTCCCTGTTAATACTTTTCATTATAACAATATCATTCAGCATTGCAAGTTGCTATGAAATTTATTAGTGACTAATAAATTTACTTATATCTTTTATCCGATCTGTAAAACTGATATGCTAAAGTTACATTCAATCAGAAGGG
>JAITRH010000058.1 GCA_031288495.1 Treponema sp. | reverse complement strand
CCCCAAAAACCGGCTTCCTGTGGGTGTATCCTGAACCCCATGAGGAGCTTTGTATGCGCTTCCGGGATTCCTCAAACCTTGAACTTCGACACCTCCAGGATAAGGGCGTCTAGCTGTTTTTTGTTGTCCACGCTTATGTCGCCCACCCGTTTCACCGCCTCGTTTATCTGACCCGCGCCGATGGCCATTTCGTTCATGCCGCCGTTTATCTCCCGGGTTATCTGTTCAAGGGTCCGGCTGTCTTCGAGTATCTCCTTGCTCCTGCCGCCCATGGACTGGGCCCTGCTTGTTACCTCGCCGCTTATCTCGTTTAAGCCGCTTATGGCTTCCAGTATGCTTTGGCTGCCGGCGGTCTGCTCCTCCATCGCCCCGCGCACGGCAGCCTCCCTGTCCGTTACATCCTTCACCCCGCCGTTTATGGCCTCGAACTTCAAAAGAACGGCGTCCGTCGACCGCGTTATCTTGTCAATCGAGGCTTTTATCTTTGCAAGTACGCCGCTTATCGTCTTTGACTGCTTGGAGGAAGATTCCGACAGCTTCCGTATCTCCTCCGCCACCACCGCGAAGCCTTTTCCGGCTTCCCCGGCGTGGGCCGCCTCTATGGCCGCGTTCATGCTTAACAGGTTCGTCTGGCTCGCGATGTTCTGTATCACGGAGTTTATCTCCAAAAGCCCCTCGGACTCCCGCTCTATCTCTTTTATGTCGGCGGATACCTCCCTCAAACCGTCCCGCCCCGCCTCTGAAGACAGGGCGAGGCTTGTTACGTTTTCCTCGTTATCCAGCAGCGACTTGGTTACACTCTGAATGTTCGCCAGCATCTGTTCCACCGCGGTGGAGGACTGGCTCACGCAGTCCCTCTGCTTTTGAATCAGCGTATTCAGGGTTTGTATATTCTCAACGATTTCTTCCGTGATTTTTCCCGTATTGTCAACGCTCATCTCCTGCTTCCCGCTCTGAGCGGTGATGCTCTTGATATTCGCGGTTATCTCGTGTATCGACGCGGCGGTTTGGGTAATATTCCCGGCAAGCTCCGTTCCGGTCAGCGAAAGAGCGTCGACCTCTTTTCTGATTGATACGACAAGATGTTTTATCTTGTCTATCGTGAGGTTGAAGTAATGGGCAAGCTCGCCTATTTCATCGCGCGTCGTAATGTCTATAGTCCTGGTGAGGTCCCCTTCGCCTTCGGATATATCTTTGAGGGTATCGACAATGTTTATGACCGGCCGGGAAATGCCGCGGGCCATACAGTACGCGATGAGTATGCCGGCAACCACAAAACCCGCCGAACTGATTATAATAAGAAAAACCAGCCGGTGTATTCCGTCCATGAGTTCATCCCATGTAATCGTTACATACAGAATCCACGGAAACTTGTCCATCGAAATATAGCCCGCCGCTTTTTTTACATTATCAAAAGTATAAACCGCGGTACCCCCTCCCCCCATTCGCGCTTTTGAGACGGCCTTTGCCCATGAGGCCATCGCGGGCTTGTTTTCAGCTTCTTTTTCGGGATGGAACTGATCCATAACATAGGCTGTATTTTTATGGGAAACAACGGCCCCCGCTTTATTGGTCATGTACGCGTAGCCTGTTTTCCCAAGAGACACATGTTCAGTGAAATTATTCAGCGCGCTGCCGTCCCGCCTCCCTATGAGGGCGCAGAAAACATTGCCGTCCATACCGCGTACCGGGACCGCGTTCATAACGACAGGTTTCCCCAAAACCTTGCTGATTATAACGTCCGAAATCGCCTGTTCACCGGTAAGCGCTTTTTGGATGTAATCCCTGTCGCTAAGATTGGATGTGTTTCTTTCTTTGACGTAATGCGCTATGCCGTCCCTGCCAACTATCGCAAGGTCCAAATAACCCGCCCGCTCGACATCCCCTTCCAGGCTGTCCAACTGCGCTTCCAGAGACAAAGCGCGGACTTCAGGTTTGTTTGCCAGTTCTGAAAGAACGTCAAGCTGCGCCTGTACCGCCGTCTGTATAAGGCGCGCGCCGGAGGCAGCCTGGTGTATCAGGGAGTCCATGGTATTCTCCTCAACTATGCGCATTGAAACAAGGGATGAAATCAGGCCGAGCCCCGATGAAACGCCAAGAACCAGAAGCCCAATCTGAATGGAAATACGATGCGATAGTTTCATAAAATCCTCATGTTCACCGTCAATTGAGAACCGCCAGTTAAAGGCGCGGCGAGTTTCTGTACCGTATGCCGTTCATGCGAGGCTCTCATGCTTTGCCTTGCAGCCTGCTGCCGCGCTTGTTGATTTTTGCATAAACACCGGCGGTCTGTACGGTAAAAAACGTAAGCTAAGCTGACGGGGGGCCACATACTTCGGCAAGGGAGTTGCCGGCGGCAACTCCCCTATCCGCATGATTGCCCAGAGGGGGACTTGAACCCCCAAGCCCGCAAAGGCACTGGTACCTGAAACCAGCGTGTCTGCCAATTTCACCATCTGGGCGACTAAAACTAAGTATACGATAGGATCCGGGAGCTAGTCAACCAACCTATCCCCTATTTCCAGGATAAACCCATAGAAATGAGCAGGATGGCGGCAGGAACGGCCGTTCCCAGGAAATGAATGGCCCCTGTGGAACGGACCCTCCCCTCAGGCCTGGCGGGTTCCGGCCTTAGCTTTGAAACGAGCCGGATCTTTGCACGAGGTGGATGATGTATACTGCCCCGGAAATTTTCTATGCTGCCCCCATTCCGCCTTTTCCGGCAGGTTTCCTCCCCAATCAGGAAATGGCGGTTTCCAAAGCCACCTCCATCATCTGGATAAAGCCGGTCTGCCGTTCCTCAGAACTGGTCTGCTCATGGCTTATGAGGCTGTCTGAGATGGTCAGCAGGGTGAGGGCTTCCCGTTGGTATTTCGCGGCTAAGGTATAGAGTTCGGCGCATTCCATTTCCACTGCGAGACAGCCGAATTGGGCCCAGAGCTTCCATTCCTCGGGATCCTCGGTATAAAACCTATCCGAAGAAACCACCGTACCAACCTTGGGCTGCAAGCCTCGGGAAACCGCCTTATCATAGGCGGTTTTAAGCAAGGTAAAGGAAGCGGCCGGGGCAAAGCTTCTGCCTCCAAAACGGATATGGTTAATCCCTGAATCCGTAGACGCCGCCAGGGCAATTACCATATCCCGGAGCTGCAGGGCTTCCTGGATAGCCCCGGCGGTCCCGATCCGGATAAGCCGCTTTACCCCGAAGTCTCGGAATAATTCATTGACATAGATGGAAAGAGAAGGCATCCCCATTCCCGTCCCTTGAACCGATACCCGTTTCCCCTGGTACAGCCCGGTATAACCGAACATGTTCCGCACCTGGTTGTATTGATGGGCATCCGTAAGCAAGGTCTTGGCGATGAATTGGGCCCGCAGGGGATCCCCGGGGAGTAACACCGTCTCCCCAATATCCCCTGGGTTTGCCGCAATATGAATAGACATAAAACCTCCCTGTATAAGCATAGGCGATGCAAGGCGCTTTGTCAGCCTAGAGATCCGCTAGATTATACGGAGTCTCTTGGTACACAAAATTAAGCCAGTTAGAGAAGAAAAGGTGGGCATGCGCCCGCCAGCGGACTATCGGCGTTTTGGCAGGATCATCATCAGGGTAATAATGGGTGGGTACCTGTATGGGAAGTCCCCGGCCCAGGTCCCGGCGGTATTCCCGGTCTAAGGTAAGGGGATCGTATTCCAGATGACCGGTAACGTATATTTCCCGGCCTTCCCGGGCAGTAACGATAAAAGCCCCCGCTTCCCTGCTTGCAGACTGAATGGTCAACGCCGGGGTCGTAGCAATGGCCTTTTGGTCGCTTTCAGTATGCCGGGACTGGGGGGCGAGGAATTCATCGTCAAAACCGTGAAAGAGGATCAGCCGCCGTTCCTTCACCTTATGGGGAAAGATCCCGAATAGCTTTTGGCTCAGCTCTTGCTTGGGTATGCCGTAGCGGTGATAAAGCCCGGCCTGAGCGCCCCAGCAAATATGCAGGGTGGACCACACCTGGGTTGAAGCATAGTCCAATACCGTGGTCAGTTCCTTCCAGTAATCCACTTCCTCAAAGGCCAGGGTTTCCACCGGAGCGCCGGTGATGATGAGGCCGTCAAACCGTTCATGCATGATACACTCAGAATTATTATAAAACCGTTCAAGATGACCCGGAGGGGCGTTATGGGACTCATGGCTTCCCATGCGCAGAAAGGTGATATCCACCTGTAAGGGACTGTTACTCAGGAGCCTGAGTAATTGAATCTCCGTATCCAAGGTGGTGGGCATAAGATTGACAATGGCCACCTTAAGGGGTCTAATATCCTGATGCAGGGCCCGGATATCGGCCATAACAAAGACATTTTCCTCTCTGAGGGCGTCATATGCAGGTAACGTGATAGGAATCTTTATAGGCATGAGGGTACTATGCTTCATTTTTGAGAAACATACAAGGTGCTTTCTACGGGATAAGTTCCCGGGGGCCCTTTCAGCTAGAAAACACCCTCAGCGGGCCCCTTTCATCAGCGGGAAAGGCTTTAGGGGGCAGGATATTCGGGGAAGGGAACGAGGGTTCACGATTTCACTCATGCCTTGATGCTACAAGGCCCGGCCTGTTTCACTGCCACCGCCTCATCCTGAGCAAGAGGTTCCTGCACTGGATAACGGGGGTAAAGAGCAGCCCTTCTCCCCTGAAGGAGGGGCCCCTGTAGGGCCAGGATAAGACGTACCGGTCTCGAGGAGCCTCAGCGTTCTACCCGCCCTAAACGACGGGTGCGGGCGTATTATGCCCGGTTCTTGGCTTCAGAGGCTTCATCAGTCTCTAGGGTATCGGCCTTTTTCTGGGCTTCCAGGAGATCCTGGGTAATTTTTAGGATGGATTGCCGTATGGGAGGAGAGAGCTTACGGAATATGTCCAGCAATTCCTCTTCACCGGGTACGGCTTGATTAAACATGGAGCCTCTACCCGTCCGCAGCCAGGTCTCGTTGACCTTAAAAGTAAGGCAGATGAGGTTGATGTTCTGGTCGGTGAGGGCGTTTTTTCCTGATTCAATGAGCGAAATAGCTGGATAGGTTAGTCCCAATCTTTCTGCAAATTTGCTTTTCGTCAGCTCCAGGGTTTTCCGGAGTGTTGTTAGACGACTTTTCATATCGTGTTCCATAGTTCGATGATACCGGGAATGTACAAGAATAACCATATTTCTCTTTTTTAATTACCCTATCTCTTGGCTACATAATTTAATCATTTTTTTCATAATTAAATTATGCATATTTTTATGAACAAAAGCGAGTTGAAACAAGAGGAAACCCCCTTGGCGGAGGCATTCAGGAAGTGTAAGGGGCTTGGCTTTTCAGAACGAAGGCGTCCCTATAACCGCAGCTGTCCGTATAGGTGTTAAAAATAGAGTCCTCCGCAATGAGGAGAAATTACGGAAGGAGTTCATTATGAAGAAAAAGCTGTTTTTTGCAGGAATATGCAGCAGCCTGCTGGTATTCGGGATCGTTCTTATGGGGTGTGCAGAATTCGCTGAGGCTATGGTTGCTGCCAACGAATTGCATACCTTCTATTTTGACTAGTCCACTACCGAGAGATTCTTAGTGCTGATGCCTAAGGATTTTTCGGTATTTATTTATACAATTCAGAAGCCATGCATACCGTAAAGTGTGATGGGCGGTTGAGCATAGCTTCCTCCGCAATGAGGTTAAACTACAAAAGGAGTTTGTACGGACAAGAAAAAAATGCTTAGTATCTTTTTGGTACTGTTTATGATAGCAGGTACAATGGGTATTTTTGCACAGAAGAGCAAAAGATTTTCCCCTAACGCAACAATACTATCTCGTCAAAAGAATTCGGAGAAAGTTGACAACAAAACCCAGAGATTGTCAGTAAATATCTCCGATGATGATACTGAAGCAACCTTTACGTTTGACGGTGGTAAGGAGCGAATGGAAATAGCAGTCCATCCCTATGGACGCTGGGGTTTTAGTTATTACAATAGACTTGTTTAAGAACCCTCTAAATCAACCTGTCATAGTTTATGATACCACAAATCAAAGTCATTCTCAGGGAATGGCGATTGCGACAATGCCCCCGGTAAGGATATGACATGCAT
>JAITRH010000023.1 GCA_031288495.1 Treponema sp. | reverse complement strand
GAGAACATGATGAAAGAAAAACCGGTATATCTGTTTTCTGTTCTTTTGCTCTGCCTTGCTTTGGCAGGATGCACGACCCCGGGCTTAACGCCCATAAGGGGCCCTGGCGGTTGTAGGGTGGGGCGCTCATGGCTAGTGAACCGGGTATATTGGGGATAAGGAGGCGCTATGGAAACAGTCCATGAGACCACCGGGCCCCCCACAGGAGAAGGCCTCACCTTTGAGAAAGTATGGGCCGCCCTGATGGAGTTGTGGGAATCGCAAAAGGAAACCGCGGAACAGATGAAGGAAACCGACCGGCGGATGAAGGAAACCGACCGTATAGTCAAAGAAACCGCAGAACAGATGAAAGAGACCGACCGGCGGATGAAGGAAACCGACAAACGGGTCGGGGAACTTACCAACCGATTCGGGGATATGGTGGAGTCTATGGTCGTCCCGAACCTGGTAGCGAAATTTCAGGAACTGGGGTTTGCCGTTACCAAGGCAGGACCCCGGCTTAAGGTTATGAACCGGGAACACCAGATATCCACGGAAGTGGACGCCTATTTGGAAGACGGCGATACGGCTATTATTGTGGAGATCAAGACCACCCCGACCACGGAGGATATCAAGGATCAGGTGAAGCGGATGAAGAAACTACGGGCCATAGCGGATTTGAACGGGAAGCCACAAAAATACCGGGGGGCTGTGGCTGGGGTGGTTTTCAGCGACAATGTAAAGTGCTATGCCCTGAAAACGGGTTTTTACGTGCTTGAACCTTCGGGGGAAACCTTCACGATCATCACCCCCGAGGACAAAGGCTACACTCCCCGGGAATGGTAAGTCCCCTATCCAAGAGCGGGAAGCAATCGGCCGCCTTGTTATTCCGCAAACCCAAAGGACCTGGTGAGGCATGGCCTTTAGGGGGTGAGCTTATTTTTGGGGCCTTGCGCACCCTTGACAAGACGGATCAGTGCTGATAGCCTGGTATATAACAGTTTTGAATTTGGGGAAGCAGGGTGCAATTCCCTCGCAAGTGCGTTACCGTATAGCCGGGATACCAATATCATATATCTGCGCATACCGGAGGATATGAATGAATTTCTTAGGGCTTTGCGGCGTATTTTGCCCCCTATCAATACTGAAACTATTTCAGGAGGCAGAATAATGAATAATCTGCAAAAACTAGGAGGAGCCCTCTCACTGTTCCTCATAGCCCTGTTCCTTTTGAATTGTCGCAGTGGGGCTACCAAGTCATCAGACTCAGGGAAGCCGGCCATTCTGGTGGTAAGCTTTGGTACAAGCTACAATGATTCAAGAAAGAAAACCATAGGCGCCATAGAAGAAGCGATTGCCCATGCCTATCCCGCATATTCGGTACGCCGGGCCTTTACCAGTCAAATCGTCATTGATCACATTTACGAGCGGGATGGAGAAAAAATCGACAATGTTACTGAAGCGATGAACCGCCTTGTCGCGGATGGGGTTCAAGACCTCATCATCCAGCCTACCCATCTTATGAACGGTATAGAAGAAAAAGAAATGCTGTCCCAGATACAGCCCTTTGAAAGCAAGTTTAGGCGTATCAGATACGGTAAACCGGTCCTTTCTTCCGATGCTGATTATACAGCCCTCCTTAGGATACTCAAGGACGGTACAAAAGAGTATGATGCCCCAGATACGGCTATTGTGTTTATGGGACATGGTACGGAAGATGGGGCTAATGCCGCGTATGCCAGACTGGCGGATCTCTTTAAAGCACAAGGTTCTTCCAATTATTTCATCGGTACCGTGGAGGCGAGCCCTTCATTGGACGATGTCATAGCCCAGGTGCGCGACGCAGGTTTTGAGAAGATCCTGCTACTTCCGCTTATGATTGTCGCAGGGGATCATGCCAATAACGATATGGCGGGGGACGAAGAGGATTCATGGAAATCTATACTCACGGCTGAAGGCTTTTCAGTGCAAACCCTCCTTCGGGGGCTTGGGGAATACCCCGCCTTCCAGGGGCATATCGTGCAGCATGTAGCCGACGCTATGCAATAAAGCCCCGCAGTAACCCCCTCAGGATACGTGGGGGGTTACTGCAAGGGTATGAAGAGTCAGGTATGGGGAAAATCGCTTTTATTGTAGGGGTAAGCCTCTTAGGGCTGTTCTCTTGTGCAAAACAGGAAAACCAACAGGTCCAAGACAGGGGGGGCATTTCTTTCATTGATGATGATGGGAATGCCATTACCCTGGAGAAGCCCTTTCAGCGAATTATTGCATTGTATTCCGCGCATACCGAAAATCTTTTTTCAATTGGCGCGGGGCCGTTTGTCATAGGGGGACATAAGACCTGTACATACCCGGCCCAGGCAGATTTACTGCCCAAATTCGATTACACCGGAGATCCTGAATACATTATTGCCGCAGGTCCAGACCTGGTGCTCATCCGGCCCTTTATCCGCCGTTCCCATCCGAATTACCTTGCGGAGCTTGAAAAAGCGGGGATCCCGGTTGTTTCTTTATACCCTGAAAGGATCGCCGAATTCGATGAGTATATGCTCAAACTGGCGCTTCTTACGGGTAAGGAAAAGGAGGCCCAAGAAAAACTTGTAGCTTTTCACGATACCTTACGGCGTATAAGCAGCGCCACTGCCGGTATGGATGACAAAAAAACCGTCTTTTTTGAATCCACCGCTGCAGAAAACCGCACCGTATCCCCATCTTCTTTACCTGCCTATGCCATTACCGTGGCCAACGGCATCAATATAGCTGCCGCAGCAGAACCGGTAAGCCGGGGAAGTTCTATAGCCCTGTACGGCGCTGAAAAACTCCTGGAACATGCCGATACCATAGACGTGTACATTGTCCAACAAGGGGCGATGAATCGGGCAAAAACCATGGAGGATCTGCGTAAACGGCCTGGATTCAGCACGATAAAAGCCCTCCGCGAAAACAAGGTGCTTTTTATAGATGAAAAAATTATTTCTTCCCCCACCTTTCGGTATACTGAAGGGGTCAAGCAAATCGCGGCCTTCCTTTACCCAGAGGCTTTTACGCAGTAGCCGCCGGGCAAAGCGTTTTTGGGGAGGCCGGAAGGCCCCTGCTTGCGGGAACCTCGAAGGGTAAGCGGCTTACCCAGGGGCAATCTTGAAAGGAGGCAAAGGAACGGTGGGCTTCCGCGCGTTCCGTTCCCTGGAGGGCAGGCCCCGTTGCTTCTTGCAACGGTACGGTTCCTGAGCTTCGCCGGTCCTGTGTATGCTTCCTTAAGTCCGACTAGAGTCCGGTGGACACCCTTTCTTGCGGGCCTTCCGATAGAGCCGGGTCCCGCCTGAGGATCGATCCGCGCTCCAGCAGACTGAAAAGCTCTTCGCCGGTACTTAGGTCCGCTTTATCCCGGATATCCACGGGCAAGGTTACCCGCTCATTTCCCCGGAAATCGCAGCGCCCCGGACTCATCCGCAGGCCCCCAAGGGTATGGTCACGGATAGCCCTAACATAGTCCCCAATGGTATGCATCTTCTTATCCAGATACACCCCGAAGACCATATCAGGATGGCTCAGTTCCTGTACATCGTGTATATCTGTACCCGCCGTTACGGGCAGTCCCAGGGCTTGTGCGTATTTCATGGCCAAGGCATCGTAGGATGGTTCCCGGTTATTCGCATTGGCGGCTTCCACCCCGTCCACACAGCCGGTAGATAAATGAAGGGTATCAATATACGCATGCTGTCTGAAGGGGTGGGCCTGCACCACACAGCCGCCGTACAATCTCACGGTCTCGTACTGGTCCCGGCGGGTCCAATGGGCAGCTTCAGGGTGCTGCAAAAGCCACTGCTTATCAAGTCCATAGACGAGGTAATCATCCCCCGCAAAGGTTTCCTCCCAGCCGAAGAAGACGTCAAGCCCCTCCCGCTCCCCTGCTTCCCGGGTTTCCTCATAGGATCGGCAAAACCGGTTCACCCAGTCTTTCCATGATAGGTTCCGGCTTACACAGGAATTACCGTGAATGAAGTGATCCGTAACGATGATGCCGGTATAGCCCAGGGCTTTATACGCGGCTATATAATCCTGTCCACGGGATACAGCGCAATGGCTTGCCTTACAGGTATGCAGATGGGTTTCATATAAATAGTTCATGGTTCTCTGTAAAGTATAGTTTATTTCTCTGATACGATACGCCAAAGCTTTCGTACTAAGCCGATTTTCCCAAAGAGCACCCAATAAAACACCAGCAGGGTCAAGATGCCGGGTATGCCGTAGAGGAGGATCCCCAGGAGCACCGCCGCCGCTATAGACAGGCAATCCCCGAAGGAACCCCATACCGCGCCTATCCGCTCACCCAGGTCAGAACCGAAAGGCAGCGCCGGGCCCAGGAACATAAGTTCAATCCTCGCATACTGGATCTGATTCGAAAGAACCCGGAATTCGGTACCGGTCCTGTCGATTTCATATTGGACTTCGGCAATCCGCTGTTCCACGGCCAGGATCTCCTCCATGGTCTTTGCCTTTCCCAGGTAGCTTTGAAAGGTCTTGAGCAGTTCCTGTTTAGCGGCAAGCCGTCCTTCCAGGTCATAGTAGGTAAGGCTTACATCTTCGGTGCGTTCAAAACTCTTGAGAACCTTCCCGGTTTGGCGGACTTCCGCTACCAGAGGCTCATAAGAACCCGCAGGAACCCGGATAGTATACTCCCTTCTGTGTTCGTACCTCCGCGTGGCGGCGGTATAGGCGTCGTAGCGCTTTAGGATGGAGATGAGGGTTTGTTCCGATGCTTCCGGATCCGCAACCTGAACCTGCAGTTCCCCCTCGAGGACCAGCTTCTGAGTCTGCCCGGGGAGAGCACCGCCGGCACTATGGGCCGTACTCTGGTAGGCGGCGGCGGCTTCATAATCAGCCGCCGCCCCTTCGAAGCGGCCCCTGGAACAGACGCTCAGCAGCAGGGTAAGGAAAACCAGGCCCTGCTTGAAACCCCGGGGCTTCACCGGGACGACCCGTCTCCCAGGACCCGGACATGGACCTTCCGGGTTCGAGGGCCGTCGTACTCGTTAAACCAAATTCCCTGCCAGGTACCAAGGAGCAGGGCTCCCCGGGTAACGATGAGGGTGAGGGACGACCCCACAAGGCTCGTCAGGGTATGGGCTGCGGAATTCCCTTCGACGTGGCGAAATTCTTGGCGATCCGGGGAAATCCCCTGGAGGGCCCACTGCACATCCCGGGGCACCTGAGGATCCGCATTCTCGTTAACCGTCAACGCCGCCGTGGTATGGGGGACAAAGACCACGCAGATCCCTTCGGTAATTCCTGAAGCGGCCACCAGGTCCTGAACCTGGGAGGTGATCGGGATCCATTCGTGCTTCCGGGTACTTTTAAGGATAAAGCTTGCTAAGGAAGTCATACCTTATGACAGCTCAGGGGGATAAAAATGTCAAGCCATACCGCAGGTTCAACCCAGGATACACACCCATAGAAAAGTATCCGGCTCCGAGGCCCTAGGGCTTATGGGAGAATTCTCCCCTAAGCCCGGGATTACCCGGGCCGGACTTTGCAGGGGGCCACGGGTATATGAAGGCCCCCAAGCCCGCTCCCCCTGGAAGGTTTCCCGCCTTTATACTACGGGTAAGGGAGCCTCATGAGGAGGATGGGCCCCTATAAATGCCTGCATCACCCGGCGGGTGGAATCAAAGGCCAACTCTTCCATAAGGAGCCGGGCAGGTTTAATAAATCGGATTCCCCCTATTTCCTGGGGATCCCGGTGGAGATCCTCTGTTCGTAAACTTGGGGCGGAACAGGTAAAAAACAGATCGCAGGTGTTGTAGCGGATCCCCTGGTACGGATAGGTGTTGGGGAAGGAGGCGAAAAAGGAAACCTGAGGCCCGGGATCCCAGCCGATTTCTTCCCGGCACTCCCGGCGAAGCCCTTCAACGGCTCCCTCCTCAAGGCTGACAAACCCCCCGGGAAGATCCAGTTTCCCCTGGGCCGGCTCTTTTGCCCGTATCAAGAAGAGGATACCTTCATCGGTAGCAATGATACACCCGGTTGCGGCGGCTATATTGTGGTAATACACAAAACCACAGTCCGGGCATCGGAACAGCTTATGCGCTTCAAACCGGATCCGAGGAGAAGCACAGGACGGACAAAAATGAAACATGACGGAACTCCCCTATCCCCCTGCGGGGCATGACCTTTGAGGCGGTTGCACGACCCCTAGATGGTGAAACCGCCGGGTTTGTTTTTTTGTTCTTTTAAAGAAAGAAATTGTCAAACCCCTATACCTATAGTATAGTAAATGCCATGGTTTGTGAATGTACTTTGGTGGTCCGCACCTATGAATGTGACAGTTATGGCCATGTCAATAACGCCCATTATCTCCATTATCTGGAGTACGCCCGGTACGAATTCCTTAAAACGATTGGTTTTGATTATCCCGGGGCGTTCAATGCAGGGTACGGCGTATATGTGGCCCGGATTGAGATTGATTACAAGAAATCCGCCGCGGCTGACGATGTCCTGCGGATTCGTTCCTGGCCGGTAAAGAAAGGGGCGGTCAGCGGTATCATTGCCCAGGAAATAACCCGGGGGGATCAGGTGATTGTGGAGGCCCTGGTTACCTGGGCCTTTGTGGACGCTGCCGGAGTGCCCACCCGGATTCCTAAACAATGGGACGTACCGGGGCTTAAACCGGCATCCTCACCGCCCTCAGAAGGGGAGTAAAAGCACGGTCCACAGGGTAAGGAATTGTGTTCACCGATTACCCCGATGGCGGGCTAAAGCCCGGCACCGATGAGGAGGATTTTTTGGACGAACAAGGGGTGTAATCCGGGTAATCGGGGACCGAAAATCCTCCGGTCCGAGGGGACTTCTTTTGTTTTCCAGCCCCTTAAGCTGTTGACCCTGGGGGCCGCCGCCGGTCATGTTTACCCCCAGCGCTTGAGGTGCTCAAAGCAGCGGTCAAAACCCGCGTCGTTGAGGGGACTATCGTCTTTGTGGTGAGCCATAAGCTTCTCCCTGCAAGGGATACATGGCGTATACAGCTTTTTACCCCGGTCATCGAAGGGTGTCTATAAAGAAATGAAGCAGATAAGCCGCTCCGGTGACTTTCTGAGCCCTGGGTCTTGCAAAGCAGGCCGCTTGCAAGCCGGGTGAGACCGGAGGTCTCCGGCGGCTTGCTTGGCAGTTTTGGGACAAGCGCGGGGAATACATGGACTAAAATCCCAGAGTCCCAAAACTGCAAGAGACCCGCGTAAGCGGGTCTCAAAAGACGCCGGGCGGCATGATCCTGACTGTCCACCGATTACGCTGATGATAATCGGTGAGGGGCTTTAGCCCGCACTCCGGGTAATCGCGGACCTGCGGTCCGCAGCTCCTGGCTCCGCTGCTTCGCCTCATGCCGGACTTCCTCCCCAAACGCCGGGGTCGCCAGGCCCGGTGTTGCTATGGGCCTACCCCAATGCCGGGCTTACAAGGCCCGGCGTTGCTATCGACCTACCCCAATGCCGGGGTCGCCAGGCCCGGCGTTGCTATGGGCCTACCCCAATGCCGGGGCCGCCGCGCCCGGTTCCTCTTCCCGGCGTAAGGAGCCGGTATGGGGTATGCGGGATAAGACCCAAGCCTCTCAAGGAGGCGAGGATGATGCAGTGAGTACCCCCGCCTCAAGGTAATAGCTGCGGTTTCCATACCGAAACGGAGAAGCATCATGGGTAACCACTAAGAGGGCGGCCCCTTCCCGGGCAATCCCGGAAAAGAGCCGCATAATTTCCTCGGTATGCCCCTCATCCAGATCCCCCGTAGGTTCATCGGCAATCACCAAACCCGGGGCAAGCAGTAATGCCCGGGCAATGGCAACCCGCCGTAACTCACCCCCTGAAAGTTCCGCGGGGTATTGAGAAGCCAGGGGAAGCATACCTACCTGTTCAAGGAGCAGGGATGCCCGGGCTACCGGAGCTGCTCCGGTTCTTCTCCCACGGGGCAGTACATAATAGGGAAGGAGCACATTCTGGAGCACCGTGAAATTGGGGAGCAGGCTTGGTCCCTGCATGATATACCCCATGCCCTGGTTGCGTAGTGCCGACAGGGCATCATCCGAGAGGCGGCCATAGTCCTGTCCCTGAAAACAGACCCGCCCGTGGGTAGGGGATATAAGCCCTGCCGCTATCCCGAGCAAGGTACTTTTCCCGCTTCCCGAAGGCCCGGCAATACAGACAAAATCGCCCGCATCCAGAGACAGGGAAACATCCCGGACCGCAAAGAAGGGGGCCCTACCCCGGGGATAGGTTTTGCTCAGCGTACAGATTTCCAGTATCATAAGCCGTTTCTCCGAAGCGTGGTATACACCTCCATCTTGCTCATCCTCACCGCAGGGTATAGGGAGGCCAGGGGCCCTATGACGCAGGACAAGCAGAGGCTGAGGAAAAGGAGGGGGAAACAGGCGCTTAAGGAAGGCAGCACATAGGGCATACGGATGATTTCACCGATGAGGGTTCTAAAAGGAAGCATAATAAGCAGGGCCCCCAGGATACCGGTGAGGCTCCCCGCAAGGCTCACCAGGGCGGATTCACTCAAAATAAGGAGGATAAGCCTTTTTTTCGTTATGCCGATGACCCGGAAGATCCCGAATTCCTGGAGCCGCTCCCCCAGGATAAGGGAGAAAAGGAGGCCTACTATCAATAGGGCCCCTATCCAGAGCATCAACGCCAAGAGAACGATGAAGCCCATGAGATTTTGCAAGCCCTCCGCTACGGTATGGATGATATTCTTGGAAAGTACCGGTACAATGCCGCTGTTTCCATACCCGAAGGTCTGCTGAATCCGGTCATACACGTTCCGGGGGGAGTAATCAGGGGCCGTCGATACCAGAATAGAGGACACCGATTGCTCCGGAGGAGGAACCGGACCGCCCTGGGCCAGATAATCCTGCGCAGCCCTTCGGGCGCTGTCCATATTCATGAATACCGAAGCATCAAACCCCATACCGGTCCGGTCTAGGCGCCCTACAACCCGGTAGTCCCGGTTAAAAAAGGTGATTGACGAACCCACAGGTCCGCTTATCCCGGAGCCGATAACAATCTCCCCATCGGATAAGCGGCGCTTCACGGCGGTTTGTATCCAGGGCCCGACCACAAAGTCCGTAGTCCCGTCAAAGCCAATCAGTTGTATCGGCATGGTGCAACAGGACGCATTAAGGGAGGTGATAAAGAGCTGGGGGGATACCCCATGAACCCCTTCGACAGCGGCGATTTTACGAACCCACCCTTCATCCATATAAAAAGCCCCGGGTTCACTGCGGAGCAGAATCCCTTCAATAGTTTGATCATAGCCCTGGGGAACGATTAAGAGGTCTGCTCCCAGCCGCTTTGCCATACTATCCACGCCGTTCAGCAGACTCATCCCAATGAGGGAGCCGCCGAACAATACAAACCCCATAAGGGCCACGAGGGTAAAGATACAGAGGGAACGAAAGGGTCGGGCATAGAGGTTGGTCCGGGCCATTTCAAAAAGCGTCAGGGGGACTATGGTGTCGTCTAGCATAGCCCCTCCTGCTTATTCCGGCGAAACAAATAGCAGCTGTTCATGGCAGCCCCTGCAATGGTAAGGACGCCGCACAGGTATATACCGGGAAAGGCCACTTTCCTGCAGGGCATGGTCTCCATCATGCAGCCCCCTATAAGGGGACCGGGAAAGAGCAGGGTCAGGATACCGGAAAGGCCCAGGGCGATACTTAATCCCAGCCTGACCCCGGTTGAAGGGCACAGCAGCACCGCCCCTCCCAGGAGGGCTACTAAGAAACCCGCGCCGATTTCCGCCTGACCGGTCCAATGGCACCGCATCCAGCTTCCGTCTGCTTTAGGGGGGCATAGTTTAAAGAAAACCTGCGGCCCTAAGGCGATGAAAAGCCCCAGGGTGATCGCGGCAAGACCGCTGATGATACGATTTTTCATAAGAATCTCCTCGGTTTGTAGTTAGCACATACTAACTCAAAAAGGCATAGACCGTCAATGGCGTTTGGATGAGGGCCTATCAAAGCTCCGCAGATACCGCGGTACCGGCCCTCCTGCACCGGGCGATGCGCACACCCCGCAACTATCCGGGATCAGCCACCCTGCACCGCCCGGTTAATGCACCCGGAACCACCCGGCTCAGACGCCTGGCGGCGGGGTTTATCTTGGGCTCCCGGAAAAGGGTTTCGACCTTGACGATATGCCCCGTTACCCCTTATCATAATACTACTTTAATAGCCTAACCCAATGGCCGATCTTGAGAGCCTAACCCAATGGCTTAGTTATGGTTTAAAAATCAGACAGTTGAACTCTTTGCAACATGCTGCATCAGACGGGGAAATCTTATACGCAGGATTCGTATGATGGGGAGAAGTAATGATACTATCTCCTTAAAAAGGGATGTTTGTAAGATTACAGGAGGATGTATAGTGGCTGTAAGCACATTTAAGAGGGGCTTGCGGGTTCCTACCCGGAAAACCGCTACCGAGGGAAAACCGGTAGAACTGGTACCTACACCGAAACAAGTGGTCATTCCGATAAACCAGCATTTCGGCGCCCCGAATCAGAGTGTAGTCCAGGTGGGTGATGTGGTGAAGCGGGGGCAGAAAATTGCCGACGCCGCGAGTCCCGGACCCATGACCGTACCGGTTCACGCGTCGATTTCCGGGATCGTCAAGAAAATCGAGCCCCGGACCCAATCAAACAACAGTGAAGGGCTGTGTATCGTTATCGAAGCTCAGGGGCCTGATGAAAACCCTAAGGAAGCGTTCATGCCTCCCTTGGATGCCTTTACCTGTACCAAAGAGGAGGCCCTCAAGCGAATCCGGGATGCAGGGATGACCGGTATGGGAGGAGCCGGGTTCCCTTCCCATGTGAAGCTCTCCCCGCCGCCGAATAAGCCCATCGACGTCATCATTGCCGACGGCGCGGAATGTGAACCCTACCTTACCACCGATGAGGCGGTGATCACCGAGAAACCCCACCGCCTGATCCAGGGCCTGGCCATAATCATGCACATTACCGGGGTCAAGAAGGCTATCATCGGCATGGAGGATAATAAGCGGAAGCTTGTTCCCCTGCTGGAACAGGAAATCCGCCTCGGAAACTATCCCGGGGAGATCACCCTGGGGCTATGTAAAACCCTGTACCCCCAGGGAGGCGAAAAGATGCTCATCACCGCCCTCACCGGCAGGGAGGTGCCTTCCGGAGGGCTTCCCATGGATGCCCGGTGTATTGTCCAGAATGTGGGGACCATCGTGGCCATAGCCGAAGCCTTTACCTTGGGAAAGCCCCTGATTGACCGGGACTTGACCGTGAGCGGAGGGGCCTGCAAGCTCCCCAAAAATATCCGGGCTCCCATCGGAACCTTGCTGCCGGATCTGCCCCCGGCGTTTATGGATATTGATTACCCCCGCCTGCGGAAGATCCTCTTCGGCGGGCCCATGATGGGCGTTGCCGTACCTACCGTGGGGATTCCGATTCAGAAAAACACCTCCGGGATCATTCTGATGACCGCGGAAGAGACCTACGCCACGGCCGAAACCCCCTGTATACACTGCGCCCGGTGTATTCGAAACTGTCCCTGCAGGCTTTCTCCGGCGATTATGAATGACAGCCTTGAAGCGGGGGATCTGGATTATGCGGTAAAGGCGGGGCTGATGGATTGTATTGAATGCGGAAGCTGCACCTTTGTATGCCCGGGCCGGATCAAGCTGGTTCAGCGCTTCCGGGTTGGGAAGGGACGCTTGCGGGCCCGGCAGCAGGCGGCTCAGGCTGCCGCCGCGAAAGCAGGGGCTTCCGCAAAGACCTGAAGGTAGGATGCGCCGTTTGTATCAGGTCTTAGCCGGGAGGCTTCACCTCCCCGGAGGGGAGTGGGTAAGGCGGCCCTCGTATAGGCGGCTTTTACGTTTTTATAGTTTTACAGTAGAGAAGGAATTTTCTATGACGGAAAATAAAGGAATTTTCTATGACGGAAAATGAACAGGCACCCTTGATTCTTGCATCAAGCCCTCATATCGTTTCCCCGGTGGCGACGAAACAGCTTATGGCCAATGTGCTTATCGCCTTGGCCCCGGCTTCGGTTTTCGGGGTGGTCATCTTCGGAGTACCGGCCCTCTTAACCATTATGGTGGCGGTAGCCGCGGCGGTGCTGGCGGAAGCCTGCTTCCGGTCCCTCACCAAACAGGACATCCGTATTAAGGACCTTTCCGCGGCGGTAACCGGGCTGCTCTTGGCCCTGGTGCTTCCTCCGGGAACCCCCCTGTGGATTACCGCCTTGGGGGCGGTCTTTGCCATTGTGGTGGCCAAGGAATTCTTCGGCGGCCTTGGGGCCAATGTGTTTAATCCGGCCCTCATCGGCAGGGCCTTTCTCATCATGAGTTTCCCCGCGGCCATCACCACCTGGCATGAACCCGGAGGTTTCGGGGTATCCCTGGACGTGGTCAGCAGCGCCACCCCCCTTAACATCGTCAAGCAGGGGGGTTCCCTTGGAGATATCGCCCTGTCTTTGGGGCTTAACCCCTCCTCGGATTACGGATCGGTGATGACCACCCTGTTTTTCGGTAACCACGGAGGCTGTATTGGGGAGACCTCAATCCTGTTGATCCTCCTCGGGGCGGTCTACCTCTTGGTTACCAAGACCATAGACTGGCGGGCCCCGGCGGCCATGATCGCCGCCACGGTCTTGAGTGCCCTCCTTTTAGGCATGGATCCCCTCTTTGCGGTGGTAAGCGGCGGGGTGTGCTTCGGCGCGATGTTCATGGCCACCGATTATGTGTCCGCTCCCCTCACTTCCTATGGGAAACTGGTCTTTGGGTTCGGCGCGGGACTCATCACCGTGCTTATCAGGAAATGGGGCAATTACCCCGAGGGAGTTACCTACGGGCTGCTCATCATGAACGGGGTTACCCCCTTTCTTAACCGCTTATTACAGAAAAAATACGGCTTTGTACCAAAGCCTAAGGGGGCAGGGAAATGAAAGGTATGTTGAAACTGGGCATCGTCTTGGCGCTCTATGCCACCGCCGCATGTGTGGGGCTTGCCTTCGTGTATTCCGCTACCAGTGAGACCATTGCCATACGGCAGCAGGCGGATTTAAAGGTAGCCCTGCAGGAACTGTTCCCCGAAGGGGATGGTTTTACGGATATTACCGGGACCATAAGCAGTCCCGATGCTGCAGTGGCCTTTGAAACCCAATATGCGGCGCGCAAGGGCACGGCCCTTATCGGCGCCGCGATTCAGGCTTCCGCAGCCAGCTATGGCGGAACCCTCAAGGTCCTCGTGGGGGTCGGCGTTGACGGCAGGATCAGCCGGGTTAAGATCCTGGAACATCAGGATACCCCCGGGCTTGGGGCCAATGCCGCAGCTCCCACCTATTATGTGGACAAAGGCAAGAAAATCACCTTTTATGGTCAATTTGCGGGCAAGTCCCTGGAGGATCCCTTTGAGGTAAAAGGGGATGTGGTGGCTATTACCGCCTCCACCATTACCAGCCGAGCCGTTACCGGTGCGGTTAAGGCTTCAGGGGATGCGGCCTCCCTGTGGCTCGCGGCTCAGACAGGAGGCGCGCCATGACACGTCTGATTCAGATATTTACCAACGGCCTGATACGGGAGAATCCCCTGCTCATACTGATGATTGGGCTTTGTTCATCCTTGGCAGTAACCACCGCAGTGGCCAATGGCATTGGGATGGGTCTTTCCATGACCTTCGTCCTCCTCATGTCGGAGCTGGTGATAAGCCTGTTCAAGAAACTCATCCCGGAATCGGTACGGATTCCGGTGTTCATCATCGTTATCGCCGCTTTTACCACGGTGATCGATTATATGCTCAAGGCCTATTTCCCGGATCTGTCCAAGGCCATGGGGGTTTTCATTCCCCTCATCGTGGTAAACTGCATCATCATGGGCCGGGTTGAATCTTTTGCGTCCAAACAGTCCCTGGTGAAGGTGATCCCCGATGCCCTGGGGATGGGCTTGGGATACACCTGGGTATTAACGGGCATATCCATAATCCGGGAAATCCTGGGAAGCGGTACCCTTTTGGGGTTCCCCGTGCTCCCGGAGCGTTTTCAGCCGATTCTGTTTTTTGTGATGCCCCCGGGAGGTTTTTTTGTGTTTTCTCTGTTTATCAGCCTTAACCTCCTCATCAAGGCCCGGCTGAAACCGCCGGCAACTGAAATACCTGAGGAGGAACAAGCATGAACTTGTTTAAACTATTTATCTCCGCATTTTTGATCAATAACGTGATTCTCATGCGGTTCCTTGCCCTGTGCCCCTTCATCGGGATGAGTACCGATGAGGATAAATCCATCGGCATGGGCTTGGCAGTTACCTTTGTTACGGTCTTGGCCACCTGCGTTACCTGGCCTATCTACAGGTTCGTCCTTGAACCCTTGGGCTTGGTCTTCCTGCAGCTTCTGGTGTTCATCTTGGTTATCGCTTCCCTGGTTCAGTTAGTGGAGTTTTACCTTAAAAAGGCGGCTCCGGCGCTGTATTCCTCCATGGGGATTTACCTTGCCCTGATCACCACCAACTGCGCCATTCTGGCGGTTACCCTGGATGTCATTTCCAATGGGTATACCTTTCTGGAATCCGTGGTGTTTGCCGCCGGCGTGGCCCTGGGATTCCTCTTGTCCCTTTTGCTCCTCGCGGGGATCCGGAAACGGATCAGAACCAGTCCCATTCCTGCTTTCTTGAAAGGGACTCCCATACTTTTTGTTACCGCGTGTCTCCTTTCCATGGCCTTTACGGGCTTTTCCGGTCTGGTTAAATAGGAGGTTAGGATGATTATCGTAATTACCGCATGTTTTGCCTTGATCTTAGCCTTTATCCTGGGCTTAGCCCTGGGCTTTTTCCGGGAATTCTTCGCGGTTCCCGAGGATCCCCTCAAAGGCCAGGTCCGGGACTGTCTCCCGGGAGCCAACTGCGGGGCCTGCGGGTTTCCCGGCTGCGATGGATATGCCGCTGCGGTGGCCGCAGGAGAGGCCGCAATAAACCGGTGTTCCGTGGGGGGAAAGGGAACTGCGGAAAAACTCGCGGCCCTCATGGGTGGAGAGGCTTCGGTAACGCCTCTGGTTGCGGTCCTGGCCTGTCAGGGTTCCAGGGAACACGCCCCCCTCAAAGGAGCCTATTGGGGCATTCCCACCTGCCGGGGGGCGAAACTCTCTGCAGGAGGCACCAAGCTCTGTTCCTGGGGGTGCCTGGGATATGGGGATTGCAGCAAGGTGTGTCAATTCGGGGCGCTCCATATCGGGGCAGACGGATTACCCCATATTGATGGGGCGAAATGTACCGGGTGTAAACGTTGTGTGGCGGAATGTCCCCAGCAGCTTCTCCGGGATATTCCCAAGGATCGCCAGGGGGCTATGCCCTTCTGTTCCAACCGGAATCCCATCAAGACTATGGTGAAGAAGACCTGTAAGGCCGGGTGTATAAAATGCGAAGCCTGTGTGAAAAACTGCCCTGAAAAGTGTATCACCATGGATAAAGGGATCCCCCTTGTGGATTATACCAAATGTACCTCCTGTGGGACCTGTGCCGCTAAATGTCCTACCAAGGTATTCAAAGTGCTCCCCTATAGTGCATAGTATGAAAAGGATGCTATGAAACATGAGGTGATCGAGGCTGCACAGACTGCCTTGGCGGATATAGCGGGGCTTGTCCTGTTTTCCCAAGTACGGGACAAGCCCCTTATGCGGGCTTTTAAAGATCTCCTGGAACAGGTGGTTTCCCAGAATCCGGGGAGGGCTGAGGGGTCCCTGGTACATTCCTGGGCTGTTTTTATGGCTTCCCTGGTTGAAATGGACATGTCCTGCAGGGAAGCCGCTGCTCCTCAGGGGTATGGTGATTTTTATCATGCCCTGGCCTGGATGACCCTCAGGGACGATAACCTTTTTACCCGTACCGCAGAGGTTCACCCCGAAGCCGCGGGGCTTGATTCATTCCCCCGGGCCTTGCGTACCCTGGCTCAGATCGATCTGTCCCGGCTGGGGAGGATTGCCGCCTTTGATATTCCGGGTCTGGGTTTTTATATCGGGGCCCTCCTGCGGGAAGGGTTTCCGTTTCTTGATCAACCGGCCCATGCCATAGAGGAGGAAGCCCGGCTCTTGTGGGCGGCGGAGGGGAATCGAGGCGGCGCTTATCCCATCTTGCATACCCTCTTTCCTGAACATACCGACTGGGCTTTGGGGCTTCCGGATTTGACCGCGTATATTCAGCGGACCGGTGCAGGCGACCTGGGACTTTACCGGTCCTTCCGCTGGGCCGGTTTTCCAGACCTGGGGTTGAAACCGGTGCTGCACCCCGACCCGGTGCAGCTTTCCTCCCTTGCGGGATATGAAGAGCCGCGTTCGGTGGTCATCACCAACACCCTCCGTTTTCTTGAGGGAAAACCCGCCAATAACCTGCTGCTCTACGGCGACCGGGGCACGGGTAAATCCGCCACGGTCAAGGCGGTGTGTAACGAGTATGCCCATCGAGGGCTCAGACTGCTGGAAGTCCCCAAAGGGAAACTGGTGCAGCTTCCGGAAATCCTCGAGACCCTCCGTTGCCGGGGCTTGCGTTTCATCATCTTCATCGACGACCTTTCTTTTGAAAAGACCGATGATTCCTTTACCGCCTTGAAGCGCTTGTTGGAAGGAGGGATTGAGGCGAAGCCTTCTCAGGCAGTGATCTATGCCACCAGTAACCGCCGGCACTTGGTTAAAGAGTACGCTGCGGATCGGCCCACCACGGCTATGGCTGCAGACGCCCTGGCCACCGGGGATATGCGGGCTTTTGACACCCTGCAGGAACAGTTCTCCCTGGCGGATCGTTTTGGCCTTACGGTGGTGTTCGCCGCCCCGGGACAAGAGGAATTTCTGCATATTGCCGAATCCATTGCCCGGGAGCGGGGTATCATAAGGGATCCGCCCCAGGGGGAAGTATGGAAACCCTTTAGAGAGAACGCCCTCCGCTGGGAGCGGTGGTTCAACGGCCGTTCTCCCCGGACTGCGGTGCAATACGTGGATTGGGTAGCAGGAGGAGCGGGATTCCCCTGGGAGTAGTCCGGCGGGCTTTTCTTCAGTGCCGGATTCAGGCTGATTAATGCAGTTCGGAACGGAATTACCCGGGCTCTGAAGGGCAGTAATGAACCTGAGTTCAACGGAATAGGAGGGGTCCGCGAATGTCGCGGATTATTCGGATACATGAGCGTTAATGGGCATAATGCGTGGACTTTCTTCTCTATGGTCGAACTCACCTTAAGTTACAACGAAGCCCGATAGGAACCGAGAAACCGGAAATCTTCAGTTTTGGTTTTTAATGCCTCTATGGCGACCTCAAAAACCCCTGGGGTATCGGGGATGCTCACATCCACATAAAAAAGATAGCGCCAGGGCTGCCCCTGGATGGGCCTGGACTCCAGTTTAGAAAGATTGATACCTTTTTCACTGACTATTTGCAGGCATGCAAAGAGAGACCCCGGTTTATCGGGTACAGAAAACACTAAAGAGGCCTTGTTGGGTTTATCGGATCCCAAACCCGAAGGCCCTTGGGCCGTATCCCCAATCCTTCGGGAAATGATCACAAACCGGGTGTAGTTTAAGGGGTTGGTCTCGATCCCTGACTTGAGGACCTGAAGGCCGAATTCCTTAGCTGCCGCTTCTCCGGCTATGGCCGCTACCGTGGAAATAGCCCCCTTCTGGAGAACCTCTTCTCGGGCAATAGAGGCGACGGCAGTGGCGGTGTTGGCATAGGTTTCCAGTTGCCAGTGGGGGTATCGGTTTAAGAATTCCCGGCATTGGGCAAAACCCTGGGGATGACTGCGGATGATCCGGAGGGACTCCACGGTTGCCCCTTCCGGTGCGATGAGGCAGTGCACAATGCGGAGTTTCACTTCCCCCACAATCCCAATATCGGGGTACCGCAGAAAAAGGTCGTAATTTTCATGAATCGAACCGGCCAGGCTGTTTTCCACCGGTACCACCCCGGCTGCCGCCGACCCATCCAGGACCGCATCAAAGACCGCCCTAAAGGAGGAAACCGATAAACGGGGAGCCTCCTCCCCAAAAGTCCGTATCAGGGCCTGTTCAGCATAGGCACCGCTTTCTCCGGAAAAGGCTACCTTGACGGCTATTTCCAGGGGCCTGAGCGATTCGGTCCTTTTCCCAGCCTCCCCCGGCCCTGCCTTGGGCCGGGGAATCCGCAGGAGTTCCTTACCCACCACCGGGGCCATGGCCTCAATATCCCGCAGGAGCCGTTCAAACTGTTCTGGATACAAGGACTGGGGGCCGTCGGAAAGGGCCTCGTCGGGCCGCGGGTGGACTTCCACGGTAAGACCGTCTGCTCCTGCGGCGATAGCCGCTAAGGCTGCGGGGGAAACCTTGGCCCGAATCCCCACGGCATGGCTCGGATCCACGATCACCGGCAGGTGGGAAAGGCTTTTCACCACGGGAATAGCGGAAATATCCAGGGTATTACGGGTATAGGTCTCGAAGGTCCTGATTCCCCGTTCACAGAGCACCACATCCCTGGTACCGGAAGCCAACAGGTATTCAGCGGAGAGGAGCCATTCCTCAATGGTTGCAGAGGGTCCCCGTTTGAGCAGCACCGGCTTTCCTATGGCGCCGACTTTTTTTAAGAGCTCAAAATTCTGCATGTTTCGAGCGCCTATTTGGAACATATCGGTTAAGTCCTTCATCTGAACCGCCAATTCCGGGGAAACCACTTCAGTAACAATAGGCATCCCATAGGCTTCTCCTGCGGCCTTCATATATTCAAGGCCCTCCATGCCCAAGCCCTGGAAGGCATACGGGCTGGTCCGCGGTTTATAGGCCCCCCCCCGGAGCATCACCGCCCCGGACTCCCGGACCCGGGCTGCGGTTTCCATGATTTGGGCTTTACTTTCCACGGCACAAGGCCCGGCAATAACCGAGATCCGGGAACCGCCGATCTTTACCGGTCCCACGGTAACGATGGTATCTTCCGGTTTGGTCTCCCGGGAGACCAATTCATAGGGTTTGGAGGTGGCTGCTACCCGTTCAACACCTGGCAGGAGCCCCAGTTCCCGGAGATCCACCACCCCTTTCCCGGTGGCGCCGATGATTGCCTCCTCCCCAAACTGGTGTTCCCGGATCCTAAACCCCCGGTCTTGCAGATATATACGGATCATTTCCCGGTCATGGGAAGAAATACCTTTGGATAACACAAGAATCATAGTTACGCCTCACCTCAAAAAAGTGTTTTCAGCGCCTTTCCCCAAAACGGGAAGTTTCACGAAAGGCTCTTCATAGTATCTATGATTGACCCCCATGTACAAGAGGTAACCGAGCATTTATGTATTATTTTACCCAATTTGGTATTGACTCTATACGCATAGAGCGGTATACTAATCAACAAGCATATAGAACTTTTTTAAAATCTGATATAGAGAAAAAGGTTTTATGGTGTGCGTATATTCAGTGCAGGGATAACGGAATGCGGTGAAAATCCGCAGCGGTCCCGCCTCCGTAACCGGGGATGAAAAGGGCAATCCAGGGGATAAAAGGCAATCGCTTTTTATTGCCGAGATAGAGCCATGAGCGGAT
>JAITRH010000005.1 GCA_031288495.1 Treponema sp. | reverse complement strand
GCCGGGGCAGGTGTTTCGCGGCGATGAAATCCTCATACGCCCCGGTATCTTCGTCTACCCAGGCAAGAAAATCCCGGCCCAGGGCCTTTGCGGTAGCGGCGGCCTCCCGCATCAGGTCTCTACGGTGGGCATAAGCGGCTTTATCCAGGGTTATAAGGGCCACCTTGCGGATAAGGCCCACTCCCAGGGCAGCTTCCACTGCCGCGCTTGAGCCCCCTCCGGGAGTGGGCCCTGCGGAAGCGAGCAAACCCGTAAAATCCTGCAGACTCTTGTGGATGAGGCCCATCCTTTCCTCCTTACTGCTTCAGATATGGCGTCTTCGGTACCCTAGCAGAAAATGTCCCTTGCCGCAAGTCCTCGCATTGCCGCATATAAACATCTAAGCCCAGGGGTTGTTTTACAGGGAATTAAGCAATTGGCAGGATACAGCGTTACAAAGGCTTTAAAGGCCATACAAATCCTCGATAGGCATATGGTAAGTCTAGGTCTATCCAGGGATTAGACCTGTGCAGGGTACCATTTTCTAAATGAGGCGTCCCAGGCCCTGGACCGTGCCTTCCTGGCATCGAGATTCCCGGGCCGTCATGGGGGTTGTAGCTCTGAAGGGCGCTGATTCCCGCTTACCTGCCATCACTCGTATTATTTCGAATATACTCAAAAAATAAGTGATTTATAGTTAATTGTATTTCTTATAAAATAAAATTACTTACAAATGAAAAAAAATAGTTGACTTATGAAATGATATTTGTTATATTATAAATAAAGGATCCTTTTGAAATATGAAGATCACGATAAGGAAGGTGCTATGATAAACAGACATGCCGAAATCCTAGAGATTCTTACGAAAAACCAGCGGATCGAAGTTTCTGCCTTGGCCGCCAAGCTGGCGGTTTCCACCGTAACCATTCGCAAGGAGTTGGCCACCCTTGAAGAACAGGGCATTATTCGCCGGGAACATGGGTATGCGGTCATCGGGTCGGTGGAGGATGTGGGCAGGCGTATGGCCTATCATTATGAGATAAAACGGCGGATTGCCCAGGCTGCGGTGGATACCATACATGATGGGGAAGTGGTGATGATCGAATCCGGTTCCTGTTGCGCGTTCCTCGCTGAAGAGCTGGCTAAGCGCAGACGGGATATTACGGTGATTACCAATTCGACCTTTATTGCCAATCATATCCGCCATGCCCCGCATCTCAAAATCGTCATCTTGGGAGGAGACTATCAAACCGACTCCCAAGTTCTGGTGGGCCCGGTTACCCGTAAGTGCCTGGAAGGTTTTTTTACGGACAAGCTCTTTATTGGCGTTGATGGGTTCACCGAACAATTCGGTTTTACCAGCAAGAATCATCTCCGGGCAGAGATCGTACAGGCTATGCTAAAACAGGCACAGCAGCTTATCGTCTTAACCGAATCGGAAAAATTCTTGCATCATGGGGTGGTTGAACTGGTGAGGACCAAGGAGGTATCCCGCTTGTTTACCGATGATACTATTCCCGGTGAAAAAGAAGCCTTTTTACAGGAAAACCAGGTGCAGGTCCATAAGGTACCGGCAGCCATCAAAGGAGGAGGTGAGATACACTGACGTACCTAACAAGCGGCGGAAACCCCTTACAAGAGGAGCATCTTACGAACGATAAAAGCCTCGAAACCTAGATGCGGTTTATTGCTAAAAGAGGAAACGGCGCCCGGGGACTTTTCCACAGGACCATGCAGCGGACTGTTCCATGACCGAAAAGGTCCTTGAGCGGGGCCCGATACCTCCCAATCAAAGCTGCTTTTTCAAAGGCTGAGGGTTTTTACAAAAGCAGCCGTTCTCTGAGATTTGCAAGATATTACCAAAGGAGCGTATAGGATGCATCATAAAACTATCGTAAAAACCAAAGACCTAAGTAGGAACTATTTTGGCCCATTGAGCCCCCGGATGCAGCGGTTCCGGGAAGAGCTCATGGATATAAAACCCTATGTGTGTGTGGAACGGGCGCGGATCATCACCGAAACCTACCGGCAGAACCTGGATCAGCCGGTGGTATTACGCCGGGCCTTGATGTACAAGAAGGTCCTTGAGGGGATGAGTATCTTCATTGAACCCCGGACCCTGCTGGCAGGAAACCACGCCTCCCGTAACCGGTCGGCGCCGATCTTCCCGGAATACGCCATGGATTGGGTCATCGCCGAGTTGGACGAGCCTTCGGGGGATCGGTTTTATATCACCCCCGAAGCCAAGGCAACCCTTAAGGAGATCGCCCCTTTCTGGGGGCATAACACCGTCAAGGATCGGGTACTCGCGGCCATGCCCGCGAGTACCCGGGTTTTCTATGATCTGGGTATCATCCAGGCTGAGGGGAACCGCACCGCTGAAGACGCCCATCTCGCGGTGCAGTACCGCGGAGTGCTGCACCAGGGCTTACGAACATACCAGGAGCGGGCAGAGCGGCACTTAGCCGCGCTTGACCTTACGGATTACCGGAACCTGGCCAAGGCTTATTTTTACCGGGCGGTGATCCTGGTGCTGGAGGCCACCCGGGCCTTTGCCAAACGATATGCCGAAAAGGCCCTCTGTATGGCCCGGACAACCCAAGACCCTCAACGGAAAGAAGAGCTCCTTCACATGAACCGGGTCTTAAACAAGGTTCCCTATGAAAAGGCGGAAACCTTTTACGAGGCGATCCAGTCCCTGTGGCTGGTACATCTGTGCCTGCACATCGAAAATAAGGGGCCTTCCTTTTCCTACGGCCGCATGGATCAGTACCTCTACCCCTTTTATGCCCGGGACCTTGCGGCGGGACGCATCACCGAGGAATCGGCCTGCGAACTGCTGAACAACCTCTGGCTCAAGACCTTCAGCATCAACCGGATCCAAAGCCGGGCTCATACCCGTTTTTCTCCAGGGAACCCCCTCAGGGAGAATGTTACCATTGGAGGGCAAAACCTGGACGGCGGGTCTTCGCCCCAGGATGGGCTGAACCCCCTATCCTCCCTCATACTCAAAAGCGTAGCCCAGACCCGGCTTCCCCAGCCAAACCTAACCGTGCGTTACCACCGGGGCCTTGAGGACCGGTTCATGGATACCTGTATCGAGGCGGTACGCTTAGGATTCGGGACGCCTGCTTTTATCAACGATGAGATCATCATTCCTTCCCTTATTACCAAGGGAGTGAAACCGGAAGATGCCTATGACTACAGCGCTATCGGCTGTGTGCAAGCGGTGGTCCCCGGCAAGTGGGGGTATCGGTGTACAGGCACCCTCAACCTCCCCAAGTCCCTGCTCATCGCCTTGAACGATGGGGTGGATACCCTTTCAGGAATCAGGCTTTGCCAGGGCATAGGTCATTTCCGGGATATGCAGTCCTTTGACCAGGTGATGCAGGCCTGGGATCAAATCATCCGGGAGTTTACCCGCCACGGGGTGATCATTGATGCGGTAGCGGACATGGTTCTGGAACAGAATACCCCGGATGTGCTCTGCGCTGCCCTCTGCGAAGATTGTATTGACCGGGGACGGGGTCTTGAAGAAGGGGGCGCGGTCTATGACTTTATCGGCAGCCTGCACGGGGGGATCCCCAACTTGGCGGATTCCCTTACAGCCATCAAGCGGTGCGTGTTTGAGGAGCGCCTCATGAGCCCCGGGGAACTCTGGGCTGCTTTGGAGGCCGACTTCGAAGGGCCCGCATATGAACGAATCCGCCGCCACCTGCTCAATGCCCCCAAGTACGGCAATGACGACGACTATGTGGATTCCCTCATAAGGCAGGCCTACGAGAGCTGTATTGGTGAACTGCAGAAGTACCATTCCCCTCGTTACGGCCGGGGACCTCTGGGCGGCCGCTACTATGCAGGGACCTCCGCCGCCCATATCCTCCTTGGTGCCGGTACTCCGGCCACTCCGGACGGCCGCAAGGCCGGAGAGCCCCTGGCTGAGGGCTGCTCCCCGGTTCAGGGCATGGACCAGAAAGGGCCCGCGGCGGTCTTCAAGTCCGTGTCTAAGCTCCCTACGGAAGAGATCACCGGGGGGGTTCTCTTGAGCCAAAAGTTCAAGCCCCGGAGCCTGGAAAAAGAGGAGGAGCGAAAAAAGCTCATTTCCCTTATTCGGGCCTTCTTCAACCGGCTCATGGGCTTCCATGTTCAATGCGACGTGGTTTCCCAGGAAACCCTCACGGCAGCCAAGGCGCATCCTGAGCGGTACCGGGATCTTATCGTTCCGGTGGCCGGGTACCCTGCGTTCTTTACCCTCCTCTCCGAAGAAACCCAAGATCACCTCATGAAGCAGACCGAACAGGTCTTATAGGCACGACCAAGGGTTGCGTCAAGACACGGCGGGAGGTTGCGTATAGAAGTCGCCCCTTAAGGGGAGTTCGATTGCTGGGCCGGCGGACTTTTGCGCTTCATTGAACTCCCGTTAATCAGGTATACCGGTTGCCGCAACGGGCTCGTACCGAGGGCCGCAGTCCGGGGGGAAAACCGGTACGGTCAACCTGGTAAGCGGCTGGAAACCAAAAGCAGTCCCCTCGGACCGAAGGTCCGGCGGACCTTCGGTCCGAGATTATCCAGATTAACGGGATTACACCGCTTGTTCGTCCAAGACATCCCCCTAAGCCTGGAGGTCCGCCTCTCCTAAGCCTGGAGGTCCGCCTCTCCTAAGCCTGGAGGTCCGCCTCTCCTAAGCCTGGAGGTCCGCCTCTCCTAAGCCTGGAGGTCCGCCTCTCCT
>JAITRH010000155.1 GCA_031288495.1 Treponema sp. | reverse complement strand
CAGTTCATAGGGGCCGAAGAAGCGGACCACCGGCTTAAAGCGCTGGGTCTCTTTGGCGGTATCGTCAAATATATCGTCGCTCCCCCCGATGGCCAGAAGGGTCTCAAGCCGGCCCGCGTAGGCCCCCATAATGTCCGAATACAGGTCCCAGGTTTTGAGGAACGACGCTTCTTTCGCGTAGAAGGTGTTCCGCGGATTGGGCAGCCGGAAGCGGGTAAGCCCCAAAAGGCCCTCGTCCACCACCGCCACCGTATAGGTCATGGGCCGGCCCGAGGCCTCGCTCAGGGTAAAGCTGACCTCGGTTTCGCTTTCCCACCGTTCCGGCGCGTCGATTACCGGGCTTATCACCGTCCGGGGATCCTCCACCATCACCGGAACTATGCCGTACAGCCGCAGGGGAAGGTCGTTTTGGGTCTGAAGATGGGGCTGGAGGAGGGTAACATGGATATACACATTGGGAATCATCGCGGCCTCGGCGTTGAATTCGTAGCGGGTCACGGTATCCGCGCAGGGAATCCATTCCCGCTTGAGGACCTGGCCGCCCTTCTCCACCGTTACCAGGGCCATCGCTTCCTTATTGGAGGGGAAGGTAAGGCCGATCTTTTCGTTCACGGCGTAGCCGCTCTTGCCGGGGCTTAAAACCAGCATGGCCGAAGCTCCCGCCCCTCCTTCCTGGGCCCTTCCCGCCCAGCCGGGCCAGTCTATGTAAACCACGCCGGCCGCGGCGTGTCCCCCCTGGGGGTCCCTGACCATCACAAGATACCGGCCCCATTCGGGGTACTTCACCTGGAATTTCCAGGCCGCCTTCCCCTCTTTAGCGCTGATCCTTTCCGACAGCATAGGACGCCGGGAAAGGACAGAGGCAAATTCCGCTGCCTCCGTACCGCCTTTTTCCCACCACCAGCGCCAGGAAAGTTTGTACACCGCGCATTCAAGGGCCGTCTCGCCGGATACGGGTCTGCCCTCGGCGTCAAGCACCACAATGTCCGCGGGATGATCCCTGTCGGTAAGGAGCATATTGCGGCTCGCGTCCCCCCGGGGCAGTTTCAGCCCCACATAGCGGTCGTAGGGTGAAAAATCCATGGACACCTGTTCGGAGGAAAAGACCCCGGAGGGTTCAAAGACCCGGGTCAGGAACCGGGCGTTCAGTTTCCCCGGCGTTGCGGAACCGGGGTTCAAAGTCATGGTAAAAGCAGCCTTCCCCGTGCCGTCCAGATTCCCCTCGTAGAGGATCTGCCGCTCGGAAGACACCGTCCGGGAAGGGTCCCGGAAGGAATAGTCCGTATAGGTGGGGAAGAGGGTTTCCTTGTCCCCAAAGGAGACGGACACATCGGCCTTGAGCCCCGGGGCCGGGGCCCCGTAAAGCCAGGCCGCTTCCAGAGAAACCGTCCGGGCCTTGCTTTCCAGATAGGGCTTGTCCCCAAAATCCAGGTCCATCTTGAGCCGGTTGGGCATCACCGTTTCTACCTTGATGTTTTTATTAAAGACCCGGCCACCCACCCGGACCCTGGCGGTCCAGTCCCCTGTGGGGGCCTCGATAGAGGTGGAGGCCTTGATAGGATAAAAGCCGTCCACCGACGAGGTAAAGGTCCGCTGCCCCATAACACGGCCCCGGGGATCTTCCAGTTCAAAAGACACCGGATGATCCGCCGGCAGGGTCCCCGCGGGGTCCGAAAGGAGGAAGGTGAGGAATATATCGTCCCCGGGCCGCCATACCCCCCGTTCGCCGTATATAAGGCCCCGCAGTTCATCGGCGGGCCGCTCCCCGGACACGTCGAAGTGGCTTACCGCCATGGCAAGGGAATCGTTGATCTTAAGCCAGGCCCGGCCTATGGGTGACCGGGCCTGTATAAAGACGGGGGTCCCCGAAGACAAGGCCGAGGGGGGGAATAGGGCGATGCCGTCCCGGCCGGTTTTTACCCGGCCCAGGAGACGGCCCTGGTAATTGAGCACATCCACATCCACATCCGCCAGGGGCTGGGCGGTTCTTATATCGCTGGCCGCCGCGAACCAGCCGCCGTCCAGGGAACGTTTCGCCAAAAGGCCCAGGTTCGAGACCAGGGTATTCCGGCCTATGGTGATGGTGTGATCCCCGTAGGGGACGTAAAACGCCGGGTGGCAGGGGTCTCTCCGGTAGCGGTACCAGGCATAAGTCCGGTTGTTCTCCCAGTAGTCCCAGTAACTCGATTCCCCCTTTTCCTCAAAGGAGGGGAAGGTATCGTCGGCAAACTGAAGCCGGGAAAAATCCTCATGGGAAGCGGTACATTCGTAGCGGATATGGCGGCGGCGGAAACTGACGCGGATGTGGAACATGCCGTCGGGAAATTTCCGGGCGATTTCCGAAAGGTCGATCCCCCGCCGGATCCACCGGTTCTGATCCGCCGCATTCCAGTTAAAATCAAAGGCCCCGGTCCATTCGCTCTCCCCAACCCGGTCCAGTTCCTCGCTTCCGTTCATGCCGTTCACCTGGAGGAACTGGATCATGGTATCGCCGTAAATCCGGAAGGCTTCCACCAGGACCCCCGTAACATTCCGGGTTTCTATCACCATGGTGGAACCCTGGCTGCCGGGCAGTATGGTTCCGGTCCCCGCGAAGCGGAGCTCCGGCAGCTCCCAGGTATCCGGCGTCCGGTACTGTACCGGGGTAGCAAGAACATTCCCGTCAATATCCGGCAGATCCTGGATAAGGAGCTCCGCGCCGGGCCCCACACCCTCGGCGCCCTGGACGCCGAAGATCTTGACCAGATTGCCCTCAATGGCGTAGCGGATATTGGTGTTCCCCGAAAGGGACACAAAGCCCCGGAGATCCAGATCCGGCTTCAGGGGCGCGGAAAACGTGATCTCCAGAACCCCCCGCTCTCTGACGCGGTAATCCACCGCCTCAAAAAGGGCATTCCCGGGGATCCGCACCGGCAGCGTTCCCTTCTCTTTGGACCCCAGGGCATTACCGTCCCAGCGCACCGACACGGTCCGGCCGCCGGCTTCCCGCTTAACCGGGTCAAAGGCAAAGCGGTGTTTCCCCTCCTCATGGGTCCACCGGGGCTTGCCCAGATCAGGAGAACCGATGACATTTTCCACCCGGCTGATTTCTTCCCCTTCATCAACGGAAAGAAAACCCGACACCACCGCGTCCCCCGTTTCATTCACCGTTATCGGGTTCATGCTCACCTCTACCAGGGCGGGGCTGGCCTCAAAGGTAAACGAAAAGGGCGGTATCCCCAATAGTTTATCCTCTGCCGTTGCCTCGTAGCGCTGGCCCGCGGCCAGCAGGGATTGGGGAGTAAAGACCAGGGTATACTTGTTCCTCCACGAAAGAGAACCCTTAATCCCCGGCTTTACCCGCAGAAAACTGGCGTGCAGGGGCTTTGAGGTGTCCTGTTCTTCCGTAAAGACCAGTTCTATCTCGCTGTTCCGGGGTATCACCCCCCGGGTAAGGGCGGACACGATCCGCGGATCCGGGCCCGGGATTTCCGATTCTTGAGGGCCGCAGGCCGTCACCGCGGCGGCAATCACGATAACCATGACGGATACATTCAGGGACCCTTTTTTACGTGAAGCCATATCTTCCTCCTGAAACCGGTTTCGGCAACGGTACGGTTCTTTATCGGTAGCGCCTTTCCCAAAAGGTTGGTTTTTGGGAGACAAGCGAAGCTTGTAAGGCCTGCTTTGCCTGTAAGGGAACAAGCAGGCCGGCTTAATGGTAAGGGTAAGGGCTTTTTCCAAAGCCAATCCCAGGGGAAATGAAGTTTCCCCATTACCTATACTGAGGGTTTAATGAGCCTTTGTCCAGAAGCGCCACGACCCGTTAATGGTTGTTCCTGGTCTCTACAGTTGTCTCCGCTTGAGAATGCCGGATAGGGCGTGGGCATGTTGTCCGTATGGTGGATGCCCAGGCCCTCATCGGGTATTTTTGTTGAAACGAACCAAAGGGTTGTTGAAATCTTGTATGGCATCGACGGCTTCACCCTTCCTTTATCATGGGGGATCCTTTCTCCCCGGAGTAGGAGATATGAAGCCGAGGGTTTAAAAACCGGTGTGACCTTTAATTTCATTTATTGCATAAATAAAAGAAATATGGTATAAGATTGCCAGGAGGATTGTATGAAGGGTAAAATTGTTTGTGTGGCAATTGGACTCATATCGGTTTTGGTCAATGGATTAAACGCACAGATGACAAAATCAGAATTACAACAAATGTACGTTACATATCTAAAACAAGAAGGTTATCAGCCGGAAGTTGATTCGGATGGCGATGTATCATTTAAAGCTGAAGGAAAATATTTTTATATTTCTGTTGATGAAAATGATCTTGAAGTATTTACAATCGTATTCCCCTATTTTTGGGAAATTGAATCGGCGAGTGAGAGAAGGGAAGCTCTTTCAGCGGCATCAAACGCGAACAGAACAACTAAAATAGCTAAAATTTATCTTACCGGTGATGATGATACATCTATTAGAGGACAGACATGTTTGGTAAAACCTGATGACTTTAAGTTGTTTTTTAGACGGATGATAGATGCGATTATGGCTGCTAGAAGAAAATTTATTGATGAGATGCTATGAAGTGTGGTACAACCCGATGACATCGGTAACGCTTTTGACCGGACAGATAGGTAACACTCAGGCCATCTCACGTTATACCAGCATTAAACGGGGAAATCCGTCCGGTCTTTTCGTTAAGTGCACCCATCAAAAAATCATTAAACCATATCTCGCTCTTCCCCCGTCCGTTTCTTTTATGCCCACATACTAACCGGCAAACGGATTCCCCATGAATATCCTCCTCTGTCGCAGATTAAAAAATCCACGGTCATTCACCATCCGCACTTTCATTTTTCCCCCGTATTCCTGCTCATCTTCTTCCCCCTTCCACATCCTCGGGGATTTTTTATACACCTCTTTGGGCCGTTTCATCCCCAGCCCTTCATGTGGTCGAACTTCGTTATACTGCTTTAGGTATGGAAACATCATTAAGCGGCCGGTATAAAAACATCGGTGAATAACTGAAAGTTCTCCGAAATAAGAGAAGTAATTTCTTTTTTATGCCTTCCCTTCGATC
>JAITRH010000141.1 GCA_031288495.1 Treponema sp. | reverse complement strand
CGGCATTGTGTTTTTATCCGGTTTCGGGTATAATAAACGTATGTCTTTGCATACCAGAAATGGTACGTTATTTGCCACCAAAAAAGCGGAAAAACTCAAAGAACCAGAAGAATTCCGGGTTATACTATGCAATGATCATTATACCACTATGGAGTTTGTGGTGGAAATTTTGATCGCCGTGTTCCATAAAGATCAGCTTGAGGCTAACCGTATCATGTTGGAGGTACACCGAAAAGGACGAGGAATAGTGGGACAATACCCCTGGGATATAGCCCAGACCAAAGCCCAACAGGTGCATATCTTGGCTCGGCAGCATGAATTTCCTCTCCGATGCCTTGTAGAACCGCTGTAACGGGAGGTCCCTTCAGAGCTAAAGGGTGGATTGCAGTGCCATAGGGCCCGCGGAGGAATCCTAAAGCCTTACCAGGGGCATTAGTGATTTTGCAGCCATCCGGAACCTTGGGGAACCGTCCCTGGTTATGATGTCTTTGGGTTGACCCCTCAATTCCTTGGGGTATTTAGGTAAGCCCCGATCCCCTGAGCGGGATCAAGTTTCACCAAATAATCACGGCCTAGGCTCGCCTCCACCATCCACTGCCGTATTACGAACCGCCGATTCTGTTCCATCTCCGGTCTCTCTTCCCCCAAGCCGCAGAGGCGCCCTCATACCTCATCCCCTTCACAAGGTTTTGTGAGAGCCTCCATACCCTGCAGCAAGAGGATGCGCGGTAAGAGCGGTAATTATAGCTGGTACCGGCGCTTCCAACAACGTTATATCATGCTGTTGACTCCCCGCTTCACCTGGAAGAGACCTGCCCATAGGCTGAATCAGTGATAGATATGGCTGGATGCCGGTTTCAGCATGGAGCAGATACCTTCCCGTACCCGGCGGAGGGCATCGGTTTCCGCCCTGCCTCCGGCTTTCCTCGGCAGGTCCTATCTTCGCCCCATTTCCGTTATGGAAGGAATTCTCGAATCCCTCAGGCAGAAGGGGCATACGGCCTTGATGGATGTCAGCCTGCCTGCTTCAAGGGTTGTTTTTTGCTCCCGGGCCGCCTCCCGCTTTAATGGGAGCAAAGAAAATGGATAAAATTAAGGACCGTCGTAACTATGTAACGGTTAATTGTTTATAATATCAAGATTTAACCGCCATGATACGGTATATTTTGATTGAACCCTCTTTAAATCCAGGTGTTATAGAAATAAAGAATGTAAGAAATACAAATTTGCTATAAAACTCATAGTGTTTTATTAGATTTAGTATTATAATTTAATTAGTAGTATTTTTTCATGTAAAGAGCTGGGGTCCATGCTCTGAGTAGGGAGTAAAAAATGAAAATTAGCGGCCATGTACAGGCCATTATAAACGCCGCCTACCATGAGGCTAAAGTGCGTAACCATGAGTACCTGACACCTGAACATATATTATATGCAGCATTAGCCTTTGATGAAGTCCAGGGTATTCTGTCCGCGTGTGGTGCCAATCTGGATATGCTTAAAGAGGGTATGGAAAATTATTTTAAGCAGAAAGTCCCCAGCATCGGTGATACAGAGCCGACCCAAACCGTGGGATTTCAGAGTGTCATTGAGCGGGCAGTGCTCCAAAGCCAGGCTTCTCAGAAACACATCTTGGATGTGGCAGATATCCTCGTATCCCTTTATGATGAAGAACAAAATTATTGTGCCTATTATTTGCGGAAACTGGGGGTTAAACGCTTTGAACTCCTTAATGTCCTCTCTCATGGATTCGATGGAGAGCGGCCTTTTGTCTTTAATAAACTGAACGGCAGCGGGTCACAAGAGAGAAAAGAGGAGTCTCTTGATGAGGATGGAACAGATCCGACTCAAAAGACCAAGGCGAATAAACGGAGCGCGCTGGAACGGTATGCCACGGAACTTACCGCCCTGGCCAGGGAACATAAGCTTGAACCGGTTATAGGCAGGGAAGTGGAGTTAGACCGGACCGTCCAGGTGCTCTGTAGGCGGCTCAAAAATAATCCCGTTCATGTAGGGGATTCAGGGGTGGGAAAAACCGCCATCACCGAAGGACTTGCCCAGCGTATCGTAGCGGGGAACGTACCTCCTACCCTCAAGAATTTTGCTATCTTTTCTCTTGATATGGGCGCCCTGGTGGCCGGGACTAAATACCGGGGGGATTTTGAGGAACGGATCAAGCGGGTCATTGAGGAAATACTCAAAAAAGAAAGGGCCATCCTTTTTATTGATGAAATTCATACCCTCGTGGGGGCCGGGTCTGTTTCAGGAGGGGCCTTAGATGCGTCTAATCTCCTTAAACCGGCCCTTACCTCGGGAAAAATCCGCTGTATCGGTTCCACCACCCACGAAGAATACAGTAAATTTTTTGACAAGGATCGGGCCCTCTCACGGCGGTTTCAGAAGATCGATATCGATGAACCCAGCGAGCATGATGCCATAGCTATCATCCAGGGGCTTAAATCAAAATACGAGGAGTACCATAAAGTTCGTTACAGTGATGAAGCCGTGGAAGGGGCGGTACGGCTTTCTGCTCAGTTTATCACCGAGCGGCGCTTGCCGGACAAAGCTATCGACGTGATCGATGAGGCCGGTGCTTTTGCCCGGATAGCGGCTTTTAAGGAGAGTGAACACCAACGGTTGTTGCCTAAAGAGGAAGCAGATCCAGGTATGAAGAATAGCCTATCAAAAAAATTTGCCTTCTTTTTTGATAAGCATGACAAGACAGAGAAAAGTGAAAAAACCGAAAAGGGAGACAAGCAGGTCTCTTCTGAGGCCGAAGCTGGTAGTCTGGCTCAGGGGATCTCCGTTCAAGAAGGAACTGTAGAAATCGTTGATATTGGGCTTCCCCTGATTGAATCGGTGGTTTCCCGGATAGCCCGGATACCGGAGCGGTCTGTAGGAGAAAATGAGAAAGATAAGCTCCGGAATCTCGAAGAGCGGCTCAGGGGGCGGATTTTTGGTCAGGATGAGGCCGTTACCATGGTGGTCAAGGCGGTGAAACGGTCCCGGGCTGGGTTCAGAGCTGATGGTAAACCGGTGGCGAATCTTCTTTTTGTAGGTCCTACGGGTGTGGGAAAAACCGAATTAGCCAGAAGCCTTGCTCAGGTGTTGGGGGTTTCCATGCACCGCTTTGACATGAGCGAATATCAGGAAAAGCATACCATTTCACGACTCATCGGTTCGCCTCCTGGTTATGTGGGGTATGAAGAAGGGGGGCTCTTGACTGATGCCATACGAAAACAGCCCCATAGTGTGGTCCTTTTAGATGAAATAGAAAAAGCCCACCCAGATATTTATAACATTCTCTTGCAGATCATGGATTATGCCACCCTTACGGACAATAACGGCAGGAAAGCGGATTTTCGGAATGTGGTCCTCATTATGACCAGTAATGCCGGTGCCCGGGATATTGGTAAGAACCTCATCGGGTTTGGGGAACGAAGCATTGATGCCTCCGCAGTGGATGACGCGGTAGAGAAAACTTTTACTCCTGAATTCAGGAACCGCCTGGATGGGGTGGTACGATTCAACCACCTCTCCCGGGAAATCATGACTTCCATTGTTCGTAAAGAATTGGATCTCTTCAAAACGCAATTGGCAGAGAAAAAGGTCACGGTGGAAGTTACCGATACCTGTGTAGATCACCTTACCACCGATGGATACAGCCGGGAATTCGGCGCTCGTAATGTAGGCCGGGTTATTGAAGATAAGATCAAGTCCTTCTTTGTGGACGAGGTCCTTTTTGGCCGTCTTGCGGCAGGGGGAAGCGCCCGGGTGGACTGGACCGGAGGGGCATACCAGATCACCGTGCTTGAAGCTACCGAGGCGCTGAAGGTCCTCAGCCATTCCTAAACGCCAAAGGAGGGGGTGGATTTCCGGTGTGGATCCCTATTTTCCCTATCTTAGCGAATACGAACGGTACCCTTTTCCTAAGCCAGATGCATATCTGTCTGAGTGTGATTCTATTATCGCCCTAGGGGGTAATCTCTCACCGGGGATGCTCCTTTCTGCCTATGAACAGGGTATATTCCCCTGGTATAATCCGGAAGACCCTATTTTATGGCAGTCTCCGGATCCCCGGATGGTCCTGTTTCCAGAAAAGCTCCATATTGGAACTTCCATGAAAAAAGTCTTAAAAAAAAGATGTTTTGAATTTACGGTGGATCGGGATTTTAAGGGTGTCATACGGGGGTGTGCAGAGATGTTCAGACCAGGTCAAAGAGGTACCTGGATTACTGAAGATATCATCGCCGCCTATACGGAACTACACCGTTTAGGTTGGGCTCATTCTGCGGAAAGCTACCGGCATGGGGAACTCGTGGGGGGGTGTTATGGTATTCGCCTGGGGAAGGTTTTCTTCGGAGAATCCATGTTTGCCAAGCACTCTAATGCTTCTAAGGCGGCCTTCCTTTCCCTGGCCCAGAGGCTTTTTGCCGATGGGGTTGCTTTTATTGACTGTCAGGTCTACACGGATCACCTCGCAAGTCTAGGTGCGGAAACCCTAAGCCGCCAGGCATTTTTACAACTTCTTCAAAAAACCCTTGCCCCTCGTCGACAGATACCCTACACCGGGGATGCTAAGGCCTTTTATACCCAATCAGACGGTATAGATCGGCGGGGAAGCTGGGCACTCACCACCCTTGTGGACCCGAGCAATGATGCTCTCTACCGTTAGGATAAGGCATAGAAAATTTCAGAAAAGACAGAAACCGGGATCTGCCTTATGCTTTCCTATACAATAAGCTGTTTTTGTTGTAAATACAACCGACATCTTATGGCTAATAAAGTATACTAACGATATGAAGGCATATATAAGCCCTATTTTTAATAGTACCGTATGTCTATCCGCATGCCGGATGGCTTTTGAGATTCAGGTAGGTTTAGAAGGGGTCTTTC
>JAITRH010000107.1 GCA_031288495.1 Treponema sp. | reverse complement strand
CCCCCTACGGGGTCTTCCATATACCAAAGTCTCCTGGCTTGCGGGTTGGGCTTCCAAAGCAACGCTTTAACAGCCCAGGTTTCCGCCGGCCTTCCCAACCGCTGGGTCAGTGGCCGTCTGGCGGAACCGGTTCGCCCTGGGGCGAATACCCGGTTACAGTTACGGGATAGCGGAGGATTTACACCTCTCTTCCTTTGAAGTATACCGAGGTACTGTATCACGGGATTTTTATGGTTGTCAAGCGGAACCTCAGATTTCTCCAGGATAAGGCCATGTGCTTTTTTCATTCCCTGTATAATAAGGAAACAGGTTCCCCCCATACCATGCGGGGCAGCGGGTACATCCCTGTTATAAAGGAAATATCGTTTTAAATCCCATAGCCCTGCCATAGGGTGCTGTGGGGAGCGCTATGCTTATGTCCGATCCGCACTGCCGGTTCCATACCAATCGAGTTTACGGGTCAGGAACATCACCAGAGCGGTTACGGCAAAGGCGCCGATGGAGCCTATAAGGAGGGCATAGGATTCGGCATTAAGCACCGCATAGAGTAAAACATAGGAGATGCTCAGGACCAAGCCCATGTACCCGCTTTTTGACCACGCAGGGAGCAGGGACCGGGAATAGCAGGTCATAAGCGCCGTAACCGCGGCCGCGGCAATCGTATAGGCGCTGTGAAAGGGCATCTGTTCTGAAATAGACAGAAGCAGCAGGTAAAAAATACCGTTGGCAATGCCGCAAAGCCCATAGGGAACCGGGTGAATGGGCTTTTTGGTGAATATTTCCAGGAGAAACAAGGTAAAAAACGGGACCATTAAAAAAAGCATGGCGTATTTTACCGCCCGGGTGTTAAGCGCGTAGGTGTCGATGGCGCGGAAAAAGGAGACGCCGAAGAGGGAGGCGCCGTAACCGAGCCTCACCACATCGTTTTTCCAGAAAAGGGGAATATCCCGGCTTATATAACTGACATCCCATTGGGCCTCAAAAGAACGGTCGCTCATGGTTGCCTGGACCGGTAAAAACGCCCCCTGGAATGAAGGGGAACCCCAGTCCGCGGCAATTTCCACATGGGTATCCTGGCCCACCGGCAAGACCTGCACCGATTGCCCCCCTTGTATGCTGATGCTGATCTTAAAGGGGGTCTCCTCCTGGGTTAACGGCGGAAGGAGGGCATACATACCGGCGTCCTCAAAGGTTTCGGTCAAGAGGCTCAGGGAACGGCTGCCCGGTCTAAAGAACAACTCCTGTCCACCCCAGGATTGATCGGTGATTTTCCGGATCCCCTTCTGGCTTGAAAGGGCGATTACCAGTTCAGCCTGATCCAGCAACAGCCGTTCGTTTGAGGGGCATTCGGCAATTGCCTTGGCGGGATTAAAGGCGCCGGAAAGGGAAAAATCGCCGTAAAAAAGGGGCACCGAAAAGATGCCGCGGCGGCGTATTTCGGTGGTAAAGGCCGCGGTAATGTCCAGTTTTTCCGGGGTGATCATCAGGGTAAAAGGGGTGTCCACGAGCTTCGATCCCAGGTCGGAGCCTTCCGGTTTTTCGGAGCGGATTTCCCTCCGTATGCCGGGGATGCGCAAAACAGGCCCTGCCACAGCCAGTTCTTTCCCCCAGGCTTCCATAATATCCGCTTCAGCCTGGCGTGCCGTGGACCTGCGGTCCCGGACAAGCCCCCGTATCATCTGGAGGGGTATCAGCAGCAGCAACACCAGGGCGCCCAGCAGCAAGACCTTAAAGGTATACCCCCGGCTAAACTGCTTAACGGAAAAGGAGCGCTCCGGAGGCGGGTCGGTTGGCCTAGAGGCCGGACGGTGCTGCGGCGCTGGGGGACTATCAAAAGATCCTGGGTCTTGCATAGGGGTTCCTCCATAAACAATACCAATGGGATGAGGGTAATGGTAGCGCAAAGCGGTACAGAGGACAAGCAGGCCGGCCTGTTTCCGCAGGTACGGTGGGGTGTCAAAGGGGACGCTGCCCTGTCGGGGCAGCGCAAGGGCGAGAACCGGTAAGCACGTTTCATAGTCGACTACGGGCCAAAGGGGCCATAAGGCCCCCTGCGCTCCGTCATGAGACGGCGGGAATGGTTTGTAACCAATCCATTCCCACCGGTACCCCCGCATCCAGGCAGAGTTTATCCCACACCGCAGCCACGGGAAAGGTTTTCAGGGCCTCCAGCAGGGCCAAGCGTTCATGGTACTTCCCGGCTTGCTCCGCGGCTACCAATAAGGAGGTGGGTTCCAGGAAGGCCTCCAGCAGGGCCTTGCGGATACTCCGGGCCCCGATAACCCATGCGGCGATCCGGTGGATCGATGCGTCAAAGAAATCCAGGGCGAGGGCAACGCGATCAAAGGCCCCGGCGCGCTTTATCTCCCGGCATACCTCCCGGGTTTCATCGGAGAAAAGCGCCACATGGTCCGAATCCCAGCGGAGCCCCCGGCTGAAATGGATGAGCAGCCCCGGCACAAAAGGCAAGATTCCGCTAATCTTATCGGCAATCGTTTCAGTGGGATGGAAATGACCCATATCCAGGCAGAGGCTGATCTGCTTTTGAACCGCATAACTCAGATAAAACTCATGGGAACCCACCACGTAGGCTTCACTGCCGATACCGAAGAGCTTGCATTCCAGGGTATCCCTTAAGGTATGCGGGGGCAGGGAACAGGCCAGGATCTCATCCAGGGCATCCTTCAGCCTGAGCCGGGGAGACAGGCGATCCGCGGGCATATCCTTAGAGCCGTCGGGGATCCAGAGGTTGTTTATGGCCCGGGAACCCTGGTTTTCCCCGAATGCCGAGGCAATACGCCGGGCCGCCAGGGCATGGCGGATCCAGAAACGCCGGATCTCCGCATCTTCATGGGAAAGGGTGGCCCTTTCTGCCAGGGGATGGGCAAAGAAGGTGGGATTAAAATCCAAGGGAATGGCTTCAGCTTTTGACCAGGCCATCCAGGTGTGGAAATGCTCCGGTTCCAGGGCATCCCGATCAATGGTCTCCCCCGGTTTTCCTTCCCGGTACATGCTGTGGAGGTTAAACCGCTTGGCTCCGGGAATCAGGGAAAAGGCCAGCCCCGCGTGGGCCCGCAGTTCATCCCCGTTCCGCGCCCGTCCCGGATAGTTACCCGTCGGGAGGATCCCCCCTCCTGAGAGGCCCCGGACGCCCTCAAAGCCCCGCACATCGTCTCCCTGCCAGCATTGCAGGGAAAGCGGGACCGCCTCTGCGGCCTGTATGGCTTCGTCCGTATTAATCCCCACCTGGGCATAGCTGTTTTTGGCCAATCCATAGGCTTGTTCAAGGGTCTCGGTATTCGGATACGGCTTCATGGTATACTCCTTTTTGCTTTTCTATTGCTTGAGGCGGTTTCAAAACCCCCTGCCTCACTGCGCCCTCGGGAACGCTGCGGCATCGGCAGCCTGGAAACGGTAGCGTTCCACTTCCCAGGTGCTAATAAACCGGATCTGATCCGGGCTCATAAAACAAACGCCCCCAAAGGTTTGGGCATAGACCGCCACTTTGAGGGCGTCCATAAACAGTTCCAGGGCCCGGCGGGGGGCTTTTTCACCGCTCCCTATGCCGAAGGCCCCAAGCCCCTGAACCGCGGCGATCCTGGGCATCCTTCCGGTCTTGGTAAGGTGCCCCTCCCAGGCCTCCTCAATCACCCCTGCCGCGCCGGCTCCCGGGGATTCGGGAACCGGGATGAACAGGGGCTCGCTTCCTGCATAGACGATATGATCCGGGGTCAGCGCCGAAGAGAGGGGATAAAAGGACGGCCTGTCTCGAATAAAAGGGCCGAGGGCAGCATTCCGCTCAAAGCATACCTGCCAGGGAGCCCCGGTGTGGGGGGCGGTCTTGGCGGCCAGTTCCCGCAGCACCCCGGCAATTTCCGGGGAAGCCCCATAAGCGGAGGCCCTCTCAGCAATTGCCGGCTTCTCCTTGACGCAGGCGCTCAGGGTGTCCATGAGCGCGCGATACGCCTCCTTGATACCCTCCACCGAGTCCGCTCCCACAAAGACCCCGTGGTTCTGGAGCAGGATGATCGAGGGCAGGGGCTCTGGAGCAAGGGCAAGGGCCTCTTTTACCGCCAAGGCCAGCACATACCCGGGGTTTATCGAGGGTATCCAGATCGCCCGGTCCCCAAAGAGCCTTCGGGCGGCCGCTTCACCTGCCTTTGAACAGGTAAGGCCGTTTACCAGGGCCGGGTGGGTATGAACCACATAGGCAAAGGGCAAGAGCTCGTGCAGCAGGGTTTCCACACTGGGCCGCTTTGCCTCCTCCCCGGGCTTCCTTGCAGCCAGCATATCCGCTAAAACCGCGGCTTCCCGGGCATCGGAAAGGGCGGGATAGGATTGTTCCCATATACGAGCGAGTCCCGCCCGATCCATCCGGACAAAGTCCCCGGCGCCGGCCGCTGCCAGGGCTATGCCGGAGCTTTTTATGAACAGGGTGGACCCGTCTTTGAAGGAGGTATTACCGCCTCCTGCGACGACATATTCCGGGTTGGACCCGTAATACCGGGATAGGGTAACCAGGGCTTCTATACTCATAGTTCAGTTATATGCTAAAGATCGATCCTTGTCAGCGCGGCAGGTTCCCCTTTTTCTCTGTGGGCCCTCCTGATTCCCTGAGCCTTCGGGTTCGTGAAGTTTCACGAAGTGAAACTTCTTAGGTAATTTGCTGAAACCTGAGACCGGAGGCTTTCAGTCTCAGCGGTCCAGGTTTCTTGCAAATTACCAGCCCTCCTAAGCCTGGGCGGGGGTCCGCCCTAAGCCTGTTCCGGGCCGGGAACCAAGCCCGTTCCGGGTCGTGATCTAAGCCTGTTCCGGGTCGGGAACCAAGCCTATTCCGGGTCAGGAACTAAGCCCGATCATGGACGGTCAGCTTGAACTCCGAGTGGACTTCCCGCAGATTTTTCAGCAGGGTGCCGTGGGCGGAGCTCTGGTCCGAGCGGCCCCTGATGAGCCGTCCCCCAGCCGGGCCTTCCGCCCAGGCGGTGTCACTTCCGCCTTCTGGTCCCGCGCCGCGCCTCTTGCCGGCAATCCGCCGGCCCTCTTCTAAGCCTGAAGCGTACCCGCTTCTAAGCTGGAAGAGGACCCGCTTCTAAGCCTGAAGAGGACCCGCTTCTAAGCTGGAAGCGTACCCGCTTCTAAGCTGGAAGAGGACCCGCTTCTAAGCCTGAAGAGGGTCGGCTTCTAGCTTGCAGGCTGCTGAGCGGTCAGCTTGAACTCCGAGTGAACTTCCCGCAGATTTTTCAGCAGGGTGCCGTAGCCGTGGGCGGAGCTCTGGTCCGAGCGGCCCCTTATGATCCGTCCCCCAGCCGGGCCTTCCGCCAATGCTTTTTCACTTCCGCCTTCTTTTCCCGCGCCGCGCCTCTTGCCGGCAATCCGCCGGCCCTCTTCTAAGCCTGAAGCGTATCCGCTTCTAAGCCTGAAGAGGACCCGCTTCTAAGCTGGAAGAGGGTCGGCTTCTAGCTTGCAGGCTGCTGAGCGGTCAGCTTGAACTCCGAGCGGACTTCCCGCAGATTTTTCAGCAGGGTGCCGTGGCCGTGGGCGGAGCTCTGGGTTACGATTTTGAGGGCGTATTCCGCGCCCGCGGTGAGGCCCTGGGGGACAATCGCTTTTATGGAGCGGGGCTCGTTTACCGCGATGATCCCGGCTTTCACAGGGGTCCCCTGGCCGTCATCGAACCAGAGGCCGGTTTCGGCTTTGTGGGCAGCATCCGCTTCGATTTTGAGGCCGTAGCCCCGGATGTCCAGGAGGTTGCCGGGGGTCATCACGTCGTCTATCTGCCCGGTGGCTTCGTCCAGGGCTTCCGCGATGAGGCCCTCGGCCTGCTCTATGCCGTCGAACTGGACTTTCACCTTGTCCCGGATGTACTGCCTGAAGGCCGCGGCAATCTGGAGCCGGGCCTGGGGGAA
>JAITRH010000085.1 GCA_031288495.1 Treponema sp. | reverse complement strand
CACCAATCCAGCCCGAAATAGGCGGCCACCATGGGGCCCGCCAGGTTGACCACCGGTTTTTGGCCGATCAGGGCCATGCACAGGGGACGGCCCGGTGCGGCATTAACACCGTGGCAGATCAGGCTCCCCTGTTCAGCCAGGAGCCGTGCGTTATAATCCTCCGCGCCCTTGGAGGAACCCCCGTTGATAATGACCACATCCGCCACATCAAGGGCCTGTTCCAATGCCTGCTTGAGCAGTTCCGGGTCATCCTTGACAATGGGCAGGATCAGGGGTTCCGCCCCCATCTCCAACAGCATGTGCCGCGCCAGAATACTATTGGTATCAATATTCTGCCCTCGCTTCGGCAACTGTCCCGCAGGGATAAGTTCGCTGCCCGTGGGGATGAAGGCTACCAGCGGCTTTTTTACCACCGGCACATCCCGCAGACCCCCCAGCGCCAGGGCGCCAAGATCGCACGCGCGGATGGGCAGCGCCTTTTCCAGGAGCAGTTCCCCCTCCATCACCGAGTTACCGGTACCGCTGATATTCAAGCCGGGGACCACCCGGAGTTCCGGGGGCAGAAAAATTCGCCCCTCCCCATCAAAGCCGACCAACTCGATCATGATAACCGCATCAAAGCGGTCGTCAAAATCGTCCCCGGTGTCCGCCCGGACATAATCGTTCCCTTCTATCCATGCGGAGGTGTCTGGGGGCCCCTCCGCAAAGGCCGCGCTGCAAACCGCGATGCCGTCTCCGTTGGAGGATCGGACCAGGGGCAGGGTAAGCCGGGAATACAGGGCCTGTGCGGTGATGCGGCCGCGGGCCTCTTCCAGGGGAACGGTTTCAATGTTGAAGGGAGGATTCCAGAGGGCAAAGAGCTCTTCCAGCACTTCTTTACGGGTTATGGTATCAAATTCCCTGTTATTCTGGTCTTTCATAATCATGGTATTCGATTATATATTATTTTGTTTGAAAATGGCAAATGATTTATTTCATTTTGATCGATTTGGGCCGCCCGTTCCAGATCATATTCGGCCAGGAGGGGGAGCCGCATTGACAAAGGTGCTGTATCTCCCGGTGATCCTAGGATTTTTTACATTTCAGGCAAATCAGGGCGGTAATACAATTCTGGGTATTCATGGATTTTTATTATAACCAGAGGCTAAGAAAAGAGGTAATTCTCCTTTATCCCATCGGCTTAATGGTTTCCCTGTACGGCTCAGAGGCAACACAAGAACCATTCCTGTTTATAATTAACGTAAGTTCTATGGGGCCGCAGATTATGCGGATTGTTTATTCCACAACCCTCTTGCATCTGCGATGAACCTTAGTTCGCCATCAGGGTAATAGCGGACGAAAGTCCGGCAAAGGGTTGCTTCTTTGCCGAACTTCCGTTAACTAATCCTCAAGAAGTGCCTACCATATGACGAAAATATATAAAATTGAACCTTTTTCAAAATCCGGGTATTTTTGAAAAAGGCTTAGGAAAAACCAGCCAAAGGACTGGTTTTTCTATTAAAGGCAGAGTTGCTTTTGCATAAGGTGACCTTTTGCAAGAGCCTTACTTTACCCCCTTTTAAAACTCGCTTGTTTTTGAAGGGGCTTTGGAAAAAGCGGGGTTTGACCCCTTGTCTCTTAACCTAAGGGGCCTATTTCAAAATCAGACACGGTGAAACAGCTTCATGTAAAAAAATGAACCTATGGCTTTAGATTACTTAAAGGAGCAATGGTACTATGAAAAGAGCATCGAAATTAGCACTTATGTGCCTGTGGGGTATCTTTATATCCCTTACTCTTGAAGCGCAAACCAAGCCGACCCTCATGATTCTGCCTTTTACCGGTACGGTTGGGGGGGATGAGGAAATCATTACCTTGCTATTTGCGAATCAGGGGGATATGCGTACCGCTTTTACGGTGATACCCGGTACCAGTACTTTCAAGGGCATTACCGAAGAGACCGTCTTTCCTGATTCGGCAAGAAGCCAGGAGGATATTATTAAGGTAGTCCAGGGCCAGCTTAACGCCGACTTTGCCGTAATAGTACGTACGGAAAAGATAGGAACCGCTCATCTGGCGCTTATCTCCTTGGTAGAGCTGAAAACCCTTCGCCATTTAGACGGGGCGTATCGGTACTATCACAGCCTCAGTGAGTTTCGTGCTTCTGTACCGGACATAGCCGCCACATTGATACAGGCTGCCCAGGGGCTCCCGGATCAACTGCCCGGGCTCACGATTTTGCCTTTTTATACCCCTGTACAGGGAGTACAAGCCGGGGAAGTGGATATATTAGTACAATTGCTCACTATTGAACTGGCAAACAGCCATAAGTATACCGTGCTGCCCTGGGCCTTACGGATTGAAACCTTGATCCGGGACTTAACCATACCCTATGTTGGCATCATTGACCCTGACCGTATCAAAACCATCGGTATTATAACCCATATCCCCTATGTCCTTACGGGAGATGTGCTTAACCTGGGAAATACCAAGCTCTTCATGGCGTCTATCGTAGATACCGAAGATGCCAATGTGGTCGGCGGAGGAGACGTAGAGTACAAGGGCATAAGTGGGGATGCCCCTGTACTGGCCGAACTCGTAGCCTCCTTAACGGGAACCGCTGTACAGGCAAATTTCCGGGAAACCCCGGAACCGGTAAAAGTAGCTGCCCCTCTAGGGCAAGAGCCGGTGGTTCCCTCTGAACAATGGGTCTCCATACCCGAGGGCATCGGCTTATTGGGAAGTCCCCTGTCGGAAATTGCCCGGGATCAGGATGAAGTATCCCATTGGATCAGAGTACCGTCCCGTTTTTATATGGGGAAATATGAGGTAAGTCAGCAGGAATATAGGGCGGTGATGGGAACTAATCCCAGTTATTTCAAAGGGGATACGTTCCCGGTAGAGCGGGTAACCTGGTTTGACGCGGTACGGTACTGCAATGCCCGGAGTATCAAAGAAGGATTACCCCCTGCCTATACTATCAATGGAGAAAGGGTAATCTGGAACCAAACGGCAAAGGGGTACCGTTTACCCACGGAGGCAGAATGGGAATATGCCTGCCGGGCAGGGACTACCACGGCCTTTAATATCGGGGATACCATAGACACGACCAAGAGTAACTATGATGGAACCTATACCTACGCTAACAGTTCCATGGGAATATACCGGCAGCGGACAACCGTCATAGGAAGCTTTCCTGCGAATCCCTGGGGACTCTATGATATGCACGGGAATGTATATGAGTGGTGCTGGGATGAGTATGCGGCCTATGGTTCTACCGATTGGGTTCCAAGTCGCCGGATAGTTCGGGGTGGGAGTTGGTACAGCGCTCCCCAATACCTGCGTTCCGCCAACCGGGTCCGCATGTCCCCGTATACCAAAACCAGTTATTTAGGATTCCGGGTAGTACGGACCGCTCAATAAGGGGGAGCGGGTGTATTCTTGTCTCCATACCCATTCCACGTTCTGTGACGGCCACGATACCATTGAAGAGTTGTGCCGTAGAGCCTATGAAAAGGGCTTGGTGTCTATTGGGTTCAGTTCCCATGCACCGGTATACCGCAAAACCGAGTTCCGTACGGATTGGCATATACAAGAAGATCGTCTAGAGGCGTACCTGGATACGGTGAGAACGGTTCGCCGGCAGTGGGAAGGGAAGATTCGGGTCTTTCTGGGGCTGGAAATTGATTATATCCCGGGCCTTATGGGACCAGGAGACCAGGATTATCAGGATCTGGGTTTGGATTATCGTATCGGTTCAGTGCATTATGTGATTCCTCCTCACGGTTCCCCCTTTGCCGTGGATGATAGGGCGGAAGTCTTTGAAAAGGGTATCCGGGAAGGGTTTGCTCATGACCCGGAAGCCTTAGTGGAAGCCTATTGGGACTCGGTGGAGCAGATGATCCGGGCCGGTGGTTTTGATATTCTAGGACATGTGGATTTGATAAAGAAAAACAACGCCCCCTATCCGGGAAAAAGATGGTTTTCTTTGGAAAGCCCCGGGTATCAGCGCCGTATGGCGGGCATTGCCGCTACTATTGGGGCTTCCTCCTTGGTAGTAGAAGTAAATACCGGCGGACTTACCCGGTATAAGATACCGGATACCTACCCTTCCTGTGCCCTGTTGCGGCTTTTACAGGTAAAACAGGTACCGGTTATCATTACCGCGGATGCTCATCGAGCGGAAGACCTGGACGGCCATTATGATGAAGCCCGGAAAACCTTGCTACAGGCAGGGTACACCCATGCGGTTTTATTTGAGGGAACCACACAGGGGGTTCCCCAATGGAGGGAGGAACCCTTAGGGGAATAGGAAAACCCGCGAGGCCGTTTTGCATATCCTCTGGTGAAAGCGCCGCACAGGTTCCATCAAAATGATTAAAGCCTGCTTCCAGATTACTGCCTCATAGGGGGCTGGATACCCTATCATGGGATCTATCCTTCATAACCTGAGCTTTTTCAAAATCTTGCGGATCCTTTTCAAAAAAGAGGCGGGGGTTTCCAGAATAGCGGTGCTTAATCGGGCCACTATATGGAACTTTCCTGCGAGAGCCGGTAGGGCAGTTTTGTAATAACGCAGCTTGAGGCCACCCTTCGGGACAAGCGGGAACAGAGCGGCCTGCTCCTTCGAGGAGTCCTGGCTCACGTGCATGAATCAGGAGAACTCAAAGCCCCCTGCTGCATGATCTCCTTAGGTTATAGCATGGGCTTTTTCCCCGGTATGGTGAGGTAATAAGCCCATAGACCGATGTTTTTACCTCATGCCATGAGGTCTTGAAGGTCATAGCATGGGCTTTTTTCCTGATATGATGAGGTAAAAACCCCATAGACCGAGCTTTTTTACCTCATGCCATGAGGTCTTGAAGGTCATAGCATGGGCTTTTTTCCTGATATGGTGAGGTAAAAACCCCATAGGCCGAGCTTTTTTACCTCATGCCATGAGGTCTTGAAGGTCATAGCATGGGCTTTTTTCCTGATAGGGTGAGGTAATAAGCCCATAGGCCGAGCTTTTTTACCTCATGCCACGAACTCAAGAAGCTCCGGTAGGAACTTTGGCGCTCCCGTATAATAAGCCGGGCAATACCAGGCAAATCGGGAGGGTTATGGCTAGCTGAGGGTAAAGCCCAATCCTGCGATGATATACCCAATGAAACAAATCACCGCTACGGTAAAGGCATAGGGAATCTGGGGTGCCTCATGGTTAATATGCGTACAGCCGGCCCCGGTAGAGGAAAGCATGGGGGTATCTGAAATGGGTGAACAATGGTCTTCGAAAACAGACCCTGCCGATACGGCGGAGGGGCCTTATCGAAAGATGGGGAGCGACAATAGCGCATACGAAGAATAATCCATAAAAACCCGGCCTGGACCGCCTCAAATTCCATGTATGCTCCTTAGCATAGCCTCTCCCTTACTCCAACCTCTAAGTCCCCCGCTCAATCCGCCTACAGCCCCACCTCACGGCTATGGCGGACGTATACACCAATAAAACATCCCTCCAAGTCCGGGGGATCCGGGGTTGTATCTCCCGGAAAAATGGTTTAACCGAAGACCATGTTGGGAATCCACAGCACCACATTGGGGAGAAATACTAAAATCGCCAGTTCCAGCAATACCGCAGCCATGAAGGGTATGGAAAACCGGGTGTACTCCTCGGGCGGACAGTCGATGATACCACACACCGTATACAGGGCGGAACCAATCGGCGGGGTCATCACCCCCAGGGTAACCACGGTGGCCATAAGGACGCCGAAGTGGACCGGATCAATACCGACGCTCTTTACCATGGGCAAGAATATAGGGGTTAAAAGGAGAAAGTTTACATTACTGTCTACAAACATGCCGGTGATGAAAAGGAAACCCAGCATGATAAGCACCAAGGCCTCGGGATTTTCGGTGATGCCAAAGATCAGGTTGCTTAAGGCTACCGGTAGTTTTACCCAGGTGATGGCGTAACTGAAGGGGCCGGACATGGCGATGATCAGCATGATGGCGCCGTTGTCTTTTAAGGTGGTGATGAGGGCCTGTCTGAAATTCTCCCAGGTTAGTTCCTTGTAGACAAACCTGCCGATGAGGATCGCGTACACCACGGCGAAAGCCCCGGATTCCGAGGGAGTAAACACCCCGAAGCGGATTCCCACGATAAGGATAATCGGGAACAGGAGGGCCCAGATGGACTCTTTCAGGTTCCCGATAATTTCTCCCACAGTCAAGGGAGGGGCGTCTCTCCTGGGGGGATCAAATTTATAGAACCGGCAGGTCAGAGAAGTGGTGGCCATAAGAAAGAACATCATCAAAATACCGGGGATGAGTCCTGCCGCAAAAAGCCTGCCTATGGAAACCTCGCCCACAAAGCCAAAAATGATAAGCCCCAGGCTCGGGGGAATGGTAGCGGTGATGAGCGCGGTTACGCAGTTCACCGCGCAGATGTACCCCTTCTTATACCCGATACGCATCATCTCTGGGCCTAGGATCCGGGTTTCCATGGCCGCATCCGCCGTAGCGGATCCAGATACCCCGCCCATAAGGGTACTCATCACTACCGAAATTTGGGCCGTACCGCCGTACATACGCCGAGTGAGGAGCCGGGCAAGGCTCAGGAGCCGCTCAGTGATCCCCGACACGTTCATTAAGTTCCCTGCAAAAATAAAGAAGGGGACCGCTAAGAACGCAAAGGATTGGCTCTGGGCCACGATCATCTGGGTGGCGGTCTCAAAGGTGAGATACTCTACGGAAGTAAAAAAGGCGAACCCCGCAAGGCCTATGACAAAGGCGATGGGCATACCCAGGACCAAAAATGTAACAAAACAGATGAGCAATAAGGTCATTTGATACCTCCCTGAATCTCTTGCCCGCTTAGGGTTACATTGAAATCTAAAATACTGCGCCTTATTTTGAGGAGAGTCGAAAAAATCATGGACAGAGCGGTAACCACAATACTCAGGGTAACCAGGGAATACGGAAGGGGTATGGACTGGTATGTTCGAAGCCGCTCGGTATAAGCCAGCCTAATGCCGAATACGATGATAAGCACCAAGGCGCAAAGGATAATGAAATAGAGCACCAAGGCAACGATCTTTTGAAGAACCTGGGGCAAGCGGCGGGTTACGATGTCAATACCCACCAATTGGCCATTGCGCCACGCAATGTCCGCCCCGAGGAAAGCCGTCCATGCGAGTAAAAACATCGCCAAATCAATGTTCCAGGACATGGAAATCCGAAAAAACCGCAGGATAGCGGACAAAAAAACAAAAGCCACCAGGAATATAAACCCCATCCCACAGATGACTACTTCTGCCTTGCATAGGCTCCGATATAGGTTTCTCATAGGTATCTCTTACAGAGAAAAATAGCCGGGGAACGGCGCCCCGGCTTACTTAGATTAAAGACCCAATTCTTGGAATAAGCGATCCTTCAGACCCGGGGAAAAGCCCAGATCGTTGTTACTGTAGAGTGGAGCAAGAGCATCCTGGAATTCCTGGAGATTAACTTCGGTGATGGTAACCCCCTTCTCCCTCATCTGCTGATAGTAGCCCGCTTCTTCCTCTGCAATAATCTCGCTGTATTTCCGAGCGGTTTCCCGGATGGTGTCCAGGAATAGTTTCTTGTCCGCCTCCGGTAATGAATTGAGGAGCTTGGTCGAACAGACAAAAGATGATTGAAGCATGTAGTGCTTAGTCAAAGCCAAGTTCTTGGCAACTTCGTAGATAGCCGCACCGTAGGCAGTGGCGACCTGGACCTCACAGCCGTCCAGCGTTTTCTGCTGAATTCCTGGGAGCACTTCTCCCCAGGATATACCAATGTTCGCAAAGCCTAAATACTTGGCAAGGGCATTACCGATGTTGTTCCCGAAACCGCGGATCCGTAAACCGCTGAGGTCAGCCACGGTTTTAACAGGGGTGATGGTGTAGAAGCTGCGGAAACCGTTGTACATATCCGCCACGAAGGTAATCCCCTGAGCTTCAAGCTTGCCCTGCCACTCTTTGAAAATCGCGGTATCAGGCAGTTTCTCCAGGGCCTTCATATCGGTCAGCACATAGGGAGCCATCAGGATATTGAGGTCTGGGATGCTGAATTGGCTCGCCAGTCTGCCCGGGTCGGAAGGGACCACCAGGGGTACGCCGGTTTTCGCCTGGGTTACCAGGTTATCGGTGTCGCTGGAAAGGGCACCGTTGACCTGCACATCGGCATCAAAGCGGCCGCTGGCATTCAGCTTCTCCGCCACTTCCTGCATCATACGGCTTTGACCCGTGGTGGCGGCTTCGGTTCCTGCGAAAATAACCTTAATCTTCGCTGCTTGAGCCCCTCCACCCGAGGATTGACTGCCTCCGCTCTGTTGCTGACCGCCGCCCTTGGCAAATACACTGCCTACTACCAGGAGCATTCCTAAAGCCGCACATACTGCGTACTTTACTACTTTCATACGTTCCTCCAATTGTTTGCTTTGTAACCATTTTATCACATCCCCCTAGGGGTGTCAAATATAATTTAAAACATTTTTTCACCGGCATTGTAAAAAAACCGCTAAACCGCCGGGAGTCTGTTGTACCGGTGGATTTTTTTACATGAATATACAAAAAATCCGATAAATGACCGTGCTTTCGCCGTTTACAAGGTATTTTTATACGGTTTTATGGGCGAAATGCCATAAACTCCTCGGAATCGGAGACTCCATCCAGGATTTGTAGTGCGACAAAGGCAGTAAGCCCTTCCCCATCCCCGCATCCCTACCCTTTGCCCTGTTTTTATCCTCTATACAGAACACCGGGAAATGCGCATCCCCGTATCTTCGAGACGCCCTTAATCTAAGGTTGCTGGGCAAGTATCGTTTATCTTTTCAAAAAATGAAGTTTTTACATAACTTCCCTTGACAAATAGCAATATGTGTTATTATCATATAACATATTTAGACTAATATAACATTAGGAGGTTCTTGATGAACAAAGCGTATCTTCGGCTTATTCCGCTGGTGCTGGGCGGGATATTTGTTTTCACCGGCTGTGACGATCCCCTGGTCAGGGTGGAAAACGTGGTGGATCCTGCAGATCCGGTGGTTAATGTGGATGTTGATTCCCTTACCGGTATAGGGGGGGGGGGGGGTACTAACCCGGTATCATCTCCTAACGTTTTTTCCGATATAGACGGCCTTTCAGGGGCATCCCTTGCCAAATTGAACGGCAATACGGTAGCCTACGTTGATAATGAGAACGGTTATACATTAAAAACCGTTACGGTTAACCCTTCCTCCTCCTCAACCCAAATAACATCTGAGAAGTCGGTGGACCTTGACAGAAATGCCCAGTTGATCGCCGTAAATGGAACCAACATCGCGGTCTTGAGCGTTTTGGACAATAACAACCGTGAGATTTATCTATACAATGGAAGTTTCAGCCAAACAAAGGAAATTTCCACCGACTTCAGCGACACAAATGTACCCCTGCACCATGCAGAGGCGGCTTTCGCTTTTACCAACGATTATATTGTTACCGGGTATGATATTGAAAAGGGAGATAATGCGGGCACGTATATCAGCATATATGACGCCACCGTCGCCGGAACTAAAAAGGCGACCCATACGAAAACAAACGAGACCATCGGTGAGCTGGTTGCCCTGGCGGTGAACGGTAATTACATTCTCGCTGGCGGCGGTGGTGAGGCGGCGGGAGCGACAGGAGGCACGGCGGTATTTCAAATTAAGGCCGATGATCTTTCGCTAAGCAAAGTAGGGGACTCCGACAATAAGCCCACCCACTGGATGAAGGACAACGGAACCTACGTTATCGAATCCAAGGAAGCCGGTGCGGAGGTCAAGATTTGGAAGTGGAATACAAACGGGGCTCCTACGGCGGTTGGCACCATTGTTGCGGCAGGGCTTAACGCCTCAGGCACCCCGGATCTGACGGCAATCCGGGCCTTACAGTTCGATCCCGCGGATCCCAATACCGCCTATGTGGTGAGTTTCAACGGCGGAAAGGTCTACAAGGTTGATCTTGCCACCGCTACGCTGACCCATCTATTCACCTATTCCAAGCATTTCGACTATCCCTTTATGGCATGGATGGTCGAACGAATTACCAACGGCTCAGGGACGTATTTTGTCATCACCGGCGGATACGGCAGCGGCCGGACCGCGCCGGGGGTTGCGCTGGTGTTCAAAAACCCGCCCGCCGATGGCAGCCTTGGGGCTCCACTCTCGGGGGTTACTTACGACGGCCTGGTCCGTATGCTCAGAACCGTGCGGGACAGTAAGGACAACCTGTATTTCGCGGCCAAAGACAACCGGGCATCAAGATTCGCGATTTACCGAATCAATGACGACTGATGGTTTCCCGGCAGGTTCGTTTTTGAATGGAGAACCGGCGAAAGGCAAGGCCCCCTGGAGGCTATGACATAGAGGACCCTGACCGGGGTACCGTTACAGCCGGATAAGAAATCCGGGAATCTTCTCCCTGGGTGGATCGCATCAAGAGGCATACCGGTATCTTCGGTGAGGTCTTAAGGGAAATGGTGGACAGGAAAAAGTGGGGGCCCTTCTCCCACTTTTTCTAGTGCCCATCCCTTATGAAGACTGGCCGTAGGTAATAATTATCCCATGAAGCACCAGGGGAACCGTGCCTGAGTTCCTAATACTGTGGGAAGCGCCGTTTCCGGTAATTACCACATCTCCGGACGTAACCGCCACCTCCTTACCGTCGTCGTTGACCACCCCGGTCCCTGCCAAGATACAAAAGTATTCGGTCTCCCCATCATGCCGGTGGAGACCAATGGAAGCCCCCGGAGGCAAACTCAGTTCCGCCAAGAGCCGGACATGCCGCTGGGTCCTTTCATCTGTCCAATGGGTGATCCTAACGGTCCCCGTTCCTTCTCGCATGTGCTCTTTGTATTCCACCGTCATATCATTTCGCCGTATAATCATACCGCCTCCTTACGGTTAATCATGGTACCAAAAGCCGGTTAAGGCGCTTCACAAAGTCCGCAGGGTCCTTGAGCTTCACCCCTTCAACCAACAGGGCCTGATCCAGCAGTACCCCTGCGATATCAGCAATCCGCTGGTCATCCTCGGTGTTTCTGAGGGCCGCCACAATGGGATGCTCCCCGTTGACCTCAAGAATAGGCTTTATATCCGGCATCTCGGTCTGTCCCATGGCCTTGAGCATTGCGGCCATCTGAATTGAAGGATCATGTTCATCCGCTACAATACAGGAAGGAGAATCGTGCAGCCGGCGGGAGAGCTTCACCTCTTTGACCCGGTCTCCCAGGGCCTTTTTGAGCTTCTCCAGCACCGGCTTGTTCTCCTTCTCCGCCTGTTTATCCTGTTTCTCTCCCAGTTCTTCGTCTGCCCCGGAACGATTCACCGCTTTGAGTTCCCATTCCTTGTACTTACCGAGGGTGGGGATGACAATATCGTCGATTTCATCATCCATGATGAGCACTTCAATCCCCTTCGCAGTGTAGGCTTCCAGCAGGGGAGACGCCTTGAGGGTCTTTTCATCCCCTCCGGTGATATAATAGAGGTACTTTTGGTCTGATTTCATCCGGGAAGCATAGTCTGCAAAACTCGTCCATCCTTCTGCGGTGGTGCTCTTAAACCGGACCAGTTCCTGAATGGCCTCCCGGTTGGCAAAATCCTGGTACAAGCCTTCCTTGAGGGGCCGGTTAAACTGGGAAATAAAGGTCTCCCATTTTTCCTTGTGATTGTCTGACAGGGTCTTGAACTCCGCAAGCAGTTTCTTCACCGAGGCATTTTTGATGTTAAGGAGGATCTTGTTCTGCTGCAGGATCTCCCGGCTCACGTTAAGGGGGAGATCCTCTGAATCAATGACCCCCCGGACAAAACGAAGCCACGTGGGCATGAGCTCTTTATCATCATCGGTAATGAAGACCCGCTTCACATAGAGCTTTACCCCCGGCTTATAGTCCACCTGGTACAGGTCAAAGGGGGCTTTTTTCGGAATGTAGAAAAGGGTGGTATATTCCAGGGTTCCCTCGGCCTTGGTGTGGATATAGAACAGGGGATCCTCGGTGTCATGGCTGAATTGCTTGTAAAAGTCCGTGTAATCCCTTTCGGTGAGCTCCGATTTTGCCCGTCGCCAGAGGGCGGTACCGGCGTTGATCCGTTCGGTTTTGGTCTTGGTAGCCTTTTCCTTACCTTTGTCATCATACTCTTTCTCGTCATAGGTCAGGTAGATGGGAAACGCCACATGGTTGGAATACCGTTTGATAATATCTTCGATAGACCAGCGGTTCGTATATTCGGTTCCTTCTTCGGTTAAGTGGAGGATCACCTCGGTCCCTTGGGGAGTCCCCAACGTTTCCGGGGGAACGCTTTCTAGGGTGTAGCCCTCCTTACCATCACTGGTCCATTTCCAGACTTCCCCTTCCCCGGCCTTACGGCTTATCACCTCAATGGTCTCCGCAACCATGAAGGCCGAATAAAACCCCACCCCGAATTGACCAATGAGATTGGAGTCTTTTTTTACGTCTTCCCTCAGTTTTTCCAGAAACGCCTTAGTTCCCGACCGGGCTATGGTCCCCAAAGACTCAATCAGATCCGGCTCATTCATGCCGATCCCATTATCCGCGATGGTCAGGGTCTTTGCCTCCTTATTAAAGGAAATATCGATCCGGGGATCCAAGCTGATACTTTTATACGCCTCTTCTGCCACGGTGAGGTACTTGAGTTTATCCAAGGCGTCGGAGGCGTTGGATACCAGCTCTCGGAGGAAAATTTCCCGATTGGAATACAGGGAATGAATAATAAGGTGTAAGAGCTGACTTACCTCGGTTTGAAACTGGTGTTGGGCCATGATGAAACTCCTTTTAGATACATGGTATTATACTGCTTACAGGATTGTACCCTGGGCAGTTTGAAGCAAAACTATCTGGTATGTAAGATACTAAAAGAGTTTTATCTGGGGCAAGGGGAATGAAACAACTCATAAGCCTCAGTACCGAGGTTTTTCTCAATACGGTGAGCCCGGTTTAAACATCAGGTGACGGACCTGGGATTCCCGAAAAAGGCCGACAATCCGCTTTTTCCCTTAGAGCTGAGGCTGTTTCCCCATGTCCAGTTTTGAAACAGCCTCAGGGTACGCATGGATAGGGGAACTGGCCGTATACAGGACAGCCCCGCCATACCCTCCGAAAAGGGGCTCTCCGTATCCTGCCTTGCCGCTTGCAGGGAACGGGAGAACCGCTCCCTGCCTCGGCATGATACCTATAGGCTTTATTCCGCGATACCGGTATCTTCCAGAGCCTCTTCTTCCGGAGCTTCGCCGGTTTCCTCAAGCCCTGCTTCGGGATCTTCGAGAATGGAGAGGAGCTCTACCTCGAAGATCAGCGTTGAATAGGGAGGAATTGTCGAACCCGCCCCTTGTTCCCCATAGGCTAATTTCGAGGGCACATACAAGCGGTAGAAGCCCCCTTCACTCATCAGTTGGATCCCTTCGGTCCAGCCGGGAATCACCGCATCCAGCGGGAATTCCGCAGGCTCCCCCCGGGAATAGGAACTATCGAAGACCGTGCCGTCTGTCAGGGTGCCCTTATAATTCACCCGCACCATATCGTCTCCCTTAGGCTTTTGGCCGCTTCCCTCGACGATGATCTCATACTGGAGTCCGCTGGGGGTAAGGCTTACCCCCGGTTTCTTGCGGTTTTCCTCCAGAAAGGCCTGTTCCTTTTGCCGGTTTTCTTCAGCCCGCTTTGCCAGGGCTGCCATAAAAGCGGTTTGTACCTTGAGCACCGCATCGTCCATGGTAAACCGGGTCTCTTTATCTTCAAGGCTTTCTTTAAGCCCCCGGACAAAGGCATTGTAATTGAAGGTTAAGCCCGTTTGTTTTAAGTCCGAACCAATAACCATCCCAAAGGCATAACTGGTATCCACATCTTCGGATACACGGCTCGGTACTTCAGGTACTCCCTCCGCATAAGCCCCCAACAACAGAACACCCATAAACCACGAGATACTGACCATTTTTTTCATCATGCTGTTTTCCTTTAATTGAGTATAATGGTATGATAGAAAGGATTCCACCCGAAGTACTCCTCCTGTTTCAGAGGATCCCCTGCTGCCCCTCGCCTCACAAGGCTCTATACCGCCTGCTTCCGTTCATCCTTTTCCCTGGTTTTCCCTCGGAGCCCCTTTCGCGACACGAGGGACTCGAACCCCCTACCTGCTGCTTAGAAGGCAGCTGCTCTATCCAGGTGAGCTAGTGTCGCATGGATCCCTCGGACAGGGTATCACTCAAACCACCGCAAGCATAGCATACCTGAAAAAAATAGGGAAGCCCTCGCTCTTTCGACCAGGATAAAGGCAGCCCACACCACCCCGCCCCATCGTCAGGCCCAGCCCGTATCACAGGCTATCCATAAGCCTATATAGAACTCCCCCCTAGGCTTATGTGAGTTTTCCACATAGCCTATGGGTAGGGCCGAATATAGGACCTTTCCCCAAACCTGTCTGGGGCCGGCCTTATGATCATTCCTCGTGCATCACCCTTGGCAGCCCGGCCAACCTTTCTAGGGGCCCGTAAGCCCGATAAAAATTCCCGTCTATAAGAGATTCGAGGCTCTCTGTGTCAGGGGGCCCCCCGTCACGCCGAAGCCGGGAAGCCGCCTTGAGGAGGGTGAAGAGATCCCGCCCCGTGGAAAAGGCACATCCCCGGAGGGGCTGATAGGGACTATCCGTTTCAAGGAGTATTCGGTTCAGCGGGAGCCCCGCGCAGGAACGGATGCTTTCCCTGCGCCCCCCCAGGAGGGAAGTTCCAAAGGAAAAATACGCATTGATCCCCTGCCGCAGGAGCGCCTCCCCTTCCCCCAGGGTGCCTGCATAGGCATGGAAGATCACCCCCGGCAGTCTTTTCAAGGGCTGCTTGTAGGCAAATACCTTGTGCATGGCCTTTCGTACATGGAGTATCAGGGGAAGCTGCCGGGTAAGGGCCAGTTCCAGATGGACCTTAAAGAGTTCGTCCTGGAGCGCCTCGGTATGCCGCAAGGCCGGGGTGTACAGGTCGAATCCGGTTTCCCCAATCCCGTGGAGCCGCCCTTCCCGGGCCAGGGTGTCCATAAAGCTTAAGAGGGAAGAAAACCGTGCCGCCCGGTTCTGCTCCGGGGTTACCGCGGGAAGCTGAGGATGGAGGGCAAAACAAAGGAAGATCCCCGGCGCCGTATCCCGCAGGGCAAGCCGGGCAAGTTCCTCATGGCGCCTAAAATCCTCATGGTTCCAGGCGCTCACCGCGCAGGCAAGACCCAGCCGCCGCCGTTCCTCCTCGGCCGCGGGAAGCTGTTTCAGGAGATCCGACAGGTGGCAATGAGCATCCGTAGCCATGCTTCCTCCTTGGAATAGGAATGCCTTGGGGCAGGGGTCCCCGGTTTGGTTCGGTTCCCCGGAGCCGAAGCTACCCTAAATCCTTATGTAATACGGCTATTCCCACCGGAAGGGATACCATAAAGGTACAGAGATCCGCCAGAGGAATACAAAGCTGTATGCCCAAAACCCCCAGGATGGGCACCAGGGTAAGGATTAGGGGAATCAGAAACAGCCCCTGCCGGGCGCAGGCCAGCATGCTCGCAGGGACCGCCTTGCCTATGGTCTGGAGCATCATGTTATTCAGCACTATCCACCCTGCCAGGGGAAAGATACAACACTGAATCCTGAGCGCTTGGGCGCCTATACGGAGGACTTCAGGATCATCCTTGCGAAAAAAACCTATAATATCCGGCGCTCCTATAAAACAGAGGATCCCCAGCATGGTGAGGACCGCGGTGGAGCGGCTGACACAAAACCAAAAAGCCCTTTTTACCCGGTCGTACTGTCTGGCTCCGTAGTTAAACCCGCACACCGGCTGAAATCCCTGCCCAAAGCCTATCAGGGCGGAACTGGCCATGAGGAAAACCCGGTGCACGATGGAACTGGCCGCGATAACCCCGTCCCCGTAGGGACCCGCAGCCTGATTAAGGAGAATGGTGGAAAGGCTCAACAGGGTTTGCCGTAAGAGGGAAGGAATACCGCCCCGTACTATCTCCTTATACCTCCCCAGGGCCGGCTCCCAATTCCGCGGCAGGATGGGAACGCGGTCTTGACCGGTATTGCAGAGTATAAGCAGCAGGATACAGCTGAGGATTTGGCTTAGCATCGTGGCCAAAGACGCCCCTGTCACACCCAGATGCAAGCCGAAGATGAACAGGGAATCCAGGGCGATGTTCACTATCGCGCCGCAGGTCATACCGATCATGCCGAGCAGGGCCTTCCCTTGAAAGCGCAGGAGGTTATTGAGCATAAAGGAACTGACCATGAAGGGAGCGGCCAGGAGGATCCAACTCAGGTAGTCCCGGGCATAGGCTACGCTGGTATCGGTGGCCCCCAATAAACGGACAAGGGGTGATAAGCATACCCTGCCGCTTATGGCAATCACAAGACCGATGCCGAAGGCGGTAAAAAAGCCGGTGGCCGCCATTTTTTGCGCATCCTGGGGGTTTTGCGCGCCCAGGGAACGGGAAATAGCGTTCCCCGCTCCCTGGCCAAAGAAAAATCCCACTGCCTGAATGATCGCCATCAGGGAAAAGCTTATCCCTACCGCGGCGGTGGCGCTCGTACCCAGGGAACCGACAAAATAGGTGTCCGCCATATTGTACAGGGCAGAGACCATCATAATGATGATGCTTGGCAGGGCCATACGACAAATCAGGGGCGGTATCGGCTCCGTAGTCATCCGTTCAAAGGTATCCGCCACGGGCACCCTCCTTTTACCCTGATCCCCGGTAGTGCGGTACGCCTGCCGGAACCAGGGAGGATTGCATCTATTAATTATAGAAGTTTTTTCAAGAGGTCAGCTTTTGAAAAGCCCCTCATTACAAACAGTACCCCAGAACCGGCAAAAAAGGTAGGGGTTTAGGCCGGGATAAAGGCATAGAAAGTCTCCGGGGGGCCTTTCGCAGGGTCAACAGGCTACGGAATTGGGTCCCCTGATTACGAACTACGGTTCGACCCGGATTGCGGGCTTAAGCCCGACACCAATAAAGCGGATTGCTTGGACGAACAAGCGGGGTAATCCGGGTAATCTGCGGGCCACTTTTGCTTGCTCGCCCCGTACCGTATTGACCGTGGACATGCATGTTCTTGGAGCGGCCCTTCTTTTCGCCATCCTAGCCTTCGTATTGCCTCACCGCATAAGGGCTTAGATAAAACCCCGGGTTCCGCCGGTTAATTCCTTATACACTATAGAATTAGCAAATTCTAGGCGTTTATCCTGACTATCCTGTTGCAGATCCTTTAAAGATTGTGATATGGTTAAGAAAATAAGGGAAGAAGGGTAAGACCCTGGGGAGGGGGAGTTCTTTTCGTACCTATCCATCGCAAGGCCGGTTTCGGTCCTTGGGGACGTGGTAAGGGCCATGACTCGGTCCTGTTTGTATAAGCATACAGAAAAAAGACACCCCCCACATCCCGAGGTAAAAAACTTCTCCAGGATCGGGGGGCTTTTGTGTTTAAAGGCTTAGACTTAACCATGCGGGTACAGCGCATATTATCTAACCAGGCCCAAGAAGAGGGGCATCGTTTCAATTCAGACCAGCTCATGCCTGAACATATTATTATCGCACTGCTTAAAGACGGCTCAGGAACCGCTTCGAGGGCTCTGATATTTCTCAGAATAGATTTGCTGGAATTCAGGCGTACCCTTGAGAAGGGAATACCCCGTATGGCGGGGGCGACGATTTATGGAGAGGTTCCCCTGTCGAAACGGACCCAAGCCATGCTGGAACTGGCTGGGGATGAGGCTCGGTCTATGGGAAACCGGTATATCGGTACGGAACATCTCTTGTTGGCGGCCATGCGGGAGCAGCATTCTATTATCCAGGTATACCTGGACGAACGGGCGGTGGATCCGGATATGTTCCGAGTGGTGGTGCAAACCACCTTGAACCGTGCCCCCCATGCGGAAGCCGAAGCCGAAGCCTATGACGGGACAGGGGGATGCGGCCCCCGCTGTTCCTGTTCCGATGAGGCCAGGGACGGGATGCCGTCCATTCCTCGGATAAAACCCGCTATCTATCCCTCCCTGACCCCTACCCTGGACAGTTATTCCCGGGACCTCACCGCCCTTGCACGGGCGGGTAAGCTGGATCCTGTGGTAGGGAGGAAGAAAGAGATTGACCGGGCGATCCGGATCCTGGTCCGGCGAACCAAGAATAATCCGATCCTGGTGGGGGAGCCCGGGGTGGGAAAGACCGCGATTGTAGAAGCCCTAGCCCAGATTTTAGTCAGCGAAGAGGCCCCTGAAGCCTTGGCAGATCGGCGGATTCTTTCCCTGGATCTGGGTTCTGTAGTGGCCGGTACTAAATACCGGGGGGAATTTGAAGAGCGGTTCAAGAAAATCATGAAGGAAATATCCCAGACCGGGAATGTCATTCTGTTTATCGATGAAATCCACACGATCATTGGGGCAGGAGGGGCGGAAGGGACCATTGATGCTTCCAATATGGTTAAGCCCGGGCTTTCCCGGGGAGAGCTGCATTGTATCGGCGCGACTACCTTGACAGAATACCGCAAGCATTTTGAGAAAGATCCGGCCTTGGAGCGGCGTTTTCAAATTATCACCGTAGATGAACCGGATTTTGAGGAAACCCTGGGAATCCTCAAAGGGATACAAAAGTACTTCGAGGAGTACCATCGGGTGCAGTACACGAAAGAGGCGGTTCATACCGCGGCAAAGCTCGCCCAACGGTACATTACCGACCGGTACATGCCGGATAAGGCCATTGATATCCTTGATGAAGCCGGGGCGATGAAGCGGCTGGAACTCAAGGTGCAGCCCCCTGAAATTACCGGCATTGAGGCCGAGCTCTTTCAGCTTATCACCGAAAAAGGCGCCCTGGTTTCTGCTCAGGATTATGAGCGGGCCGCTCATGTACGGGATAAGGTGCGGAATCTCAGGACCCAGCTTGAGTCGGTCCGCCGCGCCTGGGAGCGGGTTGCGGACCACCACGTCCCCCCGGTCGAAGAACAGGATATCCGCCGGGTGGTGTCTGAAATTACGGGGATCCCCCTGATGCATTTGGAGGAACAGGAATCAAGGCGGCTGCTCACGATTGAGGCGAAATTGCACGAGCAGGTCATCGGCCAGGACGATGCGGTGCGGCGGATTGCCCAGGCTATCAGGCGATCCCGGGCAGGGATCGCCTCCCCGGCCCGCCCCCTGGGTTCCTTCTTATTTCTAGGCCCTACGGGGGTGGGGAAAACCCTGTTGGCCAAACGCCTTGCGGCGTATCTCTTCGGTACCGAAGCGTCTCTGGTCCGGATTGATATGTCCGATTATATGGAAAAACATAACACTTCCCGGCTTGTGGGCGCTCCGCCCGGGTATGTGGGATACGAGGAAGGGGGATTTTTAACGGAACGGATCCGCAGGAACCCTTACCGGGTGATCCTCTTTGACGAGATTGAAAAGGCCCATCGGGATGTCTGTAACCTCTTGCTGCAGGTCCTTGAAGAGGGGGAGCTCAGGGATACCTTGGGGCATACGGTTAGTTTCCGCAATACGGTGATCATTATGACCAGTAACGCGGGAATACGGGAGATTTCCCGGGATTCCCAACTGGGTTTTAGTAGGGAAACCGGGATCATGGACCACAAGGAGATCCGTTCCTTTGCCTTGGCAGAACTGCGCCGCCTTTTTAACCCGGAATTCATCAACCGTCTGGATGAGGTGGTGGTATTCCATCCCTTGAATATGAAGCAGGTGGAAGCCATATTGGATATACAGCTTGAGGAGCTGGCCCGGCGCTTGGCGGAACAGGGCTATGGACTTAAAATTATGCCGGCCGCCCGGCGGATTCTCCTTGAAAAGGGCTGGGAGCCGAAATACGGGGTCCGGCCCCTGCGGCGGACCATTCAGAAAGAACTGGAGGACCCCCTTTCCTTCTTTATATTGGAAGCAGGGATTCCGGGAACGGTTCTGATTGCCGATGGCCGTAAGGGTACCATATCCCTTAGACGTGATGCAGCCCCTGTACAGAAGAGCCCGCCGGTACCCGCGCTGATGGTCCAACCGGTTCCCTCATGAAAAGCGCATTCCCTGGGGAAAATGGAAAGATGCCCAGCTTACCTATTGCGGGAACCCATAGGGAGCTCACCCTCGCCCCTTCCAAGATCATTGCGGTGGGCCTTAATTACCGGGAACATGTGCGGGAGGGTATTTCCCCTCACCTGCAGCCCTTTGCAATCCCCCGTGAGCCGGTGCTATTTGCTAAAACCCCGAACGTGCTTATCGGGCCGGGGGAACCTATCATCCTTCCCGGTCATATCAAGGACTATCATTTTGAAGAAGAGCGGACGGATCCGGAAGCGGAATTGGCGGTGATCATCGCTAAGCCGGGGAAACGCATTCCCCCGGAAAAAGCCTTCGAGTATGTGCTGGGGTATACCTGTTTCAACGACGTGAGTCAGCGGAACATACAGAACGCCGATGTTTCAGGGTGGTTCCGGGGCAAGTCCTTTGATACCTTTGGACCCATAGGCCCGGTACTGGTGCTCCACCGGGATATAGGGGATCCTCAGCATCTGGCTATCGGTTCCCGGATTAATGGGCTGGTGAAGCAGTCAGGAAATACCCGGGATATGATCTTTTCCATACCCTTTTTAATTTCCTATATATCAACGAATTTCAGCCTGGAAAAAGGGGACATCATCGCCACCGGCACCCCCCAGGGAGTTAGTCCCATGCATGGCGGAGATACGGTAGAAATAGAGATTGAAGGGATTGGGATCTTACGCAATCCCGTAGTACAAGGATGATGATGAAACCGATGAGCCTGTTTTGCCTGCTTTGGACGCCCCTGTTTTACCTATGGTGGTCTGCCCTTTTCCCTGAAAAAGATGCGGGCTTTGGGGGAATCTGGGCCCTGCTCTTGGGAAGCATCCTGGGGCTTGGGGTGTTTTTTCTTGGACCTCTTATGGAACCCGGCGGGTTTGACCGCTCCCGGTGGATAAGCGGCTTCGTTGATACGGTCAGTGTGCCTGTGTTGTTGCCCCTGCTGCTGTATGGCCTGTTATGCTGCTTCGGGCTTTCACGAAGCTGGGTCAATGGGGCGAATTTTGCGCTTTTATGGCTTATCCCGGATATGGTTATCCGTACGGTAAGCTGGAGCGTTCAGAACCAGCCTTTTCTCCTGGTTTTGGTGCCCCTGCTCCGAACCGCGCTGGCCGTGGGGATCCCCTTTTTGGGGGGGCTGCTGATGACCGGAAATCCCGGCCTGATCCTGGTGGCTCTGCTGGGCATCATCGGCTTGCCCCTGGCGGGAACCACGAGCTATTGGGCGTTCTTTTGCCAAAGCCCGCTCCTGGGCTATGTTTTTCTGGTTATTACGGTGATTCCCTTGGGAGCCGCCTTAGGGGTTTGCTGGGTTCTACGCACAAAATCCCCCCAGACCCCCCCTACTTAAGGCATAGGGAAACAATTCCCCGAAGCCGGGAGGTCCCCGGAATGGTTCCGCCTCCCGGCCCCGCCTGCGGGTTTAGGCGATTACCCGGCTTTGTATCGGCGACCTGTTGGCCTTTGGCGTTTTCCCGGCACAGCGCCATGGAGATCGCCGCCCCCAGTTCCGTCTCATTGCAGGTGAGGGTCTCCTTGGGCCGGATGAGCAGCCGGGACCTGATCAGTTCCTCCCCCTCCGTGAAGAAGGCCACCCCACCGTTGTACCCCTCAGGCCGCGGCGGGTGGCGCACCACCCCTGTAGGCTCGGAGACCTCCGTCCGGCTGGAGTCCACCGGAGGAAGGCCGAAGTCCCGGCGGATTTCATTGGTAAGCACCCCCCGGGGGTCCGGGTCGATGGAGGCGTTCTTTATCTTACGGATAGAGGCTTTCAGGGCCTGTTGCTTTTCCTTGGGGTATTCCCGGTCGAGTTTTCCCGCATTGGGACGCTCCCACAATCAGGGCCGCGGGGATGCCGAGAGCTTCCCCCTGGGTGTGGGTTGCCGCAGTAAAGGTCGTGGCAAACTGCAAAAAGGCCGCATCTAAGGTGGGCATACCATTACCCATCCTTACTCCTTGTTTTCATGCCTGCCATGAAGGAACCTTCATGAGGCGAAAGTACCGGTTTATGGGGGTCCATCGCCATCAGATGGACCCCCATAACACGCTGATTTGCCTCACTACAACCTTCATTCGGTCAAATTAAACTTTAGTGAGGTAACTAACAATCGGGTGTACCGCACTAACAATCTTGCCTCCCTACATCCGGGCCGGTTTCCGCGCTTCCGTATTACTTCCTCATGGGGCACCGCCCTTTGATATGGGGGCTTACCATTCCCGGGGAGTGTAGCCTTTGTCCTCGGGGGTGATGATCGTGAAGGTTTCCCCCGAAGGTTCAAGCACGTAAAAACCCGTTTTCAGGGCATAGAACTTTACGTTGTCGCTGAAAACTACCCCAGCCACAGCCCCCCGGTATTTTTGTGGCTTCCCGTTCAAATCCGCTATGGCCCGCAGTTTCTTCATCCGCTTCGCATGATCCTTGATATCCTCCGTGGTCGGGGTCGTCTTGATCTCCACAATAATAGCCGTATCGCCGTCTTCCAAATAGGCGTCCACTTCCGTGGATATCTGGTGTTCCCGGTTCATAACCTTAAGCCGGGGTCCTGCCTTGGTAAC
>JAITRH010000169.1 GCA_031288495.1 Treponema sp. | reverse complement strand
TATGAGTTTTGCAGGCATATGCTATGGGCCGGCTGGTGATAATTCCCCGGGAATAACAATAGAAGATTATCTTGAGCATAACATCGGGAGGATAGGCGGGAGCGCCCAACTGGTCGTTGTGGAATGCCGCGTCGAAAGCGCTCAGGTCTACCTGATCGATGAGGTAGTTCACGGTGTGTTCGAAGGAGCCGGGGATGAGCTGCCGGTCGAGGCAGAGGGTAAGGAATAATCCCTGGGATTTATCAAAGTATTTATACCTGGCCATAATAGGCTGACTATAGCATAATTTTTGTTGTTTGACTACTTTTCCGACAGTCTCAACAGGACCTGTTTACGCTTCGCCGCCTACGGCGGCTCGGGCTACGAAAAACCGCACAAAGGCCGTAGGCCGACTGCGGTTTTTCTCCGCCACATTTTGGGCCGCCCTGCTTGCCCCCTACCTGCCCGCCCTGACCCCGGCGGAACGGCATGAACTGCCGAAAATGGGCGAGAAAACCATCGGCTTTGTGGAGAAAGTCTACGATTTTGCCCGGCAAAACCCCGCTTTGGTCCCGCCCTATCTTGACGTGGAGGCATTCGGCGTTGACTTTAGCGACGCCCACGGCTTGTGGACGCTGCTCAACACGGTTCAGCAGTTGGAACAGAGCATTGACGACACGGAAATGACCGCCGGAAGCGGGACGAAAAGCCGTAGGCTTTTCGTCTTAGGAGTTTTGCTTTGCAAAACTCCACGGCATTGTATGGAGTTTCATCGAAGATGAAACTTCAAGCTGTCCGGCATAGCCGGACAGACGGCCGCCCTGGTGTTCTACAAGTCCGTCAAGATGGCGGCTGCCCAGGACATCCCCGGAGCGAAGGCGGTCTACGAGGAACTGAAAACTCGTTTCCCCCAGACCGGCAGGCCGAAGGGCGCTTCCAAACCGGACGCTTCCATTACGAAATAGCCTCGTTCATCTCAATATCCCGGTAATGTTGCCCGGAGAGAGATTAATTCGGCTTGAAGATGGATTGCCAGGTTTTTGAGAGGAATTAATTTTATTCTGGGGTTAAATTACCGGCGTTTTGAAAGCCGGGGGTTCTTGTATGAAAAAGTATTTCAAATGGGGTGTCCACGGGATTTAATTACTGATAAAGGCAGACCGGACAAAATACGCATAGACCAATGGTTGTATAGCCCGGTACCAAAGGGTGAAACGCCGCATTCTGCCCTGTACACCCGGCTGCCCGCCTCCTCGTACGGCTAGGATTCCACGGGATTTACTCCTTTGAGGACTTGTAGTAAAATCGCTGCTTATGATTTTATTCCGTTTTTTTATGCCTATGCCGGTGTTTCATGAGGGGAGAACCTATTGAGTATATACTGGAATCACCGGGTTAAGACCCTGTCTCCCTACATTCCCGGTGAACAGCCTCAAAAGGGAGGCTTTATCAAACTCAACACCAATGAAAACCCCTATCCCCCTTCCCCCAAGGTCATCGAAGCAATTCAAAAGGCTCTAGGAGCTGCGCTCAGGCTGTATCCCGACCCGGGGTGTACGGAATTGCGAGCCGCCATTGCCCAGAGATACGGGGTTATGCCGGAACAGGTGTTTGCCGGAAACGGTTCAGACGAAGTGCTGGCCTTTGCCTTTGCCGCGTTTTTTGAACCGGCGGGAGAAAACCAAAAGGCCCTTCCCATTCTGTTTCCGGACATCACCTACAGCTTTTACCCGGTCTATGCCCAGTTGTGGGATATCCCCTTTACCCCGGTTCCCCTGGCTGCAGATTTCTCTATCACCATAGCGGATTATACGCGAGCCTCCGGGGGCATGGTTATCCCGAATCCTAATGCGCCTACCGGCAGGGCCCTTTCCCGTTCAGACCTGGTTTCCCTCCTCCGTTTCTATGCGCAGGAGGGGGAAGGAACCTGCGGCCGGGTGGTGCTCGTGGATGAGGCCTACGCTGCTTTTGGCGGGGATCTGGAAGCAGCGCCCCTGATCCAGGAGCATCCGAACCTCCTCACGGTACATACCCTTTCCAAGGCCGCGGCTCTTGCAGGGCTTCGGGTGGGTTTTGCCATCGGGAACCGGGAACTTATCCAGGGGCTTTGCCGGGTACGGGATGCTTTCAACTCCTATACCCTGGATAGGCTTGCCCAGGCAGGGGCAACAGCGGCTATTCTGGACGCCCCTTATTATGCAGAGGTGAACCGCAAGGTGATTGCCACCAGGAACCGGGTTTCCGCGGCCCTCCTTGGGCTGGGCTATGAGGTAATCCCGTCCCAGGCGAATTTCCTCTTTATCCGTTCCCGCCAAAGCAGGGGGATTCAGTTTTTTACCTTCTTACGGGAACAGGGTATTCTGGTACGGCACTTCAACAAGCCCCGGATTGCGGATTTCCTGCGGGTGAGTATAGGAACCGACGAGGAGATGGATAGGTTTCTTGGGGTTTGCGAAAGCTACCGGGCATGAAGAGGCCTACAGGAAAGAGCCCTTACCCGCGCCGGTATGGTAAGGAGAAAAAGGTCCGCCCATGAGGGGCATTACCGGCAGTAAGGTTAGGAGGGATACTTCTTCTGTAAGGCTTCTTCGACAAGGGGCGGAACCATACTGGAAACATCTCCGTGGAAAAAGGCCAATTCCTTAACCGCCGAAGCCCGGAGCACAAAATACCGGGGATCCGTAGGCATCAGGATGGTTTCTATGGTTGCATCCAGGGCTTTATTAATCATAGAAAGCTCAAACTCATAGGAAAAGTCATCGGTTCCCCGGACGCCCCGGACGATGATATGGAGATCCCGGGGTTTCATGAATTCCACGATCAAGGAATTCCAGACGTACACCTTTACCTTTTTTTGCCCCCTTAGGAGCTCCTGTATCAGCGCAACCCGTTCTTCTACAGAAAAAAGGTACTTTTTTCGGGGATTTTCCGCTACCACCACCAAGAGCTCGTCAAAGAGGGAACCGGCCCGTTCAATAATGTTAAGGTGGCCCAAGGTAGGGGGATCAAAGGATCCGGGAAAGACAGCCTTCAGCATGGCAGAAGCATAGAACAGTTATACCTCCGGGTCAAGAAGCCCGGGGGCTCTCCACGGCCGGGTATCCATGGGCAGCGTAACCGGGAACCCGGATGAGGCGGATTTTTCATTTCCCAAGCCCCAACCGGTGTGGACCTTGCAGGGGGGGCCTCAGGGTCGGGGCTTCGCCCCTTCGTAGGGGTGGGTTTATCCCTCGCATACCGTTGAGCCAATGCGCCCCCTTTTCACGTAGAAAAATTATGGCGCAATGCGTCGCATTTACAAGTCCTTTCAATTGGTGGTACCCTTTTGACATGGCTCCCACTGCTCGTTCCTGGCAATTCGCCCTTCTGCTTCGTTCCCTGGCCTTAGCCCTGATCCTCGGTCAGTTCAGACTGCTCGCTAAAGACCTGGCGGATACCCCGGTTTTTATCACGACCCTGGGCATCGCCTTTATCGCCTCCTGGATCCTGGCCCGGAAAAACCGCTACCCCTGGCAAGGGGTGTTTATCATAGCCCTCATCCCCTGGACCACCCGGTTCATCATCGCCTTACCGAGGGTCTTTTTCCCGGATACCGCGGTAACCCTGGATGCGCTGCTCCTCAACCTGGCCCGGAATACTTTTGTCTCCCTGATTCCTTTCTATTGGGCGGGGGTTTCCACGTATTTCTCAACCCGTTCCCGGTCGTTTCTGCGGGCGGATATCATTCTTTCAGATACCCTGCTCCTGGTCATCTTCAGTATCGCCCATACCACCGACATTGGGCTCTACCGTTGGCCTATCTTCATGATCGCCCTCTTTACCTGCATCCTCTTGCTCCAGCTCCTGGCGCTGCTCCTCTCCATACCTCCTGAGTTCAAATTGCGAAAACGAGAAGCCGTCGAAGGGGGCCTGGCGGTTTGTATGGTGGTACTCATCGGGGGGATCCTGTTTCTCCGGCCTTCCCAGGAACGGGCGGTTGATCAGGGAGGGGGCCTTCTGAAACCCAACCTATTCAGTTTTGACTTTTCTCAGTTCCTGCACCTGGAAAGCGAAATCACGATGAACGACGATCTGGTATTTATCGTCAAGAAAGACCCTGAAGATACCCATATCCTGCTCCGCCGGTATGTCCTCTCGGGATACACCGGCAAACAGGGCTTCTTCCGGTATGAGACGATGGATGAAAAGGCCCACCCCCAAAGACTTCCTGAGGGAACCACCCTGCTGTCCCCAGGGGAACCTAACAAAGCATACCGGCTTACGAATCAAGAGTATTACCTGGTGAATTTTGACGCTTCCGCTTTCATCGGGATGAACGATCCGGTCCTGATTACCCCCTTTGAAAACTGGGACGCCTCCTCGTTCAGCACGGCCTATGGGGTTCAAAGCCACACCAGTGAAGCCCTGCCCTTTGAACTGGTGGACGCGGTCCAGGAGCCCCGCAGCCCCCAGGCTTTGGGACTGAGCCCTGAAGCCTATGGGGTGTACACCGAATATGGGAAGGATGAACGGATCCGGACCTTGGCCGGGGAAATATGCCTGGGACTCGACAACTACTGGGACCAGGTGCAGGCCATTTATGAGCATTTGAAATACGGGGAATACCGGTACAGCCTCAAACCGGGGATCTCCCCGGATGGGGACCAACTGGGCTTTTTCCTGTTTCAATCAAAGAAGGGCTACTGTTCCTATTACGCTTTTTCCATGGCCCTGCTCCTCCGTTCTCTCGGAATCCCCGCCAGGGTGGCGGCGGGGTTCTTCATTCAACCGGAAACCAATACCTTTGATTACTACCCGGTCCGTTCCGACATGGCCCATGCCTGGGTAGAGGTCCTTTTCCCGGACTACGGGTGGATTGAATACGATCCCACCACAGACCTGCTCGCCGAAGGGGAGGAGTTCCGCTTTTCCTCGGGGGTCTCTCCTGAGCTTTTTGAACGGCTCATGAAGGAAATCCTGGATAACCATTCCCGGCTGCGCCCCAAGCAGGGCGTTCCGGTGGAAGCAATCCGGGGAACCGGTTTCACCGCTTTCGGCTCCCATACCCTCCGGTTCCTCAGAACCTACTGGCTCCTGATCCTCGGGACCTTTGGGGGCATCGGTTTTATCCGGTTCCGCATCCAACACCTGGTGGCCTCGAAACTGTACCGGGAGCCCCGGAAAAAGGCGAATCACCTATGGGTACATGTACGGCGGCGGCTCCGCCTCGGGGGATACGGAAGAGGCATTGATGAGGCCGAGCCCGAATGGGCGGGCGCCCTGGACCGCCGTATCCAGGGGGTGTACGCCTTGTATCAGGAGACCGCCGCGGCCCGGTATGCCCCGGTATACACCGGGGACCACTTTGGGGCTATGGCCAGGGCGTATACCCGGTTTTCCCGTTGCTATGCCCGGGTCTTACCCTGGTGGAGGCGTATCCTCGCCTGGGTTCTGCCGCCCTTGGCCTTGATGCTGAAGCCGGTACAGCCGCGAAAGAACCGGAGCTCCCCCGGGGGGGGGGCTTTGGGACTGGTCATGGCCCTGCTGGTTCTGGGGGGAGGCCGGGGGGAAGCCCAAAGCATAGCCACAGACGAGGTGTCCCCCGGGGCCATCTATTCCCAGGCCCTGGAAGCGGAGCAGGGGGAACACTGGGAACGGGCCATTGAGCTGTACACCCGGGGCTCGGCGCTGTACCCCGAAGAATCCAGCTTCCCCTGGGCCCTGGGGAACCTGTACTTTAAACGCCGGCTGTACGGCCTTGCCTGGGACCAGTACCGGAAGGTAGAGCAGAACCTCCCGGAGGATACGGAGGTTCTGTACCAGCTTTCCCGGACCGCCGGGTATCTCAACAATGACCGGGTATCCGTGGGCTATCTGGAACGGGTCCTGAGGCTGGATCCGGATAATAAGGACGCCATCGGTAACCTGGGGTGGATGTATTATAAACTCCATCGCCTGGAAGAAGGGAGGCTGCTCCTTGAGTCCGCCCTGGACCGGTTCGGCCCGAACCCGGATTTTTCCATGACCCTGGGAACCATCTATTCCGATATGTTCCGGTATGATGACGCCAAGTATTGGTACCTTGAGGCCATTGCCGGTTCCGAGGCCATGGGGGCGGATCTCTTTACCGCGGTGGCCAACTACAACTTGTCGATTCTTGAAACCCGGTTCTACCATTTCGACCGCGCCCTGGAACGGACCAACGCTTCCCTGCTTGCCCAGAACCGCGCGTCCGGCCGGCTTGCCCGGGGGGAACTGTTTCTCCGGCGGATGGAATTCAAACAGGCCTTTTCCGATTATCAGGGAGCCTATGAGATGGATACCTCTCCCCTTTCCAAGGTCAACCTTGCCCAATCCTATCAGATTGCCGGACGCCTGGAAGAGGCCCGGCTGTACGCAGAGGACTGCCTCAAGGAAGGGGATCTTTCCTGGATGCTCAATTACGGCATTGATCCCATCCGGTACAAACGGGATCTCCACGAAATTCTCTCGAAGGTCTATGAGGGGCTTGAAAAAACCGAATACCTCCTATCCGGCGAGACCTTACGGGAATGGATTCAGGGCATCTTCCGGCGGATTTCCTACCGGTCCAAGGCATCGGTCCACCGGCGGCTCTTCTGGAAATACAGTTTCCTTGCGGCCAAGGCCTATGAAACCCCGGGCCCGAAAGCCGGGGAGACCCCATCCGAAACGGGGGAACTCCGCCTGGATGCGCTGATCCAGTATTACAACGCCTTTGAACCCTACCCGCACCGGGCCCTCACGTACCTTCGCAAGTCCCGGGACTTTGAAGTGTCCCTGATCCCCGAAGCCGCCGCGTCCTATTATCTTGAGGAGGGCCGTCTCCTTAAGAACGGGGAACTGCTGTGGGAAACCGTGGCCCTCTTTGATCCGGTTTGGGAACGGGACATGATCGCCCAAACCTATACGGAGCTCGCCCGGATGAAAGGAAGGAAGGGCAGGAAATTCCTTGCCCGGGATGCGGCGGAGCGGCTTTACAGCCTCAACCGGGGGGGCTTACGGCAGTACGGCATCCGCCTGCCCGTGGAACTGGGCATTGATTTTTCCACGGACCCCTCCCTTAAAGCCGCGGGGATGCGGAGCATCGAGAAATCCCTGCGCCGGGCCATCGGCGCCGCGGGGTTTGCCGTGGATACAGGGAGGGGGGAAAACCCGCAAGACTCCCGCCGGTTCCAGCTCAGGATACGCATCAACGGCCCGCAGGCCGCCTGTGAGCTCTATGACGAAACCTGGGGGATCACCATGCTCCGGCATACCCTGCCCCTGCCGTCCTATTCCCCCCGGGATATCAGGCGCTTTGCCCGGGCTTTGGGGGACCTGGCGTTTACCGAACCCTGAGCAGGATACGGGCACAGGAATTGCCCCGGCGAAACCCCCCGGGCCCTCTGCCTGTATCCGGCCCGCCCGGCCTGTGGGTACAGCAGGTTTTGATTTGACCCGCGGAAGTTTTGATGTAGCCAGGGGAAATCTTTATCTAGCCAAGGAAAGTTTTGCCTTGACCAAGGGAAAACTTTATCTAGCCAGGGGAAGTTGTACGGTTGCCGGGGGAAGGCCTGCGGTTGCTGGGGGAAGGCCTGCGGTTGCCAAGGGAAGGTTTGCGGTTGCCAAGGGAAGGCTTGCGGTTGTCAGGGGAAGGCTTGCGGTTGCCAAGGGAAGGCTTAACTTAGCCAAGGCAAGTTTTGATGTAAGGGAATCCGCGGATTCCGCAGCGTAACCCGGATTGCGGCGATGCTTCGCGCTCAATCCCCTGGTAACCGGCACGGGGCTTTAGCCCGCAATCCGGGTATGCGGTGGACCCCAGGCGTACCCTAAACTTGACCCACAGCATCACCTGATCCCGGTAATCCCGCTCAGAACCCCGGTCTCCAAGACCCGAACTCCGCTCTCCGAGTCCCGAGCTCTATTCTCCAAGACCCGCACTCCGGTCTCCAAGACCCGAACTTCAGTCTCCGAGTCCCGGTAATGGTGGGGGTCAAGTGCAGGGCGTACCCCGGGAGCCCCGACGCAAACCCGCCCGGTCCGCTGCCGGGGGGCTTGCTGTGGGTTCATCCCCCGCTCCGGGGCTCAGGCCTTACATTGCGCTACGACTTCCCGGATCACCCGGTCCGCATCCTCGTAGGGGACCTGGCAGGTTCCCACGTTACGATGGCCCCCGCCGCCGTAAGCCAGAAGCATCTTCCCCACATCTACCGTCGCGTCTTTCTTGACGATGCTGTACCCCACGGTAATCACGCAGTTGGCCTTGTTTTTACCGTTTATGATCCACAGGGAGATGTTCTGCTGGGGAAACAGGGTGTACAGGATAAACCGGTTCCCCGCGTAGATGGGCTCCACATCCCGCAGGTCCACCACCACCACATTATCCTCTATCCGGGCCTGCTGCCCCACCATCTCCCGGAACCGCTTGTCCTGTTCAAAGTACCGGTCGATCCGCTCTTTCACATCCCGGAGCGCGAGGATTTCATCAATGTCCTTATCCACACAGGCCTGGGCCAGCATTTTCATAAGATCGTAATTACTGATGGTAAAATCCCTGAACCGCCCCAGACCGGTGCGAGGATCCATAATGAAGCCCAGTAAGATCCAGCCCCGGGGATTGAGGATCTCCTCCGGGGTAAGATTGCCGGAATCCACCTTATCCACGTAGTAGAGCATCTGCTCAAAGCGGCCCAGTTTTTCATAGCCCCCGTAGTAGTCATAGACCACCCGTGCGCAGCTTGGGGCGATCCGGGCCACCCCCTCAAAATAGACCCCCTGCAAGCGCTCGTATTCACTGGAATGATGGTCAAACCAGAGTTTGCATCCCCTGATATAGGGTACATTCACCAGAATATCCCGGTCGTTTACTTCCACCAGGCCGTCCTGGATATCCTTGGGATGGACAAATTTCCATTCATCCACGAGTCCCAGGTATTTCAGCAGGGCGCCGCAGGCCAATCCGTCAAAATCAGAACGAGTTACGAGTCTCATCCGATACCTCCTTATGATAATTCTCTTTTGATTTAAGCAATTGTCCCGGGAAAATGCAAGGGACCCCGGTTCTGCAGGCCGCCTCCCGGCACGGGCAGGAGCCGGGAAATCCCGGGGCCGGGGAAGTGGATAATTTTATAAAATTTGTAATAATTTATGAAAAAATATATTGTCATGATGCTCACAAAGGTATATAAGTAGTATAGAGTCCCCTTCAAAATAAGCGTTTGACCCCTGCGGTGCAGGCAGCCGGATTTTGAGGACGGATTTTTGGCCCCGGCCGGTCCGGGAGGGCAGGGCTTGAGGGAAACCCTCTTTTGTAATGGAGAGGAACGGTTTTTCAAGGAGTACGCTATGAAACAAGATGAATCAAGGGTCCGGTATTTCCACAGGGGCTTTATTCTGGGGCTGGCCGCGGTGTTGGTGGGTTTGGGGGCCTGTTCCGGGGCTTTGTTGGATCCCCAGGAATCCATTGAGGAACAAGAGGCGAAAGCCCAAATCACCCCGGATGCGGAAGGCCGGGTCCTGGTGAAGGTGGGCCTGGGAACGGGGAGCTCCGGCCGTTCCGTGCTCCCCAGCCTGGTAGAGCTCCATGTGAATTCCTACGAGGTCGTCTTCAAGGAC
>JAITRH010000205.1 GCA_031288495.1 Treponema sp. | reverse complement strand
CCTAAGATGACCCATACATGCCCCCTCTCCTCCGGCAGGCCGGAGGTTCTGACCTTTGGGCATGGTATCAAAGGCAGCGTACACCCCTCGGGCTTTTTCTTCTTTGCCTCCCCTCCCATTGGTTACCATCCGAATCCGCCCCAGACCATCCCTATGCCGGCCCCGCCTATCATTCCGGCCCGGCATCGCTCATCTACGTTCCGGGCTGAGGAACCGAATTCCGGTCCAGTATCGCCCGTCATTCTGGTACCAGGAGCAAGGACCGGATCGCGCCACGCCTAAGGGCTTGATCGCGCTACTATCGCTCATCATTCCGGTAGGAGTATCACTCGTCATTCAGGCCAGCATCCGGGCTTACCCTGGGTTCGACGGAAGCCTCCGCAGCTTACGCCGGGCCTTAGCCCGGGATTACGCGGATGCTTCCTGCCGAACTCCTCCTGCGCTGCGTGGAACTTAGCGGGCAATCGGCGTACGAGCGGACCTGAGCCCGGGCTACAGTCCCGCGGACTTTTGCTTCTTTCTCTCACCCCGCCGGCTTGGAGAGGCGCAGCGCCGGTAGGAGCCGCAAACCCGGCCTGCAAAAAAGCCCCCTTCCACGGGAAGGGGGCTTTACAAGACCCCCTGCGGGGACCGGGCTTTCTTCCTCATCCCAAGGACCAAACCCCGGGGTTCTACCGCAGGTCAAAAGGCTTCAAAAGCTTGTCTACTTGTATGGGCTTGCCCGTTTCGTCGTCCACCGTAACCCGGGTGAAGAGCCAGCCCTCAATACCGGAGGGGTCGGCCCCGGCGGCGATGAAGGGCCCGGGGTCAAGGACAAAGACCATGTCTTTATCGTTGGCGTCGAGGTCTTTTGCCCACTCAAAGAGGTTGCCCCTACCGAGGTTTACCCCGTAATGGTCCAGGGCCCGATGGTAGCCGAGTATCTCCCGCTTGAGCTTGAGGATCTGCTGGTACGAGGCAAGAGGGGAGGGCTCACCCTGCATCTCTGCGGTTTCGGTTCCCAGCTTTGTTCCCGCCATGAGTTTATTGCCGTAGAAGCGGAAGTTTTCAGGGAGCCCCAGGGGGTCAAGACCTGCGGCAAGAAAAGGGGCGGCGTCGAATTCGATGGCCACGTCGTATCCGGGGTTTTCTGCGGAAGGGGTACTCCAGATGAAGCGGGCGCTGTTGTCCGGAGCGGCCAGGGACCAGCCGCGGTTCATTTCGTCTTGAGTAAGGGATTGAGGGATTTGTTGCAACACCTTTTCAAAAGAGACCGCGGAACCCCTTCCTACGACGTCGAGTTTTTCGCAGGAAAGCGCGGCGAGCCCAAGCAGGGCAAGCATAGGGGCGGCAAGGGTTTTGGTGGTCATGGGAGTTTCTCCTCTATAAAATAATAAAAATAAGGTCAAGCACCGGGGCTGTTTTTTGCCGGGTTAAAGCGTTTGAGCCGCAGGGCATTGGTCAGGACCGAAACGGAACTCATGCTCATAGCCGCGGCGGCGAATATGGGGTTGAGCAGGGGACCGCCGAAGAGGTACAGCGCCCCCGCGGCAAGGGGGATGCCCAGGGTATTGTACCCGAAAGCCCAGAACAGGTTCTGCTTGATGATGCGAATCGTCTGCTTGCTCAACCGAATCGCGGCGGGAACGTCGGTAAGATCGCCGTGCATCAGCACGATGTCCGCGGACTCCAGGGCGACGTCCGTCCCGCTGCCGATGGCGATGCCTATGTCCGCCTGGACCAGTGCAGGGGCGTCGTTGATCCCGTCCCCCACCATGGCTACCCTGCGGCCCTCCTCCTGTAAGCGCTTCACCTCATGGGCCTTGTCCTGGGGCAGCACTTCCGCCAAGACCCGGCCGATGCCGGCCTGTTTGGCAATGGCCGCGGCGGTTTTCCTCGTATCCCCGGTGATCATGGCAACCTCGATTCCCATCCGGTGAAGCGCCTCGATAGCCGCGGGACTGCTCTTTTTCAGCACGTCCGCCACCGCCACAATACCGGCGGGTTTCCCGTCCAAGGCGATGAACATGGGGGTCTTTCCCTCCCCCGCAAGCCGGTCCCCGGGCTCCTCAAGCCCGGCAAGGCTGATGTTCCGCTCTTCCAGCAGCTTGCTATTGCCCGCCAATACGGTAAGGCCCTGAACCACCGCCTCAATACCCCGGCCGGTAAGGGCTTGGAAGCGGCCGATGGGAAAGAGTTCGAGCCCCCGACGCTGCGCTCCCCGCACGACCGCAAGCCCCAGGGGGTGTTCCGAGCCTTTCTCCGCGGAAGCGCTTATCTGTAACAGGAAGGTTCCGTCCACCCCGGGAAGGGGAACTACATCGGTAACTTCGGGCTTCCCCTCGGTGAGGGTGCCGGTTTTGTCGAAGACGATGGTGTCGATCCTGTGGGTGGTTTCCAGGGCCTCGCCGCCTTTTATCAAAATGCCCGTTTCCGCCCCTTTACCCGTACCGACCATAATGGCCGTGGGGGTGGCAAGACCCAGCGCACAAGGGCAGGCAATAACCAGCACCGAGATGAAGATGGTGAGGGAGAACTCAAGGGGGGATTTTCCCGCAGGAAGGCTTACCCGGCCTGCGGAGGCTGCGGCAAACCACGCGACCCCGGCGGCGAGGGCAATGGCGCAGACAATGGGAACGAAGAAGCCCGAGACGACATCCGCAAGCCGGGCAATAGGGGCTTTGGAACCTTGGGCGTCCTCCACCAAGGCGATGATCCGGGCGAGGGCGGTATCGCCGCCCACTTTCTCCGCCCGAAACCGGATGAGCCCGTTGGCGTTGATGGTGGCACCGTACACCGGGTCCCCGGCTTTCTTGTCCACCGGCATACTCTCCCCCGAGAGCATGGATTCGTCAATGGCCGTGCTGCCTTCAATGACCACCCCGTCCACGGGTATCTTGGCGCCGGGTTTGACGAGGATGAGGTCTCCGAGAATCACCTCGTCGATGGGGATTTCCTTTTCTACGCCCTGTTCGATGATGATCGCGGTCTTCGGGGCAAGGCTCAGGAGCTTTTTAATGGCTTCACCGGTGCGCCCCTTGGACACCGCTTCAAGGGATTTACCGAGTAGGATGAGGGCAATGATCACCCCGGCGGTTTCAAAGTAGAGGGATTCTACCGCACCGAAGTCGCCCAGGGCGATCTGCCCCACGTTGTAGAGGCTGTAGAGGACCGCGGCACCGGTACCGACCGCGATAAGGGAATCCATGTTGGGACTGCGGTGGAGGAGGTTTTTAAAGCCCCCCCTATAGAAGCGGTTCCCTGCGATGATGACGGGAATGACCAGCCCCAGTTCTACCAGAGCGTACATGAGGGGAAAGTCCATCGGCGCAAGGGCTTTGGGAAAGGGGAGGCTGAACCAGGGAGGCGCTAGAGCGCCCATCATGGGAACCATGGCGATATAGAGCAGGGGCAGGGCGAAGGCCGCGGCAACGATGAATTGGGTCCTGAGGATTTTTATTTCCTGGGCTTTCTGTAACGCATCGTGGTCTAGGGCTCCTGCTTTTGAAAAATCCAGGGCCTGATAACCGGCTTTTTCGATAGCCCCTTTGATCGCCGACATGCGGATGAGAGCGGGGGTATAGACCACCGTTGCCTTTTCCGTAGCGAGGTTTACCGTAGCCCTTTCCACCCCCGCAAGGTTGTTGAGGGCTTTCTCCACCCGGGCGGAACAAGCCGCACAGGTCATGCCCCCTATGGGAATGGTAAGCGTCGTACTTGGGGGTGTATCCCTTTGGTTCAATCCATACGCCTCATGGGGCGCGGTATCAAAGCTAGACATGGTATCTCCTTTATCCATCGTTTATGGTGCTCACCCGCCCCAACAGGGGGGACAAAAATTCTTAAGAGCATTATACCCTGCAGGGATCCGCACTTTAGACCTGTACATCCCGGTTTCCCCGTCCCTTGCAGCAGTCCGGCAGAGGTCCCTTAACCGGTTTCAAGAACCTTTTTGCAAGCCCCAAAATACCGCCCAACAGGGCGATAGTGACCACCAGGGCAATACCGTTTTCCATATTGATCCATCCCTACCTTAATATACTGTTTGATTGTTGGGATTCCCGCACCCCCAAGGGGGTGCGGCATCCATCTTATGGCCATGATGCGCCTATGGGCTCATCATGGCAACTCCACCGCCCCTTTTCAATAGGGCGCATTAAAATACGCCTCCGGATACACCAGGGTTTCGAAGGCCCCCACCTCCGCCTTAATCGCTTCCATATCCACACGGGTTACATCGTCCACCACCTTCACATACCCGTACCATAGATGGTCCGCGGTGGAAAAGTCAAAATCCTCGGTAGGCATAAGCTGCAGCACATTCTCCCCCGGTTCCAGGGCAATCCGGGTGGCATACCCGGGAAAGATGAGGCGGCTGTTCCCCGGATTACGGGAATCCCTGGTAATGGTCCACAGGGCGGGTATGCCTCGCTGCACCACAATAAGGGCCGGCTCTATGCCCTCATCTTTGAGGGCTATGCGCACCTTCTGAGACGTTCCCTCGATTTCCGCCAAGGCTGCCTGTTCCACCGGGATAGTAACCCCTGCGGGGGACGGGGCAGGAACAGCGTCTTCCACCGCCGGGCTTTCGCCCTCGGGAACTACCGTAATGGCACTGCGAATCATCCCCATCCAGCAGGAATAGGGGAATCGGCCGCTTTTCACCGGCGTAAACTCGATGACGTTTTCACCGGGCCGGAAAGGGTATTCAATGCCGTATTCCCGGAGGATCATCCGGTTATTGCAGCCGTTGATGCTCCCCGCCGGAGCGTCAATGATCCACTTGACCGGAATACCCTGTTGTACCGTGATAGCGGGATACCGCCCGGCTCTTAAGGTTGAATGCACCGTCTGTACGCCCTTTTCAAGTGCCGGCGTAGGGGTACCGCCGGTTTCGGCTGCCTGCATCGTGGAAGATGCCGGTCTTTGAAGGGCAAAGGCAAGGCTTATCCCGGAAAGGTTAAAACCGTAGGTAAGCATGGTCATCCCCATCACCGTTACGAGGACAGCCCCGGCCTGCATCACCCGGCGGGTAAAGACAGGGCCTTTAAGGGTATGACTCAAAAATGAACTCAAGGCCCCGATGCCGAACAGCAAAGGAACCGTCCCCAAACCGAAGAGGAACAGGGAAACAGCCCCGCTCAGGGGGTTTCCGGTGGACAGGGCATACAGTTGCATGGCCTGTAGGGGTCCGCAGGGCATAAGGCCGTTGAGAAGCCCTATAACCCAGGGGCGCCGGTTTCCGGTTTCCGGTTTATCGATTTTCCGGGCAAAGATTCCGGGAAGACGGGGGGTAAACCGGCGCAGAGCAGGGAAGAACCCCAGCATGGTGATCCCCATGATCACCATGAAGCCCCCGGCCGCAAGCTGAATCACCCCTTGAAGCCGCCCCGATAGGCTTATGGCCGCCCCCAAAGCCCCCACAAGCCCTCCTATAAGGGTATACGAAATGACCCGCCCTGAGTTGTACAGGATTGAAGGCAGCCACCGCTGAGCCCTGCTTCCCTCTGGGGGCGCAACAGCAGTAGAGGGGAGACATTGGGAGAGGGTAATCCCCCCGCACATGACCGCACAGTGAACCGAGGTAAGAAGCCCGATAATGAACAGCATCCCGTAGCCCATGCCCGCCTCTGCCAGCGGAAAGCCTGATGCTATCGTATTGATACCCAAAGCCCGCAAAAGGACATAGAGGGCAAGGATTATACCCAGGGTCCCGATGATCTCGGTAACCGGAGCCCTGTCTTTACGGTCCAAAACCGTGTAATGCAGGCTTTCAATCGCCTTTTTTATCTCGGTAAAGGTAAGGACCGCAGGGTTCCAGGTAACGGTGGCTGTTCCGGTATTGAAATCTACCGCGGCATCCTCAATGCCCCGCTTTCTCTTCAAAGTCTTTTCAATCAGGTTTTGGCAATGCACGCAGGTCATGCCGCGGATATGAATCATCTGGGTTTTCATAGCATCTTCATGCTCCCTCCGGTTATGTAAAAGATAGCGCACCATTATGTCAGAATTATGGCGATTGTAAAAATCCCCCTTTCCTTGCATGGCATGACCCAAGAAGGGCCGGGCAGCGTAGCTTTCCCCTGGGTGGAAAAGGGAAGCGCCCAGGGAGCGGAAACCCTGAGGGTAGTAATCATACCCTCGGTTCCCCCGGTCTTGGTTCCAAGCGCACCGATCCCGGCCTTCTTATCCCATTCGCGGAGCTTTGCCACAAGCGGTCCGCCCATGCCGTTGATGGGCATCATAGGCTGTTTCAGCGCCACCGCGGGTAGACCACCTCATGCCAGGGCATCGGCGGCGGTAATGCCGGGGGCGCGGGGATTTCCGCCAAGGGCATCCCTCAGGCACGCGAACTCTTGGGCCGGCGTTTTGGTACACCTTTGCGGCGTCAGGGTGTACCTGTGCAGCGTCTGGGTATACCTTTGCGGCGTCCAGGTGTACCTATGCACCATCCGGGTATACCAACGCGGCGTCCTGGTGTACCAACACCCCGTTTTGGTGTACCCACGCGGGGCATTGTGGCGCGCCGCTGCAAGAGGTTATTCCCGGCCTTTGCCCGTAGATGCTTCGGCGAGGGTTTCTTTTATTATTTTACCACAAGCTGTTCTATTTCGCTTAGGATGTCCTGCCTGAGCAGCCTCAGGGCTTCTTTGGGAGTAGCGGACATTTCAAAAAGTGTATACGTCTCGATGCCAAGGGCCTTGGCGAGCCGATCCGGCATATCAGGGCTTGGGAACGTGCGGGCTGCTTCAACCATAGCCGGGTAATGCGCCGGGACGCCTGTTTTTCAGCCGGTTTTTCCTGGGTCAGGCCGCGCCTCCGGCGGTATATCTTTAAATTGTGAGCCAATACCTCTCTAATCTTTGAAGACGTTTATGTTACATCCGGCTGGCGCCGCATTGAAGGGCGGTGGCAAAAAGGAGAAGCAAAAGATGCTATCCACATTAATTCGAGGGGGCTAATACCCAAAACCCTGGAACCTTCGGTTCCTTAGCAGGGAGCCTTGGGGCGGTTCAATTTCTACGCCAACTGGCGGGGTAGCAGGCCCATATGCGTTTACTTAGGGACGAGCAACCGGTAAAGCGCCGGGAGCCGTTTCCGTTTAGAATTAGCACAAAGACCCGCAATCTGATGTATGTTTTCAAGCATATCCGCTATGGAAA
>JAITRH010000189.1 GCA_031288495.1 Treponema sp. | reverse complement strand
GCTTCAACGCCGCCGCGTTCCTTTGCCGCTGCGCTCCTGAAAAGACTCCCGTATCTCGTAAAACGAGGCGTTGAGGGAAGCCGTTTTATGGCCCGTGATTGTGGCGTGCCGGCAGGCAGTCAAGAAGTAACCTGAGGGTAAAGACGCCGCAGGCCGGTTTACCCTATATTTTTATGGCGTTTTAGGATACAAAAGTGAGTACTATGAACACAGACCATACAAGCCCTCCCTGGGATCTGGTGGTGGCAGCCTTGGAAACATGGCGGAAGGAGCTCCGGGAAGAGCCGTCCCAGAGGGAAACCCCATCTGGCCCTGGGTCGGAAGAACCTGCGGTAAGCACTGTAGCGGAACAATACAAGCGGGACCCCTGGGCGATCCTGGTTTCCACCATCATCAGTCTTCGTACCAAGGATGCGGTAACCCTGACCGTGTCCCAAGCCCTCTTGCAAAAGGCCCCCAATCCGGCAGGCTTGGCGGCCTTGCCGGAGGAAGAAGTTGCCCGCCTGGTGTATCCTGCGGGATTCTATCGGACCAAAGCCGCTAATCTTAAGAAGATCGCGGCCATCCTCATGGAACAATACCGCCACCGCGTACCGGCAACGATGGAGGAGCTCCTGGCCCTCCCGGGAGTGGGGAGGAAGACCGCGAATCTGGTCTTGACCGAAGCCTTTGACCTGGATGGGATCTGTGTAGATATCCATGTCCACCGGATCAGTAACCGCCTCGGGTGGGTTTCATCCGTTCATCCTGAACAGACCGAAACCGCCCTCAGAGCAGCCCTTCCTCGGAAGTATTGGAAGGGTATCAATGCCCTTTTGGTGCTCTACGGGCAGCGCCTGTGCCGACCGGTAAGTCCCTTTTGTTCCCGCTGCGTGATCCGTCCCTATTGTCAACGCCGGGGGGTAACCCGATCCCGCTAAGGCCGGCGTTTCTCATGGCGCAGGTTTTGGGCGGGAGGGGTTCCCGGCGGCTTGTCCCCAAGGTACGTTAGGCGAAGTCCGCTCTATACCGGAGCAGCACCTCCACAAAGGCCCTGTTTTCCATAGGGGGGCCGGCAAAATAAAAGAGATGGCTTTTACACCGGCAGTCGGAACAGCCAAACCCAGGAATTGCCTTTCCCCCTAAGGCGGTGAGGTGCTGGGCAAGCTCACATTCCCGGTTCCGGTAAGACATGATGGGGAGGGCTTTGACGGTCCCGGTGTGCGGGGTAAGATAATCAATATGCCAGTGCGGGTGTTTGCGAATTTTTCGCAGATGCCGGTTGACCCGGTGGGACAGGTGCTTTTGCGCAGACCCGGTATACACGTACCACCCTGGGGCAAAGGTACAGGTCCCGAGGGAGCCGACCTCAACGCTTTTTTCCTGGGGCACTTCCAGGAGTATCAGGTAATTCCCCCGGTTGCTTTCGGCCAATGCGCCATGGCGGAGATCCACCGGCACATAAGAAGCGGCTAACCCGGCCTCCCCTTGCGGGTTACAATGAAGCAGGCTGGCATGAATCTGTACTTTACCCACCCCAGGGCTTACAAGCTCTGGGCTATCCTGGTCCTGAGGACCTGGGGCCACTCCATAACGGCTGAGCCCGGCGGCAAAAAGGGGATCCGTGTGCAGGTTTGGGATGAACACCTGGGGCTTGCCATGGACAATGACAAAAAGTACGTGCCCCCAATACCCCTGCTTGGTAAGGGCCGCCAGTTCTTCCAGGTGCTTTGACGCCCGGGTACTGGGCGCATCGGGAAACATAGCCACCCGGTTTTCCACCAGAGAACAGGCCTTCACCTCAATCAGATGGGGCCGGTTTTCTGCATCAATCCCCAGGAAATCAAACCGGGAGGAACCGACGGTATACTCGGCATGGAGTTCCTTGAGACCGGGGATGATTTTTTTCAGGATTAGGCCCGCTGCCGCCCGATTTGCCCGGGCCGCAAAAAGCGGGACCACCCCGTTCCGGTAATACACCCCTCCGATGGTCCAGCCGGTCTTGGCCTTGGAACCGGCTTTCGCTAAAGCCCCGTGCCCTGCTGAACGTCCAGGATCGGGGTAAAGGCGCCGTTTTTCCAGAATCATCCGGACTCCGGGAAAGAGGAATTCGATGAGCCGCCCCGGATTGGGGCAGTGGCATACCACTTCTTCCGTACCGTCCTTAATGATGATGAGGAAGCGGTTGGGCCGCCGGAGAAAGATCCCTTCCCGGTCATTGGTAAAAAGCCGTACCTGAGGGTTGCTGGAAAGGTTACCCATTTAGACCGCCTTAGCAGCCCCGGCGATGAGCTCCCACTGGGCGGCTACCATGCCGCAGAACATGCAGATAAACCCCGCCAGGGTCCATGAGCCCAAAGGCTCAGCCAGGATGAGGCATCCCCCTATGGCGGCAAAGACCCCTTCCAAGCAGAGGATGATCGTGGCATGCGCAGGAGGGGCATCCTGCTGGGCTACCACCTGGAGGGTATAGGCAATGCCCACGGACCCTAATCCGCTGTACAGGATGGGAACCAGGGCCTGTACCACCGCGCCCGGAGAGAAGGATTCGGTACTCAGGAAGGCAAGGACCAGGGAACCCATACCGCACCAGGCAAATTGGCCTGCCGACAGGACCAGGGGATCCACTTTTTGTACCAATCGATCGATCACTAAGACATGAAAGGCCCAGAAAATGGCCCCCACTGCGGTAATCCCGTCACCAAGATTCACGGCGCCCATATTCCCGGCGGTACTGAGAAAAAAAAGCCCCGTGAGGGTACATACCGCGCCTATCCAGGTCGGTAAGCCGGTTTTTCTTTTCAGGGCTATACCGAATAGAGGGACCAGCACCACATACAGCCCGGTGATAAACCCGGAATGGCCTGCCGTAGTATAGATAATCCCTATTTGTTGCAGGGAGGCGGCGATAAAAAGACAGGTTCCTGCCAGCATGGAAGGGCCTATCCAAGCCCTTTTCCCTGTGGGAGCCGGCATTGATGCGGGTTTATCGGATGCAAGTTTTAGGTTTCTTACGATAATCAGGGGAAGCAGGGAAATACTCCCCAGGATAAAACGTATCCCGTTAAACATAAAGGGGCCTACATATTCCATACCGCTGCGCTGCGCTACAAAGGCAAAACCCCAGATGCAAGCGGTCAGCAATAAGAGCCCATCCGCCCGGATCGTGCGTTTATTCATACCCCATGGTAGCATACGGGGCGTATCCTCGGAAAGAGGTAAGGGAATTAGGGAGGGCATATACCATTACCCGAAAGGGACAAGAAGGGTTTTTGTTATCAGGCTATGACCTCATTCCTCAACAAAAAGAAGCAACCCTTGCTATCCAAAGGGTGAAGGCCCAATCTATCAAGCAGGCGACCTGCCCAAGGCTACGATGGCAGCGGATGAGCTTGGGAAACGCTTCAACCGGGGCAGAAGACCGGGAATAGCCGGACCCAATGACCCCACAGGCCGATGTTTTTACCCCATGCCTCGGACTCCTTGAGGTCATAGTATGGGCTTAATACCCCATAGGGTGAGGTAAAAACCCCATAGACCGATGTTTTGTACCTCATGCCATGAGCTCCTAAAGGTCATAGCATGGGCTTATTACCCGATAGGGTGAGGTAAAAAGCCCATAGACCGATGTTTTTACCTCATGCCATGAGCTCCTAAAGGTCATAGCATGGACTGAATACCCCATAGGATGATGTAAAAACCCCATAGGCCGATGTTTTGTACCTCATGCTATGATATCCTAAAGGTCATAGCATGGGCTTAATACCCCATAGGGTGAGGTAAAAAGCCCATAGGCTGATGTTTTGTACCTCATGCCATGAGCTCCTAAAGGTCATAGCATGGGCTTAATACCCCATAGGGTGAGGTAAAAGCCCATAGACCGGGGTTTTTACCCCCTGTTTGGGGGTTCCCCTTTTCGTATCCTCTAGGGTAGAGATTGTTTTGCAATGAATACAGCGTTGGAACCAGGTAATAAGATGCCCCTTGAGGAACAGGTACGCCTTGCCAAGACGGACAAACACGCCTTGAATACCCTGCTCCATGACTATATGCCCTTTATCAAGAAATGGGTGTCCAAGGTTTTCTTCAAAGGTCAATCCAGAGAAGACATGCTCACCGAGGCCATGCTTGCCTTTGTCCGCAGCGTCCAAACCTATGACGGCGAACAGGGCGCGTTTATCCCCTATGCCGCGGCGGTAATCCGCAACCGCCTCATCGACACGGCCCGAAAGGAACGGGCCCTGCAAAAACAGCTCTTTTCCCTGTCTGCCCTCATCGATACAAAAGATATACCCTGGGAAGGGGAGGTATCCCGGGAAGTGTATAAGCGGGCGGAAGAGGAAAACAATTTGCGTCTTGAAATTGAGGCTATAGACCGCGAATTTTCCCAATGGGACTTTTCATGGACGACGCTGCTCAAGAAATGCCCCAAACAGGCCCGTTCCCGCGCACTCTGCCGGCGCATTGCGGAAACCCTGCGGCACAATCCTGAACTGTTGGCCCAAACCCTTACAAGCCGTCGCCTGCCGCTTACCCGCCTTGCGGAAACCTTTCCCCGGAAGGCGCTGGAAAAATACCGCCCCTATATTGTGGCGCTCCTTATCATAGCCGAGGGGGAGTATCCTTATGTATATTCGTTTGTGCCCCATGCATGGGAACAGGTTCCCGGGGAACCTATTCCCTTCGAGGAGGGGGGAGCATGAAAGGCGTCATTGTACAAGTAGGGGAGCCGAAAAGCATCGTCCTCTTTAACAACGGTAAAATTGCCGCAATACCGACCCCTGCGGACTGCCATGTGGGCATGGTGGTTACGGTTACCTATAACCATACCCTGAAAATCCTTCTGCTTGCCTTTGCCGCGGTTCTGTTGGTAGGAGCAGGCCTTGGTATCGGCCTTTCCCTGGGGAAGGACAAGGGGGATACCCGGCAAACTGCTCCGGTTACCGAAGACACCGGAACCTATGGCTGGCAGAAGGGACAGCACAAACAGCAGGAAATCGAAAAAAGATTTTCCCCCTGATCCCCTGTTTTGGATTGCTTCAGGCCGTATTCTATAGACATCCCCGCCGCAGGGCGGGGAAATCAAAGACCGCGGGAAAGACCGCAGTTTGCTATGCAAACGAGGATACGGTATGAAGACGTTTTTGATTGCAGCGATTGCCGCCCTGGCAATGACGGCACCTGTCTTTGCGGGGTGGGGAGGGCCGGGACAGGGTCCTGGTGCTCATGGATTGCCCGAAGCGGGCCAAAGCAGCGGGGATCTTGTTTCCGTTACGATTTCGGGAACCCTGGAGGTTGTCAACGGACAGCTTGCGGTACGGGACGGGTCCGGCACCTACTTTGTGAAGGGATTGAGCCGGCTCATGCGCTCGGTGCCCGGCCTCGTGGTAGGCGCCAAGGTGACGCTGCAGGGCTGGTCGTCTAAAATACTGGATGATGGAACCTTCGTCGGCCAGTATTTCAGCGTACGGCAGCTTACCTTTAACGGCCAAACCTATGTGGCGGCTTACTAAGCAGGGGAATCGAACATGAAAGGAAGTTTTATACCGGCCCTGCTGCTGAGCTTCTGTACGGCCATCACCTTTACCGGATGCGACGGCGCCATAGCTCCTACGGCGGACATCGCTCCGTTGAACCCAAGCGGCCCCGGCGAAGGGTCGGCGGCGGCCATCTCCGGTACGCTGACCCTGGTGGAGGGCACTCCTGTGGTCCAGGATCAGGGGAACAACTACTATATTAAGGGTTCCCTCCCCATGCCCGGCGAAGGCACCGCCCTTACCGTTACCGGTGAAGCTGCGCCCATCCTCGGCCGGGATGCCGAAGGCAATTCCCTGTTTTTCGGGTATTCCCTAAAGGCCGAGACCGTAACCCTTAACCGCTAAACCGCCCCGGATCCCCTTTAAGGCTCCCGGTTCCACCGGGGGCTTTTTTTGACTGCCCTATGGCACCGCCCCTTCGCCCCGGGGCTGTCCCCAAAAAACAAGGGGCTGCCCCTTTTCTTTGGGCAGCCCCACCGTATCTCCGCTAAAACAAAAAGCCTTCGTCTCTAAAACACCATCGGCCTTGCACCTGGAACCATCCCTGAGCTTTTGGTAAAACCCGAGAAGTTCCTACCCTTTAGCCGCGGCCGCGGCAAGTTCCGCAAGAATGGCCACTTCCGTATCCCGGTCAAAATACCGGGCCTTGTCCATACGGGGGACAAAATTGATGGTTTCTCCCACCTTGAAGGTATGGGTTGGTTCGGTACGGGCCACCAGGGGCTGGCCCTTGGAGGTAGTCAGCCAGAGGTGGATATCCGCCCCCAGGGGCTCCACCACGGTGATGCTAAAGGATATGTTATTTTCCGGCGCCGGTTTCTCCGTAAAGAGCATATCTTCAGGCCGGATACCAAAGAATATTTCTTTCCCTACATATTTTTTGAGGTAAGGGCTGTGCTCAGCCGACGGTTTTACCTCAAAGCATCCCTCTTCAACCAGCACGATAGAACCGTCTTTTTCAAGGACCTTCACGGAGAGGAAGTTCATGGGTGGAGAACCGATAAAGCCGGCCACAAACTTGTTGATCGGATAATTGTACAGATACAGGGGAGAGCCGATTTGTTGAACCTTGCCGTCCTTCATAACCACGATCTTGTTGGCCATGGTCATGGCTTCCACTTGGTCATGGGTAACGTAAATCATCGTGGCGTCGAGCCGGTGGTGGAGCCCTGAAATTTCGGCCCGCATCTGTACCCGGAGCTTGGCATCCAAGTTGGAAAGAGGCTCGTCAAAGAGGAACACCTTGGGATTGCGGACGATAGCCCGGCCTACCGCGACTCTCTGCCGCTGACCGCCGGACAAGGCCTTCGGTTTACGTTCCAAGAATTTCTCGATGTCCAAGATCTTCGCTGCTTCGTGAACCCGGCGGTCAATCTCGGCCTTATCCACTTTCTTGATCCGCAGTCCAAAAGCCATATTCTCATACACGCTCATGTGAGGATAGAGGGCATAATTCTGAAATACCATGGCGATATTCCGATCCTTGGGGGGGACGTCGTTCATCAATTCCCCGTCGATATAGAGTTCTCCCTCGGAGATATCCTCCAAACCGGCCACCATCCGCAGGGTCGTTGACTTACCGCACCCTGAAGGTCCGACAAAAACCACGAATTCCCTATCCTCGACTACTATGTTGGCATTATCCACGGCACGGACATTCCCCTCATAGACCTTACAAATACCTTTAAGTTCTACCTTTGCCATACGGCCTCCCTCTAATGGGTTAATTTATAAAGTCAGTCTATCCTTATTGAGCGTATTTGTCAAGAAAAGGAATCAGCAATTTACCCTTAGGCGGGGTCGGCGCAAGCCCTATGGCCCTGACCGGCGAAAAGAGCAAGTCCACCATATACAAGACCATAACCCACAAGTGCGCCGAGGACCGTACCCGGGGATCCCTTTCCATATCCCTGTACCGCATGGACGGGGCGGTGATGAAGAAGTACGGCGTGAGGAACATCGTTACCCGGAGCGAACAACCGGGGAAGGCGATACGCCTTGTCACGCAGGGCACGGGCACGACGGAAGAGCATTTCCTCGCCGCAAAATTATATACCCCCTTGATCAATTTTATAAAGTTTGATAGAGTTATGAGCATTAAGGTTGTTTTCACCGTTGATCCGTTGAAGCAGCCTCAAGTGGAAAGATAGGCCTGGGGAATTAGCTCAGTTGGCTAGAGCGATAGGTTCGCAATCTATAGGTCAGGGGTTCGAATCCCCTATTCTCCAATCCGTCATTACTTTTTCTAGATAGAATTACGGGAAACCCTGAAAGGCAAGAATCCACCGGTTTCCCGAAAGGCCCGCCTTATCTGAAGCTTCACAAGGCAATGGGTACCCGCTATTCCCCCGACAGCGAACCTCCGCTTCGATACCAGGATTTCCCCGCAGCATGCTCCACGTCCCCAGGGCCAGGAGCCCTTTAGCATACGTTGCCGCTCACCGCCCCTATGCCTTGCTTCACGGATTTCAGCGGCACCCTGCAAGACCGATCCGGAGGGCCTTGAGATTAAGCTCCAGCAATTGCGGCGGTACGTGTCTCGTCATGAGCCGGATGATGTCTTCAGGGGTAAAAGGTAAATAGTTGAGGGTAAGGGCGACTCCCAAGAGAGCCACATTTACCCCTCGGGGACTCCCGCATTGGTGTATGAGCTTCTCTCCGTCTATGAGGATGAGCTGTTTTACCCGTTCTTTCAGGGGCCTCAGCAGTGCCGCAGGATCATGGCGGTACGCCCCCAGGGTGCTGCTTACCGGCGGTATTAGTCTGTTGAGGACAATCATCCGGCCTTCCTCAGCGAGGAAAGGCAGTACCCGTACCGCTTCGATACATTCAAAGGCGATGATAAGATCCCCCCGGTGTAGGGGAATGAGGGGCGCGTATATATCGATCCCCATCCTGATGTGGCTTACCACACTGCCGCCTCGCTGGGCCATGCCGATAGTTTCCGTACCCCGGACCGTAAGGCCCTGCTCAAGGGCTGCGTTACCGATGAGCCGGGAAAGGAACAGGGTCCCCTGTCCGCCAACCCCGGTGATTAAACAGTTCTTTTGATTCTCTCTTGTTTCGCTAGAGCGGTTCAAGGTTCCCTCCGAATCGCATCAAAGGCGCAAAGGTGCCGGCAAATACCGCATCCCGTACACAGCACCGGATCAATGACCGGCTTATCCGCCTCCGTACCCGGTTCAGATTCCCTTGCCGCGGCAACCCGGGAAATCGCCGGACAACCGAGTTTCTTGATACAAACCATACAAGCGGTACAGTGTTCCCTGCGGATCTTCCAGGGGCTTGTGCCTTTATGGACCATGATACACGGGCCTTCAAACAGGATAACCCGGACCCCCGGTTTATCCAAAACCTGTTTCACCGCCTGTTTTGCGGCAATCAGGTCAAAGGCATCGGCCCTGACCAGTTCCTGGACCCCGAGGGCAGAGACCAGGTCAAAGATACTGAGTTTTTTGGTGGCTTTACCGGTGGCGGTCCTCCCCATGCCGGGATGCGCCTGGTTACCGGTCATGGCGGTAGTACCGTTATCCAGGATCACCACCACCACATCCGCCTGGTTATACACGGCGTTAATAAGTCCCGGTAATCCTGTATGAAAGAAGGTCGAGTCCCCGATAAAGGCGATATTCAACGTCCCCGGCTCCACCCGGTTAATCCCCTGAGCCATGGTGATACCCGCGCCCATACAGAGGCAGGTATCTACCATATCAAGAGGCAGGGCGTTTCCCAGGGTATAACAGCCTATATCCCCGGAAAATACCGCTTTTCTGCCTCGGCCCTGTTCCCGAACCGCCTCTTTGACCGCAAAAAAGGAGCCCCGGTGGGGGCAGCCGGCGCATAAGACCGGAGGACGGGGAGGCACCCCCTGGGTATGTACAGGCTCCTCCGGCGCAGGGACTACCGGCCCTCCCCCTGCCCCAAGGAAGGCTCGAAGCCGCCCGGCAATCTGGGAAACCCTATATTCCCCGGCCTGGGGCATATCCCCGGAGAGTTTACCTTTTATCTGTACCGGTACCTGCTCCCTGCCGCATAGATAGATAAGCTCCCGTTCAATCACCGGATCCAATTCTTCGATGACTAATACTTCCTTAAGCCCCTTTAGAAAGGTACGGCCCAATGCTTGGGGAAAGGGGACCGTTCCCACCTTGAGCAGTTTATACTCCCCGGGTATGTCCAGAAGGGCTTCTTGGGCATAGGCAAAACTCACCCCCCCTGCGGCGATACCTTTTAAAGGGGATGGGCCTGTTTCTCCTATCTTTTCTCTTTTTTCTCTTTTCTCTATAAGCCCATTTCCGTGGTAGGTGGAAAAATCCTCGGTGAGTTTTAGGAGGTCTGCTTCGATGGCGATATGGTTCCGGTAGGCAAGACTGGGGAAAATGACCCATCTACCCCCGGCTTTATCAAAACCTGGGGGGCTTGTGCAGGGCAGATCCGGTAACAGGGATACTGAGGCGTAACTGTGGCAGATCCGGGTAGTAGGCCTCACTATGACCGGATGCTGGTATTTCTCGGAATAGGCAAAGGCATCGGCGATCATGGTGTAGGCTTCTTCTGGAGAAGCAGGATCAAAAACCGCAAACTTCCCGTACTGGCCAAAATGGCGGGTATCCTGCTCGGTCTGGGAAGAGATAGGTCCCGGATCATCGGCCACCACCACCACGAGCCCTCCCAGCACGCCGATGTAGTTGAGGCTCATCAGGGGATCCGAAGCCACATTAAGACCCACCTGCTTCATGGTTACCAGCGCCCGGGCTCCGGAACAGGCAGCTCCTGCAGCAAGTTCCAGGGCGGCTTTTTCATTGACCGACCATTCAATATAGAGCGGCCGGTCCTGGGTCCCCGGTTTTTGGCTTTCCCGGACCAGGGTTTCGAGAATTTCCGTAGAAGGGGTTCCCGGATACCCGCTTACTACGGACACCCCTGCCCGTAGGGCCCCCAGGGCGATAGCTTCGTTGCCCATCAACAATACCTTGCTCATAGGCTTATTCTACCCAAAGCAGGGAGATTCCTGCAAGGTTGGTATCCCAGGGTGTATCCTCCTGTTCCGGCCGGTACAAAATGGGCGGTGATCTACCCCGTATGCCGAAAGGGTAATGACCCCGGGGGTACAAATCGATAGGATGAAATCATGCTCATAACCATAGAAGGCGGCGGCCCCCTTGCCGCCCCGGTACGCCGGTACCGAAGGTCTATCTTCCGGCACAGCCCAAGGTACGCGCCGGCTTGGGAAAGAAGGTCCCGATTCCCGGGGAAATGGACCATATCCTTGACCCGTATTATGAGCTACGGCGTTACTCCCCACAGGCAGGGCGCCGCTTTACCCTTACATTGACCTTAGGGTAGGAGGAGCGGTACAAATAAATGGCAGGCAGGTCATTGGGAATCGGCCTTAAGGATAAGGAGGGCGCCCTCTGTTTTTGGGCATAGAGGGCCGCCCTCTGCCCGGCCTGTGGCGTGGATTACCCTCCCCTCCTATAAGGGGGCAGTTCCGGTTTAAAGAGGTACCTATACATGAAAAGGCGTTACCTGTTTCCCCTTATGCTCGGCGTTTCGGCGTTTTTCCACATCGGCCTTTTCTCCCTGCTCTCCGTAACAATCCCCGGCGCTTCGGAATCCCCGGCAAAAGATACGCCCCAGGAAACCTTCTCCCTCATCAATATCGCCCTGCTCGAACCGGCGGCTCCGGTTCCGGCTCCTCCGCAGGCTGCTCCCAAAGCCCCGCCGCCTGCAGAGCCGCTCCCGGTTCCCGAGCAGGACCCCGCGGAGCAGTACCTTGACCTTACGGAGGAACCCGCCGAAGACCGGAGTGAAGGCGAGGACAGGGCAGACCCGGCCCCGGTACCCGGGGAAAGCGCCGGCCCTACCGGAGTCCCGGAAAGGGCCGGGGAGTCCGCAGGAAAGGCCGCTCCCGGCGCGGAATACATTAAACGCAATTACCGGTACCTGCAGCGGCGGATCCGGGATAAGCTGGTCTACCCTGATCCGGCGCGGAAAGCGGGCATACAGGGGGTAACCGAGGTGTCCTTTACCATCCATGAAGACGGCCGGGTCAGCGCGGTACAGGTCCTGAAAAGCAGCGGCCACGAAATCCTGGACGAAGCAGCCATGAAGACCATATATGCCGCAGCCCCCTTCCCAAGGCCCCCGGCGCCGGCCCGGATCGCCATACCTATCGCGTTTCGGCTGCGGTAGATTGAGATACCCCATCGGTACGGGGAAGGGCTTGTATGAAAGCCCCGGCACCGGCGGTACAGGGAAACCGGCTCTTAAGAGGGGAAGGCGCCTCTCGCGGAGAATCCGGGGGTTTACCGGAAGGTCTATGAGAAAAGGCAAAGGGGAGCCCCTAGGTTTTCCGCAAGAGGGCCTGCCGGATGGTAAGGGTTTTATCCCTCCGCAGGTTCTTTTGACTCTTGGGGATTGCAGGTCCGGTACCGGTCATGCTATGTCCGGCAAAGGATGCGCAAGCCCTTGATTAAACCGGAAAAGGCAGGTGATTCCAGGCTGCAATTTGCACAGGCGGCCCGGACCGCCGGGGCCCGGTGGATGGCCGAAACCTGTGCGCCCTGGTCTATGCAATCCCTCTTTTGGGCAGGTACACAGGCTTACCCGAAGGCGCACCCTGCAGACCGAGAGGCATGCCCCGCTTGTGATAGAATCCGAGACGGCAAAAGCCCCGGGCCCCTGCGGCCGCCTACAATGCGGACAGCCCTTCGAGGATCCCGTCAATCTCGGCGTCCGTTGTTCCCCCTCCGAAGCTGAAGCGGACCGTCCCGCCCGGAAAGGTCCCGCCGGTTTGGTGGGCGAGGGGCGAGCAATGCAGGCCGCTGCGGGTGATGATACCGTGCCGCTCAAATAAAAGCCGGGAGGCCTCTCCGGCGTCGTATCCCCGGATCACCACTGAAACAACCGGTACGCAGCGGTCCGGGTCACGGGTTCCGCAAGGGTCCACCTTTTTTATGTCCCCCAGCCCCGATAAGAAGCGCGCGGTGTATCCCCGTTCCCGCTCCCGTATCGTTTCCACGCCTATGCGTAAAATCTCCTCTATGGACGCGGCAAGGCTCAGGATGCCGATGGTGTTTTGCGTACCCGGCTCGAACCGGTCCGGCATGAAATCAGGCATAGCAAGAGAACCGGAGGCGCTGCCGGTGCCTCCGCTCATCCAGGGCCGCATCTCCCCTGAAAGGGCTTCCCCAAGCACGAAGCCCCCTGAGCCCGCAAGCCCCCCAAGCCCCTTGTGCCCCGCAAACACCAGGGCGTCGCAGCACTCCCCCATGGTAAGCGGCAGGATGCCGCCGGTCTGGGCCGCGTCCAACACCGTAAAGACGCCCTGTGCACGGGCAATCCTGAAACACTCGGTTACCGGCAGTATCGTACCGAGGACGTTGGAGGCATGGGTCATGACGAGCAGCCTGGTGTTCTTCTTTATTGCCTTGCGGACTTCTTCCGCGTCCAGGAAACCCTCGGGGCTGCAGGGAAGCCAGTCAAGCCCTATCCTGCCGTTTTTGCGGAGGCCCTCAAGGGGGCGGGCCGCCGCGTTATGTTCCATCATCGTGGCAAGGACATGGCAGCCCTCCCTGACAAGGCCGTGGATAAGCATATTCAGCGACTGGGTGGCGCCGCCGGTGAAGATCACCCGCAGGGGATCCGAAACCCCAAAGAGCCGCGCCACGGCCCTGCGGGCCCGCAGGGCCAGGGCCTGCGCTTCGAGGCCCTCAAAATTCCGCCCCCCGTTGAGGTGTATGCCGCCTATATAGCCGTATAACTCGTTTACCACCCCCCGGGACAATGCCGGAGCAGTGGCGGCGTAATTGGCGTATATCATAGGGTAATCACGGAGGATGCCTTTGCCAGTTTGCCGCTTATGTTCAGCATGTCCGTAAGGCTTCCTACGGCGAGGGCCTCGGTCAAGTGGTAGTAATTGGCGCAGGTTCCGCAGGTATAGATTTCGGTCCCCTGCGCTTCGAGGGCCTTGAGGTCCTCCAGGGTGTTTGCCCCTTTTGTCGTGAGATGCGCGCCGCCGTTCAAGAAGATAAGCGCTTCCGGCAGCGGATGTAATTGGGTAAGGGAAAATATGAAGCCCTTGATGAGCAGCCGCCCAAGCTCCTCGGAGCCGCGGCCCATGGTGTCGGCCGTTACGAGCACCACCGGCCCCTGCTTCCCGCATCCCGGGGCCGGGTCCTTCGGCAGGGGTTCCGCCGGAACTTCCTGCCGGGTCTTGTGCGGGTCTTTGATGATGGTAGCGGTATACCGGGACTCCCCCTCCTGGGTATAAGAAAACCCCCAGCCTGAACCGGCGGCCATCTTTTCAAGGTTCTGTACCGCGATAACATTGTCTACGATAACCGTCACGCCCTCCTGTTCGGCCAGGGCTTTCTTGGCGTTTACCACGGGAATCGGGCAGGGCTTCCCCCGCATATCCAAAGTTTCCATGCTATATCTCCTTACTGGTATGGCCTTGAGTCTACCCTAAAATCCCGGCTTGGGGAATAGCCGCTGTTCCGGCAGTAAAAAGGGATTCCCCCGGCAAGGCCGCGTCGGGCGGTTCCGGGCGCCTGAGCCGCCCGGAACCGGATCAAAGGGTCATTTGCAAGCCTAGGGCTTGCTTGGAAGGGTCAGGCTTGCCGCTTTGCTTTAATCGGGGTCATCAGCATAATCTGCGGACCTCAAAACTCCACGGGCCATAAGGCGTACTGCCGACGGGCCGTCAAGTGTACTGCCGACGGGCCGTCAGGCGTACTGCCGACGGGCCGTCAGGCGTACTGCCGACGAGCCGTCAGGCGTACTGCCGACGGACCGTCAGACGTACTGCCGACGGACCGTCAGACGTACTGCCGACGGACCGTCAGGTGTACTGCCGACGAGCCGTCAGACGTACTGCCGACGGGCCATAAGGCGTACTGCCGACGAGCCGTCAGGCGTACTGCCGACGGGCCATAAGGCGTACTGCCGACGGGCCATAAGGCGTACTGCCGACGGGCCGCCCGGTTCCGGGCGCGTTCACCGGGCGATTCAAGCATCTTGTGTCGGGCGGTACAGATACCCCGCACTGGGCGGTTAAAGCACCTTGTGGCGGGTGATTCCGGGTGCGTTTATCGGGCGGTATGGCCCTACCCCCTTGAGTCTTGGCCTGAGCTCCTTACGCCTTGGCCTGAGCCGCTCTCGAACAATGAGCACGGGCTTATTCCTCCCTGCCAGGCGCTCTCCTATCATGGTTCATGTGTACGTGCCCTTTAACGGGAGGTGAGGCAAAGAAGCAAAAGTCCGCGGGCCTTTAGCCCGGGCTTAGGGGGATTGTTCGTTTCAAAACCTGGGGAAGCGGTGAAACATACAAAGGCCCCTCCGGAACAGGACGCTCCGGAGGGGCCGGGGGCTTATGAGGCCCTAGAAAAAGGCGGGATTACTGCCAGTCGATGGTATACGCCAGTACATTGTTATCAGTAGATGCGGTAGTCCCCTCTTGATCAACCAGCACGATCCGGTAGCTAAAGTTAGCCGCATTGGCCGGTTTGGTAAGGGTGACATAGTAATCGTCATCTGACAGATTTGAGCCGGTGGGCGGGGTAGTACCCGTGAATTGCGTTACGGTACTATCCGTGCCCGATACCCAAGGAGCATCCGCAGTAGCATTAAGGGCCCTACTCTGAAGCTGTACTTTAGTCCCGCTAAGGATGATCCCGTACCGAACCGAAACCTTGTAGTAATAGGTAGCATTGTTACTGCCGCTCAGGCTAAGGCTTTGCACATTGTTTAACGTGGGCACGGAAGGAATCTGCACCCAACCGGCCTTAGCCAGATGGTTCTCATTCGTGTTGTAGAGTTCCTTGCCGCCGGCTTTAACCACATGGCGATAGACGTACTTGGTACCAATCTTCAGGCCTTCGTCGGTGTAGGTGTTACTGTCCTTGAGGGAGAAGTTTTCCTTTATTTTGGTAAAGTTCAGCTTCCCGACTGCTGTGGTATAATTGCCAGTACTGACTGAAGAATCCGCCTCGGCCCGGTAAATGTCCACCGCCAGGTCATTGTCATACCCCAGGCCGCTAATGGTAACGTCCGTGGCATAGGCAGTAGAGATATTCGTCGAAGCAACAGAAATTGACGAATTCACATACTCCCTAAAGGGGGCGTCATCAAGGGCCTCCTCGAATATCGTCGTAGTTCCCTCCAGGGTTACGGTAAGGCGGTAGATGTAGGAGTTCCTGATTGCAGGCGTATCCAGCACGGTGTAGCGTCCGGCGATCGTGGCCGGCAGGGCAATCTCGGTAAAGGTCCCAATGGCATTCGGATAGGTGGTGGTAAGCGCCCGTTCCAGCTTGTAGGCAGCGCCCTCCTGGGCTGTCCAGCCGATGGTAACGGAGTAGTCCCGATCACCGGCGGTATTGGTCGTATAGGTGGACACAACACTAAGGGTGTTAGCAGGCGCCGCGGCGGGTGCAAGGCCGTACAGGGTCGGCAGGGATTTCGCCGGGTTTGCTCCGGTTCCGGTTTCAGCATAGAGGGCATAGAGATACCCCTTGGTAAGGTCAAGGCCGGTATCCGTTACCGTTAGAGCGGTACCGCTAAGAACTGGGGCTCCGGTTACGGCAACCCAGTCGCCGACTACCTCTACCTGGCTCCCAGAGTACGCATTGGTAGTACTAATCCCTTTGGCCTCAATCCGGTAGAGCTTATACACCGTATCTTTTGAGGCGCCTGTAGCGGGCGTCCAGGTTATATCAGCGCCGGTTCCGGAACGGGTTATGGGATTATTCTGTATGAAGGTAGGGGAAGGCAGTTGGGTCAGGGCATAGGCGGGTAATTCCTTGGAGAGTTCCACCGGTTTGTAGTAATACTCATCCTCCCCCAAGCTCACGGTGATTCGCAGGGTATTGGTCCCCCCAAAGAGGGGCGCCCGGTAGTACCTGGTAACATCCCAACCCTCAGTATCAGGAGAACCATTACCAGCAACATTATCCTCACTATTAGCAGGAGTAAGATTCAGTGTGAGAGCCTTACCCAGATCATACTTCACCGTATAGGAAAACGCCGGGTTATGATTCGGCCAGGTAACGAGTAATATATCGCCGCTACTGCTTTTAACTTGTTCCGGCGTTATGGAGTCGACCTTCAATTCGTTTGCAGGATCAAGGACGAGTTTCGTTACCGCCGTGGTCCGGGCAGGGATATTCGCCGTAACCCCGGTGCTGGAAGCCCCGTCGTTAATAAGGGTAGCCCCATCGGCCTTAAGCGCCCGGCTGGTAGCGCTCTGACCACTGTTGGCGGTTACATAGTAGGTATACCCCACTTGGTCCACCAACTGATTGTCAAAACTGACCACATCCAGATGGGAGAATGATACAGACGCCGAACTTTGAGAGCTTGTGTTTGCTAAAAGGGTGAGGGCATCAGACCCGTCGCTGCGCTGACGGTACACGGTGTAGGATTGTGCGTCTTTGGTGAAGGCCCAGGTGATAAGATTCGCCCCGGGATAGGCTTTGGCATTGACCCATTCCGGCCCGCTTATGGCCAAAATCTCTTCCGCATTGGTTACACGGGATGGATTGACCGGGCTTTCACAGGCAACAAAGATTACTACTGCGGCTGCCAGGGCCGTAAGGCCCGCAGCCGCAGTTCCCGACCGCAGTTCCCGACCGCAGTTCCCGACCGCAGTTCCCGACCGCAGTTCCCGACCGCAGTTCCCGACCGCAGTTCCCGACCGCAGTTCCCGACCGCAGTTCCCGAC
>JAITRH010000176.1 GCA_031288495.1 Treponema sp. | reverse complement strand
TCAAGAATCGCGGGACTGCTCAATGAACGGCCACGAAAAACACTAGACTTTAGGAGGCCTTATGAGGCATTCCCGGAATTGCGCTAGGAATTACCGAGTGCCGTAAACACCCGGTTCTTTGTCCTTTTTTCCCCAGATGCTTCTCCTTCTTGTTTGTATTCATGCTTATTTTTCTGTCTACCAGATGAGGTAAGGTCCACCCTAGACCTCCCCCTTGCCCCTGCATCCCTGTTTCTGCTTGTTGTTCAAGATGAGCAGCAGCAAATCCTTGGGTTTATGCCGCCCCATACCGCTTATGAACGGGTCCAGGGGCTTTTCCTGATGATGGTTTCCTTGCGGTCATACCCCACCGAGACGATGTCGATGGGGGTCTCACAGAAACGTTCGATAAACTCGATGTACTCCATAGCCTCAAGGGGGAATTCCTCGTACGTCAGGGCATTGGAGAGGGACTTCTTCCAACCGGGAAAAGAACGGAGGACCGGCTTGGCATGGTTGAGGGCCTCCACCGAAGCAGGAAAACCCTCCACTATCCGGTCCCCAATACGGTAGGCAATACAGGCTTTGATCTCCTCCATGGTATCGTACACATCCAGGTGGGTTATCACCAGGGAATCAATGGAGTTGGTGAGACAGGCGTAACGCAGGGCCACCAGGTCTAGGTAGCCGCAGCGCCGGGGCCTGCCTGTGGTTACCCCATATTCCCGGCCCGTATCCCGGACAAACCAGCACAGTTCATCTTCCGAATCCGGGTCGAATTCGCTGGGGAAGGGGCCGTTCCCCACCCGGGTCGTATAGGCTTTGAACACCCCCAGGACCTTATCCAGGGCGCGCGGGCCTACGCAGCCGCCTACTGCCGCTCCTGCGGCACAGGACATACCGCTTGACACATAGGGATAGGTTCCCAAATCCAGATCCAAGAGGGTCCCTTGCGCGCCCTCAAAGAGAATCTGGGAGTTCTTACGATGGACCAGGTAGGCGGAAAGGTCTATGGACATATCCAGTAGTTTTTCCCTATAGGGGGCAAGAAATTCCTTATCCGCGGTTTCAAGCTCATCCAGCTTGTCTTTCCAGGCGAGGTCGGCGATACGGATTCCTTCCCGGTCGCTTTTCATGGAATAGGTAATGCCGATGCCCCGGCCTGTGGTACCAATGGGCTTTTTCCGGGCCTTATCCCGATCCCGGTCGATCTGAATGTATCGGGAAAGAACCAGGTGGGCCCGATCCGCAATAAAAACCCGGCCCGTGGTATCAATGCCCCGTTCTTCCAGCATGGCCAGTTCCGTAAAAAGGGCCGCGGGATCAATCACCATGCCCGCGCCGAGGATGACCATTTTATCAGGATACAGGACCCCTGAAGGAATCAAGTGCAGGGCGTACTCTTCATCCCCGATAACAATGGTATGCCCTGCATTGGCCCCTCCTGAAAACCGGACGATTATCTGGGCTTCTTTCGCCAGGTAATCCACGATCTTCCCTTTCCCCTCGTCACCCCATTGGGCGCCGATAACCACAACCTTCATATATACTCCTTCTGCCCCGCTCCAAAACCTGAAAACATCCTTTTCCATGAATCCAAGAGGCCCTGAGAACTGCAGGAACCGGGCTTGCGCCCGCCTCAACCGGGCGCTTCTTGGCAGGGTTTACGACCTCGTATAGTTGGGCGCTTCTTGGGTGATGCTTACATCATGGGCATGACTTTCCCTAAGGCCCGCAGCGGTGATCTTAACGAAATGACGGTATTGCTTCAACTCATCAATGGTCTTGCACCCGCAATAGCCCATGCCTTTTTGCAATCCTGATACGAGCTGGATAAGGTAATCCCGCAGTTCCCCTTTGTAAGGAACCCGGCCTTCGATGCCTTCAGGAACAGGATGCTCATCTTTGCCTATTTGATAGCGATCCCGGGCCCCGTCATTGATGGCCCCTATGCTGCCCATTCCCCGGTATTCCTTGTAAATGCGGCCGTCAAAGATGATTTCCCGGCCCGGAGCCTCTTTGAGGCCGGCAAAGAGATTACCGATCATCACGGCATTGGCTCCGGCAGCAATGGCCTTGGTAATATCCCCGGAAAACTTAATCCCTCCGTCGGCGATGATGGGGATACCCGATGGGGCAGCTTCTTCAGCGCACTCCCATACCGCGGTAAACTGGGGCACCCCGATCCCTGCCACGATCCGGGTGGTGCAGATTGAACCGGGACCAATGCCCACCTTAACCGCGTCAGCCCCGGCTTCGATGAGCCTGCGGGTTGCCCCTTTGGTAGCGGCATTCCCGCCGATAACCGGCAGGTGGAAGCGTTCCTTGATGCCCCGCACCGCGTCCATCACGCTCTTGGTATCCCCGTGGGCGGTATCGAGGACGACATAATCAACCTTAGCGTTCTTGAGCAGGGGGATCCTTATGAGGTAGTCCTGAGGAGAAACCGCGGCGCCTACGAGGAGCCTGCCGGTCTTATCCGTAGCCGCCCGGGGGAACTTGGCATGTTTTTCCATATCTTTGACCGTGATGAGTCCGGTGAGCCTGCCTGCGGCGTCCACCACCGGCAGCTTCTCGATCCGGTGCCGGTCGAATTTCTCCCGGGCGCTGGATACGGAAGGTTCTCCCTGTTCCACCACCACCTGCCGGGTCATCACCGCGGTTACCGAAAGGCCGTCGTCCTTGCAGAACCGGAGATCCCGGCTGGTGATGATCCCCAAGAGTTTCCCATCCGGGTCCACCACGGGCATACCGGATACTTTGTACCGCTCCATCATCTGTTTTACATCCCGAATCCGGGCGTCTTTACCCAGGGTAACCGGGGCGTCGATGATCCAGTTGAGGTAGCGTTTCACATGGGCCACCTGCTGGGCTTGTTCATCGGGGCTGAGGTTCCGGTGAATGACCCCAGAACCTCCCTCAAGGGCGAGGGCAATGGCCAGTTGTTCTTCGGTTACCGTATCCATAGCCGAAGAAATAATGGGTACATTCAAGCGCAGGTGCGCGCATAAATCCGTATGCACATCACAGTCTTTGGGAAATATCTCCGTATACCCCGGCAGGAGCAGCACATCATCATAGGATAGAGCTTCGTTAAACATAGTAGGTTTCCTTCATTTAAAGTATGGGTATTACCGGAACACTGCTTCAAGGGGTTTCCGCAGGTTCTGTCCGGGCCGCCAGCATCCGGTATTTTCTGGCCAGGGCTTTAGCCTGCTGCACCGCTAGGCCGCAGTAGTTCTGGGGGTTTTCAAAAAAAGACCGGGCTTCCTCAGGGGAAGCTGCACGGCCCAGTTCCTCCAGTTTCCCCCGGATCCGTTCAAACACCGGCCCTTCCCGAAACAGGGCTTCGGCAAAACTGCACTGCTCCTGCTCTGCCTTGAGGGTTATCCGCCGAATCACCTCATGAGCGTCGGAAACCCCGGTTTCCGCAAGGAGTATATAGGCAGGCTCCGCCATGATCCCCCCGGGAATACCCCCGCCGGAACCTTGCAGGTTGTACTGCAGCCGTTCCCGATCCGGCTTGAGCCCCTGGATGATCTGGGTCATACGGCTCACGGCCAGGGAGAAGCCGTATACATAGTCGGCAATGAAGCGTTGGCTTGCAGAATTGGTCAGATCCCGCTGATGTTCGCTTATCTGGTCCATGAAAAAGGTCATCACCCGGGGCATGAAGGCTTTCCAGAGGCTCTTCACGTGTTCCGCGTTCCAGGGGTTCCGTTTTTGGGGCATGGTGGATGAACCGACTTGATCCGCGGCAAAGGTCTCCCGCAGTTCCCCGATTTCGCTGCGCTGGAGGTTCCGAAGATCATCCGCTAGGTTGGCGATGATTCCAAAGGCCACGTTGAATTCCAAGAGCAGCCGCAAAAGATACTCAGGCTCCACAAGCTGGGTGGAATGTTCCGAAGGTTCAAGCCCCAGGTCCTGCAGGTAGAGCCGTTCCAGGGCTTGCGGGTCAGGGGTGATCAGGGCCGCGGCATTGTAGGCTCCCACGGCTCCGGCGAGTTTGCCCTTGAGGTCCCGGCGGCGGCGCTCAATCTCCCCTATAGACTTACCCAGACGGGAGACGTATTCGGCCAGGGCAAAGCCCAGGGTGATGGGGACCGCATGCTGGCCGTGGGTCCGGCCCACCTGGGGGCTTGCCGCTTCTTGTTCAACCAGGTCGCACAGGCGAAGTTCCAGGTCCCGCAAACGGGGAAGGATGATCTTGCGGGTGAGGCCCTGCATACGGTAGGCCAGGGCCGTATCGAGGATATCCGCGCTGGTAGCCCCCAGATGCACCAGAGCCGCGGTTTCCGGGGGAACCTTTCGCTTAAGTACCTGCACCAAGGCACGGATATTGTGCCGGGTCTTTGCTTCCTCAGCATATACCTCCGCGCTGCTTACCGCGGCTGCGGCCTCTTGCAGCGCTCCCTTCAGTTCAGGGCTTAAGCGGCCCCGCAGGGTGAGATGCGCGGTGATGAGGGCGATTTCCGCCCTGACGCAGGAGGCGATTACGGCCTCCTCGGAAATCCAGGGCTCCAAGGCATCAAAGAGTTCCTGTTCTGAAAGAGCATACCGGTGATCCAGGGGAGAGATATTACGAAAAATAGAACGGGCTTCCATACGAGACTATGGCATAGCACGTCCCGGCTCGTCAAGAGCGGGCATTGCCGCCCATGGAATTCTTATCCCCCGGTTTTGAGTGC
>JAITRH010000086.1 GCA_031288495.1 Treponema sp. | reverse complement strand
GTGTATCCCCCCTGAAGGGAATGGGGAGTTTGTAGCCGGTATGGAGGACATTCTTGACATATACACCCTGGAACGGGATGAAAAACATCCGTTGGTGTGTATGGACGAATGTCCGAAACAGTTGATAGGGGAAACGAGGGTACCATTACCGGCTAAGCCTGGACAGGTGGCATGTTATGACACGGAATATGTGAGAAATGGAACGTGTGATATTTTTATGTTTGTGGCTCCCCTTGAGGGGTGGAGGCGAGCGGAAGTAACGGAGAAGCGGACGAGGAAGGATTGGGCGGAACAAGTGAGGAAATTGGTAGATGAAGATTTTCTATTGGCGGAAAAGATTATACTGGTGATGGACAATCTGAACACGCACAATATAGCGTCATTGTATGAAACATATCCGGCAGAAGAGGCGAAACGGATAAAGGATAGGCTTGAGATGCATTACACACCGAAACACGGCAGTTGGCTAAACATAGCGGAGATAGAACTGAGTGTACTAAACAACCAGGGATTACCGGCCCGGGTAGGGACCCTGGAAGAGATGAGGCAGAGGGTGCGGGTGTGGAACGAAGTACGGAATGATAAAGGCAGTACGATCACCTTGCGGTTTAGGACAGCGGATGCCCGGATAAAACTGAAACGTCTTTACCCTCAGTTTAATTCTTGACTGCCTACTAGGTCGCAACCTTGTTCCCGCCTGTCTTTCGATCCGAAGACAGCCCGGGTCAGGCCGCCGTAAGGGTCACGAACGCTCGATAACCCGGGGAGTCTTGAGGCCCCTGCTTCCCGAGCCTGAAAACCGGGTCTTGACCACCGCCTTCCACGCCCCCGCGGTGATGCCGCCAATGCCCTTTGATGCGTCCTTCTCGGCCGGATGACCCGCCGCCTTCACTGCCTGGGCGGGGGTCCCCTTCGGACACAAAGTATATGCCCCAGGCAGGGTATTCCCCAGCCTCGTCCCGCGAAAGGGTTTCCCTCCAGTCCGTGCCCTGCGGGGACGGCGAAGCCCTTCCTCCGCCGGTGGTGCAGGAAAGGAAGACCGTTGCGGCCGGCAACACCGCCGCTATACCAAACCGCTTGTGTTCTCTTTGCTTCATAGAGTCAACTCCTTAAAAAAACCGTCGCCCCTTCCCTGGCCTCGTCCGCTGGAAGCATCCCCTTGGTTCCTGATAAAAAAGTACATAACCCTCTATGCACAAAAGACCATGCGTTTTGGGCTATGATTTTGTCATGTTACCTTGCCGGGCATTGTATCTCGGGCCATGACAAGGCGGCCGTCTTATGGTAGTATATTTCAAAATCTACAGGTCCCTCAGGATCATAATGGGGAAAAAGGTTTAGGGGAGGAATATGGAATTTCTACTGGAAGGGTTTCTCGCTTTAAGCTGGAAACAGGTCGTCATGTTCGGTATTGGCCTCACGCTTATGTATTTGGGAATCGCGAAGGAATACGAGCCGGCATTGCTCATGCCTATGGGCTTTGGGGCGCTCCTGGTCAATTTGCCCTTAAGCGGGGTGCTTAATCAGCTTATGCCCGGCATAGGGGAGACCCACGGGGTAATCCAGTGGCTTTTTGAAAAGGGAATCGGGGCGTCCGAAGTAATGCCCCTGCTCCTCTTTATCGGTATAGGGGCGATGATAGATTTTTCTCCCCTGCTTTCACGGCCGGTGTATTTTCTCTTCGGCGCCTCCGCCCATTTTGGTATTTTTGCGACCATAACCCTGTCCTGCCTCCTGGGGTTCAGCCTCAAGGACGCGGCGGCCATAGGCATTATCGGCGCAGCGGACGGGCCCACCACCATCCTGGTTTCCCAGGTGCTTCATTCAGATTATTTGGGGCCTATCGCGGTAGCGGCCTACTCGTATATGTCCCTGGTGCCTATCATCCAGCCTTTCGCCATAAAGCTCGTTACCTCAAGGAAAGAGCGGATGATCCGAATGGATCCCGTGCCGAGTACGGAGATACCCCGGATATTAAAGATCCTCTTTCCTATCGCCGTAACCGTCATTGTTGGTTTTATTTCCCCCTCCGCGGTGGCGCTTATCGGTTTTCTCATGTTCGGCAACCTTATCCGGGAATGCGGGGTATTGGAATCCCTCTCCGAAACGGCGCAAAAAAATCTTACCAACCTGATAACCCTGCTGCTGGGTATTACCATTGCCTTTACCCTTAAAGCGGAGGAATTTATCACCCTGGATACCCTCAAGATCCTCGCCCTGGGTCTTTTTGCCTTTATTCTTGATACGGTAGGGGGGGTGTTGTTTGTCAAATTGCTCAACCTGTTTTTAAAGAAAAAGGTAAATCCCATGATAGGGGCGGCGGGGATTTCAGCCTTTCCCATGTCGTCCCGGGTTATCCAAAGACTCGCCCTTAAAGAAGACCCCACCAATATTTTTTTGATGCACGCGGTGAGCGCGAATGTTTCGGGGCAAATCGCCTCGGTGGCGGCAAGCGGGCTGGTTTTGAGTCTGATAGTACAGTATTTATGAGCCTCTTGGGGCGGAAAAGGAGCGGGGTAAATGGATGAGACGGTATTGAACAATGTACTTGCGTCCTTGAACATTATGGGGAAAGGAATGCTGGGTCTTTTTGCGGTATGCGGCGGTATTGCGGTAATCATGACGATCCTCGCAAAATGGGCAAAAAGACTGGGGACGAAGCCTGAAAAGCCCGCAGGGTCTTAGTAAACAGGGGGAACCGGCGGTCTGGGTCTTGAAAAGCCGGTTTTCCCCCGCGGGAAGATATGGCGGAGTCGTTTTTTTACCCGGCATCCCCACCGCGTAGGGTAACCGGATAAACCCGCAGGGTTCTAACACGCAGGGTTCTAACACGCAGGGTTACAATTCCTTGATTAAGGCTATATCAGCCCCCTGATACGACCTTAATCAGCCTCCTGACACAGCCTGGGTCAGCCTCCTGACACAGCCTGGGTCAGCCTTCTGACACAGTCTTAGTCAGCCTCCTGACACAGCCTTAATCAGCCTCCTGACACAGCCTTAGTCAGCCTCCTGACACAGCCTTAGTCAGCTTCCTGACACAGCCTTAGTCAGCTTCCTGACACAGCCTGGGTCAGACTCCTGACACAGCCTTAGTCAGACTCCTGATACGACCTTAATCAACCTCCTGATACGACCTTAATCAGCCCCTTGATACGGCCTTAATCAGCTCCCTGATACGGCCTTAATCAGCTCCCTGATACGACCTTAATCAGCCTCGTGATACGACCTTAATCAGCCCCCTGATACGACCTTAATCAACTCCCTGATATAGGCTGTATCAGCCTCCTGACACAGCCTGGGTCAGCCCTCTGACACAGCCTTAATCAGCCCTCTGACACAGCTTTAGTCAGCCTCCTGACACAGCCTGGGTCTTAACCCTGTTCCCGCCTGTCTTGTGATCTAAAGACAGACTGTCTTGCGATCTCAAGGCAGCCTGGGTCAGGGCGCCGTAAGGGTACAGGAACGCTCGATAACCCGGGGAGTCTTGAGGCTCCTGCTTCCCGAGCCTGAAAACCGGGTCTTGACCGCCGCCTTCACCTCCCCGGCGGGGCCTGAGGTCTGCGGACTACGGAGCGCTGCGGCTACCGGAGACCGGGAGTGGAATAGACGAGCCTGAAACCTCGAGAAACCGGATGGATGCACCTCCATAAACCGGGATAAACCCATCGAATGGGCTCACGCCATAGGGAAAGAGGAATTGCTATGGGTGTATCCTGGGTCTACCTGCACCCCCACCCCATTGACTCTCTTTCTTGAGCACTTTAGATTCTTAGATATGGATGTCTATGGGCCGTTGAGAATCATGCTTTTTGTAGGTGAATGTTTCCGCCTTATCCTGTTATTGGGGGTATTGGCGGTTTTGAGGCCCTTGTACGAAATCTCAGGGGGCGGAGGATTTACATCCCGCCTGTTCCCCTATGTGGTGTATGTGGTTCCCAATGCCCTGTTTCCCTTGATGACCTATTTTTTATGGATCCGTCTTTCCTTATACCGATCCTATGTTCCTTTATATATAGCAGGTAAAACCATTACCCTGGTATCCTTGATTGGATGGGCTGTTTTTTCCTTTCACGGAATTATCGCTGCTCTGAACGCAGGGGCCAGGGGCATTCTGGGGTTCACCCTGCTGCTTACCGCAGCGGACATTTTTTCGGTCTTGGGGGGCCTGTTGCTGCAAACCAAAATAAGCCGGGTGAACCGTTTCGTAGCTCAGTCCGGGGGAGGCCTATAATGCGTATCATTCCTATTGCAAGCGGTAAAGGGGGGGTCGGCAAATCCCTGGTAGCGGCAAATCTGGCCGTGGCCTTTGCCCGGGCACGAAAGCAGGTGGTCCTCGCGGACCTGGATCTGGGGGCCTCAAATCTGCATCTGGTCCTGGGCCATCAGTCTCCGAAAGTGGGTATCGGGACCTTCTTAAACGATACCCGGATGGATTTCTCCAAGGTGATTGTGGAGACCGATGTGCCGGGATTGCGGTTTATTCCGGGGGATACGGAAATTCCCGGAATGGCCAATCTCAAAGCAACCCAGCGGAATGTCCTGATCCGGCGCTTATTAGCCTTAAAAGGACATACGGACATCCTTATCATAGACCTGGGAGCAGGAACCCATCAGGCTATTCTGGACTTCTTTCTCCTTTCCGGTGAGGGGATTGTGGTAACCTCTCCGGCAGTTACCGCCGTGCTCAATGCCTACGTGTTCTTGAAAAATACGGTTTTCAGACTGATGTACACGGTCTTTACCAAGGGAACCGCTGCGTATTCGTACCTTGAGCAGATACGCCGGGATGGTTCCGGTCCCCAGAAGTTCTATATCCCCAGGGTGCTTCCAGAAATACTCAAGATCGATCCTTTTTCCTACGAAGCCTTCATGTCCCGGCTTAACCGGCTGCATCCCCGGCTCATCACCAACATGCTCGATAATCCCAAGGATGCGGAGGTGGCGATGAAGATCCGCCGCTCCTGTGAGGAATACCTGGATTTGCGGATTGAGCACCTGGGAGTGCTCTACCGGGATTCCATGCAGGATCCGAGCCTTGCTTCCCGGCTGCCCATCATCATCTATAAGCCCCGGTCCATTCTGGCTCAGGCGATTTACCGGATTGCCGATAAGATTCTCAAAAGCCCGGAAAATCAATTTCCTTTTAACGCTAAAGATATAGATGAGAGCTTTCTTGAAGCGGGGGCCGAAGCGGAAGTTGATTTTGAGAGCAAAATGGAATATGTAGAAGATCTGCTGCACTCCGGGGCTTTGAGTCAGGGGGACCTCGTGGAGACCATAAAATCCCAGCAGTTTGAACTATCCAAACTCAAGAAAGAGAATAATTTCTTGAAACTCAAGTTGTCCAAGGCCATGACCCAGGGATTCAAACCTTAAGCGCCCGGAGGAAGACGTGGGGTCTCACCAAAAAAGAAAAAGACCCCCATGCTGACCGAAAAGGCAGGAGGGCCGGGGCCGCCTTTACCGAAAGGCGGCGCCTTATGCGGTCTACCATACACCGTCAGGCAGCCCCGAGCAGGGGGCTGCGCGGTTATTACGAAGAAAAAGAGAACGTAAAGAGGTGTTCATGTTAATCAGTATACCATTTCCCCCATGGCTATCGCCGGAAATCATTCCGGGCCTTCCCATCCGTTGGTATGGGCTTATGTATATCGTGGCCTTCGCCGTGGCCTTTCTGCTGTACCGTAAACAGGTGTTGGAACGCCGTTTTCCCATCAGCGATGACGATCTTACCAGCATGTTTCTCTGGGGCATTTTTGCCTTGGTAGTGGGGGCGCGGATCTTTGCGACCCTGGTGTATGAAACCAGCGATATATACCGGCGGCAGCCGTGGCTCATCTTCTGGCCCTTCCGGGACGGTGCCTTTACCGGCCTCCAGGGCATGAGCTATCACGGAGGGGTCATTGGGGGTATCGCGGCGATTCTGATCTATTCCAGGGTAAAACGATTTGACTACCGGGAAATCGGAGATATGTTTGCCGCCAGCATCCCTCTGGGATATACCTTTGGCCGACTGGGTAATTTTATCAACGGCGAATTATACGGCCGGGTGTCCACCGGCCCCTTAGGTATGCTGTTTCCCCAGGCTCAGCGGCTTCCGGCAGCAGAACCTTGGGTTAAGGAAGCAGCGGCACAGGCTGGGATAGCCCTTTCGGATCCGTTGGTAAATCTGCCCCGGCATCCGTCCCAGCTCTATGAAGCCTTCTTTGAAGGGGTGGCTTTATGGCTCATCATCTGGCTCGTAAGAAACAGGAAACCTTTTAAGGGGTTTTTAATGGGCATCTATGGGATAGGTTACGGCTTGTTCCGGTTTTTTATCGAATACTTCCGGGAACCCGATGCAGGCCTCGGTTACCGGATTCAGTTCGTAACAAGCGCCCTCCCCCCTGCAGCGGCCCATCCGCTGCTCAGTTTTTCCACCGGTCAGGTTTTTTCTTTTATCATGGTTGTCCTGGGAATCTTCTGGCTTATCATAGCCTCCCGGCTTCCTTTCCATAAACCGGTTCAGGTATACGTAAATGCCGGTAGAAATACCGCGAGCAGTGTAGCGGAAAGAAAGGCGGCTCAAAAAAGCCGCAGAAAACTGCGAAAAAAATTAAGGTAGGACACCAGGATGCGTTATTACAGTACGAGGAGCAAAGCCGAGGGCGTGAGTTTTGCTCAGGCGGCCTTGACCGGGCTTGCTCCTGATGGGGGCCTCTTTGTTCCTGAAGTAATACCCCCCTATCCAAAAACGGTGCGATCTTCCTTGGGCACCATGGATTTCCATGACATCGCCTTTGAAACCATAAAGCCCTATGTGCACGGGGAAATACCGGATCCGGTCTTGGAGGATCTGGTCCATGCGGCCTATCCCTTTGCGGCTCCTCTGGTCCCTGTGGGAGACCGGCTGGTCCTGGAACTGTTCCACGGACCAACCGGGGCGTTCAAAGACTTTGGCGCCCGGTTTATGGCCCGAGCTTTTGCGTATCTCCGCCGGGGGGAAGAAAAGCCCTTGCATATCCTGGTGGCCACCTCCGGGGATACGGGGGGCGCGGTGGCCGCAGGGTTTTACCGCGTGGAAGGCATTGAGGTAACGGTGCTCTATCCCAAGGGCAGGGTATCCCCGTTGCAGGAACGGCAGATTGCCGGGCTTGGGGGAAACATCAAAGCGGTGGCAGTGGTGGGAAGTTTCGACGATTGTCAGCGCCTGGTGAAAACCGCTTTTGGGGACCAGGGCTTGCAAAAAAGACAGGCCCTTTCTTCCGCCAACTCGATTAACATATCCCGGCTCATCCCCCAGGGCATCTATTATGCCGCGGCAGCGGGAAAGGCCTTTGCAGGAAAGGCCGATTCACCCCCGGAGGGCAGTCCCTGGGCTTCCCTCCGGGTGGTTTCCCCAGGAACCGGGGCCCCAAAGCCGGGACAGCCCATCACCTTCTGCGTACCCTCAGGTAATTTCGGGAACCTTACTGCGGGATTGTATGCTATGAAGATGGGCGCGCCTATTCGGGGGTTCATTGCTGCCACGAATAGCAACAAAACCATTCCTGATTATCTTGCCGACGGCGTCTACCGGCCCCGGCCTTCTCAAGCCACCATTTCCAATGCTATGGACGTGGGGGCTCCCAGTAACTTTGAGCGCATGAGCGCTCACTGGTCCCTGGAAGAACTGCGGAGGATCCTGCAGGGGGTATGGGTCAGTGATGAAGCGACCCGGCGGATCATCCGGCAGGTACATCATACCCAGGGGTATTTCCTGGATCCCCACACGGGGGTGGCCTGGCAGGGGCTCGATCAGCTTCACGGGTCTCCTCCCTCCTTTACCGAGCCGGTGGGGATCCTTGCCACCGCGCATCCTGCCAAATTTGCGGAGATCCTGGAGCCTTTAACCGGTCCTGTACCGGTTCCGGTATCCCTTAAGCAGGTAATGGAGCGAGAACCCCTGGCCCGGATCATTCCTGCGGATATTTCCGCGCTTTTGGAGGTGCTATGCTGAAACCCTGTCCCTGCGGTTCGGGGCTTTCCTTTGGAGTATGTTGTGAACCCTATATCTTAGGCCTCCGAATGCCTCCCACTGCGGAAACCCTCATGCGAAGCCGGTATTCCGCCTATGTAGAACATGCCGTTAGCTACATCGTGCAGACCTGCAGCAAAGACAGCACCGATGCCATTGACGTCAAGCAGACCAAAGACTGGAGTGAAAAGTCCCGGTGGCTGGGGCTGAAGATCCTTTCCTGTACCCGAGGCGGCCCTGAGGATACCCAAGGGATCGTGGAGTTTGAGGCCGCCTATGAGCGAGACGGCCTTAAGGATGTTCACCATGAAAAGGCCCGGTTTAAAAAACAAGGGGACCGGTGGTTCTATGTTGATGGGGATATAGCGCCCAAGATTATCACCCGCTCCGCTCCGAAGATAGGCCGGAACGAACCTTGTCCCTGTGGAAGCGGGAAGAAGTACAAGCATTGCTGTGGGAACCAGCATAAGGCCTGAGCCGATGATGCAGTATATAGCGGTCCTTATCGGGGGAGGCATAGGCGCCGCGGCGCGGTATGGGTCTACCCAAGCGCTTAATGCGGTATGGGCCCAGTCCTTTCCTCTGGGAACCTTTTGTGTCAATGCCCTGGGTTCATTGGTCATAGGGTTCTTGTTTCAAACCTTTGAATCCCATAGGCTTCCTGGGGAATTACGGCTCTTCCTCATCCCGGGGTTTCTCGGAGGTTACACCACCTTTTCAAGCTATGCCCTGGAAACCCTTCGGTTGTTTTCAGCGGGCCAGGTAAAGCAGGCTCTCTTCAACCTCCTCCTAAACAACCTGGCAGCCCTGGTTCTGGCAGGGCTGGGGATAGGTTTAAGCAAAGCCTTGTACCTGTGATGTCAACACTTGACAAATAAGCGGTTTGGTTGCTGTGAAAAGAAGATTACATGAACGAAATAATTAACTCGACAGGTTTATACAAAAAATACACCGGTACTTCTCAAGATATGTCCCTATGTTTTAATGCACACACCTATACACCCAATATGGACGGGGAAAACGACGGGTTGTCATACATATTTTGCGCCTTTAGAGCTTTAAAGACTGCATATCGAAGAAAATATGAAAACAGCTTAATTATTGGTTCGGGAAGCGGGGCTGATGCAATGGGGGCAATTAAAATATTTGCCTCCAATAATATAACAATTACGGATATTATGTCCGGGACATTACCGGTAATAAAAACTAATATCGAGAAGTATGCGCAAAATTGTAATTTTGAGATTAGGGGACATCTGAAAACGTCAGTTTTCAGATGTTTCTTACCTTTATGGAAAAAATCGCCTGGCAATAATTTGTTATATTACAATAAATTAGCGATTTTCTCCGCCGACAAAACCCGTTTTGCCGCCGCATCTGGAAACCCAACCAGGGTTTCCAGATGCGGCCCTATATAATAGCGGCATTCCAGTCGGACATTTGGTATTGACAACCGAAATTCATACATAGGAGAAATTATCTTATTATGATGAAACAGTTTCTTGAAAAGTTAATAGACCCGTTTTTAGTTATATTATTTAGTTTTATCTGGTCATCGGCATTTATTGCCGGCGCTTTTAGCATACCTGATTTAGGGCCATATTTTACGCTTTTGGTTCGATTTACATTGAGCGCCGTATTATTATTTTTAATTGCGCTGATTTCTAAATCATATTTATTCGATTCAAAAACTGTCAAAACCGGGTTAATTATGGGTTTGTTTAACAATGTCATATATTTGAGCTGTTCTTTTACTGCATTGCGGTATATCAGTCCGTCATGGGTTACAATAATTGTTATACTAACGGGCGATTGTAATTGCAATAATTAAGCAACAAGATCATTCTTCTTTTCATGGTCATTTATGGAAACAAAGGCGTTTTCATTGATAGGAATGAGAGTATCAAATACCTGA
>JAITRH010000046.1 GCA_031288495.1 Treponema sp. | reverse complement strand
TCTTTGCCGTCCCCCTCTCGGTCCTCTGGGAATGAATCCGGCGCTCCGCGTCCTCCCCGGTTAATCCAGGGTCAGGACGTTTTCGGCGGCGATGGAGAGGCGGACTTCGTCATGTTCGTTAAAGAGCACCCTCGTGTCGAAAAGCACATCGGCGTTCAGCCGGAAAGCGCCGCAGTCTACGGTGTACCGAATAATGTTTCCGTGGGGTATGCTTCCCCGCACGGTTCCCCGGAGTTCTATCCCCTGCTCCTCCGCCGGGAGGCCCGCCGCAGCGATGCCGATGACTTCGGGCCGGACCGCCACGTCGGTCCCCGGCAGATCCCAGCCCGAGGCCGCACTGAATTGGGCGGCGGGGACGATGTTATAATGGCCGATAAAGGAGGCCGCGAATTTGGTCCGGGGCCGGGTATACAGTTCCGTGGGCAACCCGGATTGTTCGATATGCCCCACATTAAAAAGATGAATGCGGTCGGACATGACCATCGCCTCGTCCTGGTCGTGGGTTACAAAAAGGGTCGTCATATTGAGGCTTCGCTGAATCCGGCGGATTTCAATCTGTAAATTGCGGCGCAACATGGCGTCGATGGCGCTCAGGGGTTCATCCAGCAGGAGGACCTTGGGTTCCATCACGATGGCCCGGGCAAGGGCCACCCGCTGCTGCTGTCCTCCGGAAAGCTGGCGGGGATAATAGTCCGCCCGGTCCTGCAGCCCCAGGAGATCCAGCACGCTCCGAACCTTCTCCTTAATTTCATTTTTCTTCATTCCCTGAATCTTCAGCCCGAAGGCCGTATTTTGGGCGGCGGTCATATTGGGAAAAAGGCTGTACTGCTGGAACACCATGCCCACATCCCGGTGCTGAGGTTCCAGGTGGGTGATCTCGTATTTCGCCAGGAATATCCTGCCGGATGAGACTGTTTCCAGCCCTGCCAGGCAGCGGAGAAGGGTGCTTTTGCCGCAGCCCGAAGGCCCCAGGAGGGTTACGAATTCCCCGTGCTCAACGGTAAGATTGATATCCTTTAATACATGGGTTTTGTCAAAATACTTGTTGACCCCGACGAATTCGATGTATGCCATGACGCTATTCCTCGTTTACCGGCCCGTCGCCGGAATTTTTCCGCCGGTTCAGACTGTAGGCCAGCGCCGACACCAGCAGGATGATACTGAAAAGGACCAGTACGATCACACTGGAATACTGTTCGCTCTGAATCCTGGCGTTGTATAGAAGCTGCTGGGCGGTTATATACCGGCTCCCGGCGATTATCTTCACCACCACGTAATCGCTGAATATGACGGACATCCCCAGCAGGGAGGATACCAGGATCCCCGAAAGCATATTGGGAACTACGATGCGGAAAAAGGCGGAGAGCTTTCCCGCCCCCAGGATCGCCGCGGCTTCCAGGAGCTGCCGGACATTGATGGCCCGCAGGTTGTTCCGTATCCCCTGGTACACGTAGGGTAGGATGATAATGCAGTAAATACAGGTAAGCATCACGATCCGGTTCCGGAAAGGGGTCGGAGAGCCTGCGTAAAGGGACAGCACCGAAATAGCGAGGATCACCCCCTTGAGGGTATGGGGCAACATACACAGGCTCTGAATCCAGCGGTCCAGTTTGGGATAATAGAGGATTGCCGAATAGAGGGCCAGGATGACAAAGAAAGCGCTGATACCGATGGGGAGGATGCTGATCAAAAGGCCGTTGGCCACCGAGGGCCAGAACCGGGGATCGCTGAAGACCTGACGGTAGTATTCGACGGTAAAACCCCGGGGAAGGATCTCCTGCCAGCCGGTAACAAAGGAATACACGCCGGTAACCACGATGGGGACCAGCATAAAAAAGGCCACGGCGGCCAGCAGCAAAGAATGCTTTTTCCTTGAGTTCATTCCTTTCCTCCCTTGTAAAACAAGACCTTTACCAGATTGCACAGGGCCATCAGGGCCAGCATGATGAGGATCATCACGATGGACAGGGCCGCGCCCAGTTCCTGCTGCTGGACCGCTTCCCCGGTATACATCGAGGTGATCTTGATGGGCAGCAGGGGATAATTGGTGGACATGATCACAAAAGGAGTGGCGTAAGAAGTGAGGGCATTGGCGAAGAGCATGGCAAAGGTATCGGTAAGGCTCGGAAGCAGAATGGGAATGCCGATGCGGAACCAGAAATCCGCCTCATAGGCCCTCATCAGGGCGGCGGAGTCTTTCCATTCCTTCCGGATACCCTGAAAGGCCGGGTACAGCAACAGGGTCCCCAGGGGGAGCTGAAAATACACGTACAAGAGGAGGAGCCCGTTCCCGGAATAGAGGTTATATATATCCAAAATGGGCATCCCCATCCGCGCTGAAATTTCCATCAGCACCCCGGTGGTTCCCAGGATAATCATAAAGGCGACCCCCAGGGGGAGCCCTGAAAAGTTGGATACCATATTAAGCATGGCCATAAACCGGTTCCGTGATCCCGCCTCAGTCCGGCTGAGGGTGAGGGCAATAAAGAAAGAAAGCAGGAGCCCTATCACCGCGGATAGCAGGGAAAGGTAGAGGCTGTTTCTGAGGGCGGCATGGTAAATGGCCTTGGTGAAGATATCCCGATAGTGCCCCACCGTGAGGCCCCCGCTTCCGCTGGCGGTAAAACTCCTTACCACCATGTTCCCCAGGGGAATGAGCAGGAACATGAGGACAAGAAAGAAAAAAGGAAGAACCGGAAAAAAACAGAAGGTTTTTTTTAACTGATCCGGAAAGCGCTTTATCTTCCCCCTCATCCTCGGCGTCCGCGATTACCTTATAAGGGGAATCACTTCCTCTTCCCAGAGCCTGGCCACTTCGGCCTGGGCTTTCTGGAGGGCCGCGGGATCGGTTACCAGGGTAGCCTTGGCGTAAAGGGAATCGGGAAGCATCTTCGCCTTGATGTCCGCCGGAATCGGCACGTCCCGGATGGGCCGCGCGTAACCCCGTGCCCGGTCGATCTGGCCCTCATCACTAAAAAGATATTCAATGGCCAGGGCGGTGGCGTGGGGATGGGGGGCGTATTTGTTGAAGATAAGGCAGTAACCGGAGGTGATGGCCCCGTCCTGGGGAATGGTCACCGAGATATTCGGGCCGCGGGCTTCTTTGATAAGATCCCGGTACTGGAGGCCGGAAAGATCGTAGCGGCCGGCCAGCACGGTGATTTCACCGTTGCCCAGCCGGGTCCGGCTGTAGCTCCCGGGATCGATGCGACCCGAGCGGGCCAGGTCCTTGAAGTACTCGATGCCGGGCCGGACGTTATCAAGGCTGCCGCCCATAGCAATGGCGCAGGAAATGACCGCTACCTGGGGGGAGGAACTGGAAATGACATTCCCCATGGTCACAGGGAACGGGCTCGCCTTGAGTTCCCCCCAGGACGCGGGAACGACGCCACCGGTTTTGTCCGTATTGACCGCAAAGGCGATGGTTCCCGTATAGCTTAAAGCCCAGCGGCCTTCACGGTCCTTGGCCCAGGCAGGGATACTATCCCAGGTCCTGGGCTTATAGGGCTGGACGACGTCTTCGTTAATCGCCACCAGGCCGTAGGAATGGCCCACGTCGCCAATATCCTTGGTAGGGCTGTCCTTTTCCGCCTTGAAGATCTGGATCTCTTCGGCGGAACCCATGTCGGTATCAAAATGTTGGATACCGTACCGTTTACTGATGATTTCCCAGGAGGTCTTCCAGTCGGCCCAGTCGTCGGGCATGGCCACGGACTCAATTCTGCCCTCCTTTTTTGCGCCCTCCACAAGCTGTTCGATGGTGAGGGTGCTCAAATCCAGCGACGGAGCGGCCACCGCCTGACTGCCTCCGGAGTAGGCCGCAGCCAGACTAAAAACGGCCAGAACAATGACCAAAATAATACATTTCATGTGATTTCTCCTTTCGCGCTTGCTGGAAACAGGCTTGTTGTTATTATAGTACTCCTCTTAAATAAAGCACTTATCATGCCAATTCGCTGGAGGGGACTTCAATTCAGATTTTTTATAACAAAAAAACCGAAAAAGAGACCGCCGGGTGCGGATTTTCCCTTCCTGGCCAGTCAAAAGCGCGTCTTCCGGGAAACCTTCAGAATACATAATTCCCGAATCGCCTGTATTATCATACATATTTGTAGCTTGAAAACATAAATCATACATTTATGTATAATTTTCTACCATATTATTAACGTGAGTTCGACGGGGCCCGTAGCTGAGGCGGCGTGAATCTTACCGTCGGATGGATGAGGCGCCGCCGGAAAAGAAGCTGCGTCAGTACCGGGTTACAAGCTTGGCAAAACCAGGGGTTTCCGCTGGACAACATACAGGATTATACCGGACTGTAGCCCGCAATCTGCGGACCTGAGTCTTAGTGGACCGGACCGATGAGACCAAAGAGACCGGAGGTTTGCGCCCTCCGGTCTCAAGCCCCAGCTTAGTTCACGACCATGATCAGGCTTGGATCATGACCATGATCAGGAACGGGGCGATGGGGCGGGAAGACCGTGAAGCGGTAGGTTCAGGCGGCGTGCAGGTTACCGTGGAATGGATGAGGCAAGCCTGGAAAAGAAGCCGCATCAGTACCGGGTTACAAGCTTGGTAGATGGAGGGGGTGCGGCTTGACAAACTACCATAGGATTACGGGGATGGTTCATGCCCACATCCTCTTACAACGGCGGACTGTTTCTTCTTGGTC
>JAITRH010000038.1 GCA_031288495.1 Treponema sp. | reverse complement strand
TGAAGGGAGCTTAGGAAACCGTCACTGAGCACAGGCCTTAATATTTTGCTGGAACACGATGAGCATCTTCTGAATATCCTCTTTACCCCGCTTGGATTGGCTTATCATATCCTTTAAGGTCTCGTTTATGCGATCATACTCTGCAAAGGTTGAGTCCAGGGTACTCAGGTTCTTGTTCACCGTCTCCACGAGGGTCTGTTCATCCTGGTTGGCGGACACCAGTTTCTCAATCATACGCTTGCCCTGTTCCACCTCTTCCTTCATGCCGTCCATTTCCGTGGCCAAGCGGTTTATCTTCTTGATGAGTTCCTCAATGTTCCCGGAAATCGCGGCTATCGCGTCTTTGGTGGTTATGGCATGTTTGCGGATCTCTCCGGCCACCACCGCAAAACCCTTTCCCGCAGCCCCTGCCCGGGCCGCTTCAATGGAGGCGTTCAAGGCGAGGACATTGGTGATTTCGGTAATGTTATGGATCACCGAGAGGTTCTCCCCCGCGGTTTTGGCAATGCTTTGTAACTCATCGGTCAAAACAAAGGACTTGCGAAACCCGCCGTCAATGACCTTATACCCCTGGTTTATGGTAGCCACACACTGCTGGCTGTCTTTGAAGGAACCGATGAAGGAACGGGTGCTGGTTTGAAAGGAACTTTGGACCTGCTTCATCACCCCCGAGACCCGGAGCGAGGTATCGTTGAGGTACTGCACGGTGGTATGCAGCAGCTCAACCCGGGAGAAGACTTCAAACATCAAGGAGGACAGTTTGCTGCTGAGGTAATGGAGGATCCGCTTCACCTTGAGGGTGAAACCCGCGGGGATGGAGGACCCGTCTTTGGTCTGTTCAAGCAGGGTCTTGGTTTGCTGGGTACTCATCTAGGGCCTCCCGAAAAAGATCGCGGTTAAGGTCTGGTTATGGTGGGTAAACAGCTCCTCTCCAAAGCAGTTAAAGCCGATAAAGGGGAGATGCTTAAAGATGTCGTTGAAAGCGTCGACTTTTCTCAGTTCCCTCAGTTCCAGCAGCCGAAAACTACAGTTAAACAAGATCGCCCCTTGCAGCTTGGACAGGTGTGCTTCCGCATCCTGCAGGGCGCTCCGGGCCGATGCTATGATGTCGCCTGGCTTTAAAAGATGCAAGGTGGTACCGGCTTCTATATAGCAAAAAAACCTCAGCCCTCCCCCCTCGGTAACACCGTCCAGGCTGCGGCAATAGACCGTGTTGCCGGAAACCACCCCTAAGGCGTTCTTCGCAAACACCTGGTGGTTAAGATCGTCTATACTCCCAAGGCCTATGAGCTTGGCATAATACGAAGCCGCCGGTTCCCCGTTAATTTCCCAGACAATGCGCTGCCCTGCTTCAACCTTGGTGGCCACCATATCGGCGGCCTCGGGGATAAGATGGACATAGTGGTTGTAATAAAAAGGTATCTTCATCTTCATCACCACAATGGCAAGGCCATCAGGGGAAAGCCGCTCATCCGCGCCGACCAGGGTCTTCGTAAGGGTCATCTCATCCGCGGCAGCCCCTCCGATAAAGGGCAGATTCAGACCGGCTTCCAGGCTTAATTCCTGCATGAGTACTTCCCCCTGGCTCAGGCCATCCAGGAGAACCATGCCCAGGTACTCATCGGGGTTGACGCTCCGGTAACCGAGCTTCTGTTTGAGTTCCCCTATGGCGGCCCGGGCGCTCTTGGTGGGGTCTGCCTTAACTCCCTCCTTGAGGGTAGCAAAGACCTCCTCCACTTCTTCGGCTCCCAGGGACAGGGCCACGATGCCTTTTTCTGTCGTCCCTGCGGTAGACCAGCCTCCATACATAGAGGACCCCACACAGGTGGCCTGAGGGAAGGCCCGCTTCAGCGCCTTATGGGGTTCAAACCGTTCATATTCCACGGAAAAGAAGTAGATCACCACCTTAATCTGGGGCTGTTCTATTTCTTTGAGCAAACCGTCCATATCATAGGTACGACGGCATCCAACCTTAATCATAGGTTCTCCTTACGCTATTTTAAAGCGGTTTCTTTACCAGATCCGCTTGTACAAAAGCCGCTACCGGATACGCTCAAGTCCAGGGCTTCCCATATGCAGTTTCCGGGCAATCCCCGAATGCTTACGAGCGGTTTCGGTAAGCTCCAGGGTACGCCGCAGGACCTCCGGGGAAGCCCCTTCCAAACGGCTCCGAGGCTTACGAATTCCTTGGCCGCCGTCATTTACCCCTGCAGGCTCATCCCGGATAGGCAGGGGGTTCTCCTGAATCAGTTCCCGGGCTTCCCAGAAGCGGGCCGCTTTCCCTGTCTTCTGGGGGGTGGACCATAAGCGCCAGGAGGAACCGGCCCCCGATTGCTAGTTGGCATAGGCTCCCTATGACTAATTGGAACCGCCCCCCTATGACTAGTTGGAACCGCCCCCGGTTACCGGGAGGTTCTGCTGCTGCCCCCAGACCGGGAAAGCGGGGGATTGGCGGCAAAGACCGTATAAGCTCCTTGGGGATGCGGGGTAATCCGCTGGGTACCGCCGTCCCTCCTGGTCAAGGGGGCCGGTTTAGCCTGAAGGCCCTCATTGTCCGCGTAAGCCCTCTGGTACCGGGATAGCCACGGACCACAGCATGGCCTTGACTGCAAAGTACCGGTCGCAGGACCGGGCAAACCCCGCTTTTCTGTAAAGAAGCGGCCCCCGTCACCGGCTATGTTTTTTACAGATGTATCGAAAAAGCCCTGGGCAGGATGCCGGATAGGGTTACGGGATTGCAAAGGTATGCAAAACATCCCTGCTAGCAAAGGAACCAGCGAAACCGGCCTCCCCCTAAGGGCTACTCTTTGCTTCAATCTCATAAGCTAGAAGCCCCTTAACTCCATTGTACTAGGGATGAGCCATCATAGAAAACCCTCAAGCATCCTCTACGTACGGTACCTGAGGGTGCCCCTCGAAACCTCGGTTGGGCCGGCTGCAGCAAAAGCCTTGGGAGAAGCGGACTAAAGCCCATCGATCATGTATTATAATATAAGCAATTACGATAAGGGGGAGCTTCTCCCTACCGGTAAGTCCTGAAAAGGATCCACCGATTATCCAGATTTTTCGTTTCAAAGCCACGGTTACCGCGGATTCCAGGTTCCCTGAAACAGGCGCTCCTGGTTATGGTCGCTTTAGGGTATTCCCCAGGGGTGCCTCCCGGCCGTTTCGCCCATAAAACCGTATAAAAGTATTCCTGCAAACCGCTACGTGCAACAGGCCTTTGGCATCCAGGGAACGTCCTGGTTTGTCTACGGGAAAAAGGGCCTCTCCTTTGCCTCTCAGGTACCAAGGCCGCGGTTATAGGGTAGGGGTTACCCCTTCCAGGGCCAAGCAATGCAAGGGGTTCCTCGGCTCTTCCCGGAGCTCCACTTTTTTTCTCTTTTTTTTAATGCTCTGTTACCTTCTGCGGCATTAATCGTTATTATATAAGTTAACGACCGGTCGGTAACTTAGAGCGGACCCGAGTGTATGCATTATGACCAAAGCTGATATTATCAAAACCGCCTTCCGGGTGTGGGGGCGGAGCCTGTACCAATCCATGAGCCTCGCGGACATTGCCCAAGCCCTGGGGGTGAGTAAATCCGCACTATACCGGCATTTCAAAAGCAAGCAAGCCCTCCTCGAGGCGATGTATACCCAGGTTTTTGATGAATATACGGCGTTTATACAAGCCCAGTACCATAGGGCCAAGGCATGTGCAGATAAACGGGAACGGCTTTTTATCCTGATGCGGATCGTGGTGGAGTATTATGCCCGGAATCGGGATATCTTTATTTTTTCCCTGAGCCTCGTATATGGCCGGCCGCATCCTATGGTATGCTCCATCTATTCCCGGGGCATGGATACCTGGGAGTTCCCGTGTATCGAGGAGGAGAATCCATCCTATCCCTCCCTTACCCAGTTAGTGAGCGCGAGCCTGACTTTTTTTGTAGCCTATTTCCATAAATACGATCATCCCGGCGAAGAGGCCCCTTCGGATGAACAGGTTCGGCAGTTTATGGACTGGGTAGAAGAAAAAATAGCCTGGGGTTTGGGTTTATACCGGGAGACCATAGAGGCGCTGGATTTTGAGCAGCTGGAAAGCCGCTTTGATGAGGGAGTGCTTCGGTTCAATAGCGATACATGCCCTCAGGATATGCAAAGAGGAGATAAGAAATATAAAAAAAGTGAAGATGCTCGCTTATTACAGGCAATAGCCGCTGTGGTGGCGGAGGCAGGTCCCTGGAACGCCTCAATGGATATGGTGGCCCGCCGTTCAGGGCTATCCAAAAGCGGGCTCTATTCCCATTTCAAGAACAAGCAGGATATGATCCAGCACCTGTTTAACAGGGAATTCAAGCGGATCCTCAGGTACGCCCAAGGGGGGCTGAGCTTGTCTACGGTTCCTGAGGAACAACTGTACCTGGCGATCCTGTCTATTGTGGATTGCCTTCGTTTCCATCCTGAAATCTTGCAGGCTATAGACTGGCTTCGCACCCGGCCCCTGCGCATTGATGCAAAGCCGCCCCAGATACTGCACATTTTTTCGGCTATCCCCCTCAAGCCTGAAGGACTTATAACCGAGGAAATCGGGCATCTGATCCTCTTCCTGATCATCAATACCCTGATACGCCGACCTCAGGGCATGGCTGTCTCGGAACTGCCCAACCGGAGTATCAGGATCTTATACCGGTTCATAGCCCTGGGGATCCCCCCCCCTCCCCCCCCTGCAGATGCCCACCCACAGGGGAGAGTCACCGCAGGATCAGGGGATGGTATTGCATGAAACCCATAGGGTATAGGCAATCATATCGTCATAAACGGCAAGAAGCCGTTACAGGCCGCGCGGTATGCGGGCCTTCATAGTACGCTTGGCCGGAATCATTCGGTGCTTAACCACGTTTGGTCCGGTCAAGCAAGAAGGAGTCTTAGTTATGACCCACTGTCTTTATGGCCAGGCTTGGTCTTCGGACACAAGCCGGTCCCCCGGATGGCGGAACCTAGGTCCGCCAGTCATCCTTGCGGTATGCTTCCTCTGGGGTGCTCCCCTCTTGAGCCAGGAAGTTCGTACCATTTCCCCAGAGGAAGCGGTAGACTTGGCTATCAAAAATAACCTGAGCCTCGAGTCTTCCCGGGTCAGCACCGCCACCAAGAAACGGAAAACCGACACCGCCTGGAACGTGTTTATCCCCACGGTGGATATAGGCGGGAGTTTGATGCACAGTAATGAGGCTTCCACGGTTTCTGGGTTTGTACCGGTTCCTCTTCCCAGTGTTGAGGGAATTTATGGGGTCTCCCCCTTTTCCAGGGATATCTCCCAATGGCATATTGCCGGTTCCCTCCAGATCGCCTTGAACCTTAACTTCGCCCTCCTTGAGGGGATGCGGAACCTCCGCTTGGAATACGAGAGCGGCCTCATTGCCTATGAAAAGGCCAGGGCCCAGCTTGAACGGGATGTACGGAAATCCTACTATCAGATGCTCCTCGTGCAAGAAAACATTGCCCTGTTACGGGAAAATTTCGCGGCCGCGGAACAGCGGGTAGCCCTAGCCCAGGCCAATTACCGGGCAGGGCTGGCTCCGGAACTGACCCTGCTCCAGGCTCAGGTGACCCGGGAAAACCTGAAACCCACGATTGATCAGGCGGAGAACGGCTTAAAAGTGAGTATGGCCCAATTTGCCCTGTACCTGGGCCTTCCCTACGATACCTCCTTTGCCCTTATCCCCTTGACGGATGATACCGCCTTCATGCCCTTGGATGTGGCGGACCTCATCTCCCAGGCTGCCAACGGAAAACCGGATATTCAAGAACTCAGGCAGAGCATCCTGATCCTGGAAAGTACCCGAAAAAAAACCTTTTATCAGATTTTTACCCCCACCTTATCCCTGAGTTGGAATGCGGACCCTACCTTTCAAGGGGATATGTGGAAGGATTCCTGGTTTATGGAAGACGGCTGGAAACAGCAGTCCGGGATGTTCCGTCTCTCCTTGACCTTCAGGCTGAACGGCCTCTTGCCCTGGAGCGCCGAAGCCCAGGGGCTTAAAGAGATCGACGAGGCCCTTTCCAGCCTCACCATTGGACTTGCCCAGGCCATCCGGGGCACGGAACTGGAGATCTACACTACGGTTTTATCCCTGGAACAAACCCGGACCACTGCAGAGGCCCAGCGGCTCACCGCGGATCTGGCGGAGCGGACCTACCGCTTAACCGATCAAGCCTACCGCGGGGGATTGAGCGATCTCTTGGAAGTACAGAACGCGGAACTGGAACTGCGGAAAGCCCGGATCGGAGTAGTGGAACAGCAGTTTAATTACCTTAAAGGCCTCATCGATCTGGAATACGCCATAGGGGTTCCCTTTGGGACCCTGAGTAAGGATCCAGGAAACTCATTTTCAGGAACCGTAACGGAGAGCGCCGAATGAAACCTATCATCATAAACCCCTTTTTTCTTCTCGTCCTAAGTACCATCCTTATGCTTACCGCCTGCAATCAGGCTCAGAAGGCTGCACCCACTGGGGGGCCTCAGGCTGTTCAGGAAATCCCGGTCTTTGCGGTGAATACCACCATGGCGGTTAACGGCCAGATCCGGGATTACCTTGCCCTTTCGGGGGATATCGTTTCAGGAACCACGGTGGACACCTTTTCGGATGTGGCCGGTAAGATCACCCGGCTCTATGTCTCCATTGGCCAACGGGTTTCCCGGAACCAGGCCATAGCCGAGGTTGACCCCTCCCGTCCGGGCATGAATTACCTTCCTGGGGTAACCCGGGCGCCTATTGCCGGAACCATCGTGGCGCTCCCTGCCCAGGTAGGGATGACCATAAGCCAAAGTATGCCTCTTGCCCGGATTGCCGGAGGGAATGCCCTGGAACTGCGGGTCTATGTGGCGGAACGGTTCATTTCCAAGATCGCCCTGCGGCAGCCTTGTGAAATTACCCTAGACGCCTATCCCGGTGAATTGTTCCGAGGCAGCGTTACCGAGATAAGCCCTGTGGTGGATCCTGCTTCCCGAACCATGGAGGTAAAGATCAACGTGGAGAACCGCAGGGCCCAGCTCAAACCGGGAATGTTCGCCAAGGTTAAGATCATTACCGAGCGGAAGGACCGCATCGTCAAGCTCCCGGCAGGTGCACTGGTACAGCGTTTCGGGAAAACTTATGTATTTACCGCGGAAACGGATCCAACGGATCCTGCCTTCAGGGTAGCCCGCCAAAAAGTAGTGGTTCCGGGGATCCTGGTGGACGGGGTAGTGGAAATCCAAGAGGGACTTGCCGCAGATGAAGAGGTGATTATCCGCGGCCAGACCCTCCTTGAGGATGGGTCCCGGATCAATGTAATCGACCGGGTTGCGCCTTTAAGCGATACTAACGAGGAGTAATACCAATATGAGTCTTGCAAAAACAGCAGTTTCACGGCCCACCACGATATTTATCATCTTTGCGCTGCTTATCGGTTTGGGGGTCTTTGCCCTGATCAATCTCCCCATTGATCTGTTCCCGGAAATTAACCCTCCTTACCTGGTGGTGTTGACGACCTATACCGGAGCGGGTCCGGAAGAAGTGGAACGTTCGGTAAGCCGGGTTCTGGAGGCGGCGCTTTCCGGGGTTTCCAGCTTGGAAAAGGTAAGCTCCACCTCTTCCAAGGGTTCCAGTATGGTCATTATGGAGTTTACCTATGGGACCAACCTGGCGGATGCCTCTAGCTCCGTCCGAGATGCCTTGGAACGAGTGCGGAACTATATGCCCACCGAAGCAGATAGCCCGATGATCTTCCGTTTTGATCCGTCTATGATCCCCATCATGGGCCTTATGGTGACGGGAAACCGCTCCCCCGAGGAACTGCGGGAACTGGCGCAGGATACCATTGTTCCCCGGATCGAGCAGACTCCGGGGATAGCCACCGCCAGTGTGAACGGAGGCCGGGAGAAGATCATCCGGGTTGAGATACCCCAGTCCCGGCTTGAAGCCTACGGCCTTACCGTAACCCAGATGCAGCAGATGTTGGCCTCCCAGAATATGCAGGTCGCCGCAGGAACCATCACTGAGGGGGGGCTTTCCTATATTCTTACCACCTTGGGGGAATATGCCTCTATTGAGCAGATCCGGAACACCGTGATTTCTTATAAAGGCGGCGGCCTCGTGAACGGGGAGATGCAGCAGCCCAGGACCGTGTTCCTCCGGGATGTGGCCAATGTCATAGACGGATACCGGGATGAGGAAAGTACGGTCTTTGTAAACGGGACTCCTGCGGTGATGATGCAGGTCCAGAAGCAGAGCGGCAAGAATTCGGTGCAGACCGCCCGGAATTTACGGGAACGTTT
>JAITRH010000024.1 GCA_031288495.1 Treponema sp. | reverse complement strand
GGGGGGAACCCGGAATATCAGCTTCTTGGGCAGGTTCTCCGTTATTTTGTGGGTAAGGGGATGCTCCGCGCCCTGGGAGTCGACAAAGAACACCCCCAGGCCGCTCTCCTCTTCGGGGGCAATCTTCAGCTTGTCTCCGGTTACCAAAAGGTCTTCGTCCGGTGTTATGGTACCGTCGGTTTTGCCGGTGGCGGTGTCCGTAACCAGGGTGATGAAGCCTGAGGTCTCCTTTTCGCCCAGGATCTCGAGGCCTACGGTTTCGAGGGCAGCGCGCAGTTCCACGGTGGGGCTTGCGTCAAAGCCGAGCTTGTGGACCTGGGGGTCGAAGATCCGGGAGGGGCCAAGCCAGGAGCCGCTCACCCGGGGGGCGATACGCATGCAGCCGTCCTGCACCGCGGTTCCCTGGATGAGGGCCTTGCGGATGATTTCGTCCCGGGCCGTAAGGATGTTCAGGATGGTTTCGAGGCGGAGTTCCGAACGCTCCGCCACGATACGCGCGGCAATATCCTGGTTGCGGAGGGTTGCCCCCGCGGTGGAGACTTCCGCGATGAAGTCGTTTTTGACGTCTTTGGTGATGCGGTTGGGGGTGAGCCAGACCTTCCAAAAGGTTTCTTTAGCCATACAAATCCTTCCTTATAAATAGATAAAAAAGATAAAAAATAGATACACCATACAGGAGGGTCCTCAGGGCCCCCTCCGGGGTGAACCGCGTAAGGGCGGCTCTTGCGGGTCCTTAGGGCAAGGGCCCGGCAGCCCTTATTCCCAGCCGCCCCGGGAGCCGAAGACGTTGTTGTCCAGGTTGACGAGTGGGCCTGCGGCGATGTTGCGTACCATGCCGCCGCCAGCATACGCCACCTTTCCATAGTTCACCGCGTTGGTACCGTCAATGGTCCCCCGCCGCCGCCGTTGGAAGCGGTATTCCCGCTTATGATCCCGCCGGACATTCTCAAGGCCCCCCTCCGGGGTGAACCGCATAAGGGCGGCTCTTGCGGGTCCTTAAGGCAAGGGCCCGGCAGCCCTTATTCCCAGCCGCCCCGGGAGCCGGAGACGGTGCTGTCCAGGTTGACGAGTGGGCCTGCGGCGATGTTGCGTACCATGCCGCCAGCATACGCCACCTTTCCCCTTTTCGCCACGTTGGTACCGTCAATGGTCCCCCCGCCGCCGCTTTTGATGAATCTACCGTCCCTCCTCACATACACGCCGCCGCCGTCGCCGGAAGCGGTATTCCCGCTTATGGTCCCGCCGGACATGGTAAAGCTGCCGCTGTCCACACGCACGCCGCCGCCGTAGGTAGCGGTATTCCCGCTTATGGTCCCGTCGGACATCCTCAAGGCCCCCCTCCGGGGTGAACCGCGTAAGGGCGGCTCTTGCGGGTCCTTAGGGCAAGGGCCCGTCTACCCCTCGGCAGCCCTTATTCCCAGCCGCCCCGGGAGCCGAAGACATTGTTGTCCAGGTTGACGAGTGGGCCTACGGCGATGTTGCGTACCATGCCGCCGCCAGCATACGCCACCTTTCCATAGTTCACCGCGTTGGTACCGTCAATGGTCCCCCGCCGCCGCCGTTGGAAGCGGTATTCCCGCTTATGGTCCCGCCGGACATCCTCAAGGCCCCCCTCCGGGGTGAACCGCATAAGGGCGGCTCTTGCGGGTCCTTGGGGCAAGGGCCCGGCAGCCCTTATTCCCAGCCACCCTGAGGGCCGCTGACGGTGCTGTCCAGGTTCACCCCCGGACCTGCGGCGGCGTTGCGCTCCCCGACGTTATATACATACGCCACCTTTCCATACTCCGCCGCATTGGTACCGTCAATGGTCCCCCCGCCGCTTTTGATGAACCTACCGCCAGACCTATACACGCCGCCGCCGCCGTCGGAAGCGGTATTCCCGCTTATGATCCCGCCCGACATCGTAAAGCCACCGTTACCGAACATATACACACCGCCGCCGTCGTTGGAAGCGGTATTCCCGCTTATGGTCCCACCGGACATGGTAAAGCTGCCGTTGCTGGACACATACACGCCGCCGCCACCGCCGAAGCCCCAGGAAGCGGTATTCCCGCTTATGGTCCCACCGGACATGGTAAAGCCGCCGCTGTACACATGCACGCCGCCGCCGCCGGGGCCGGAAGCGGTATTCCCGCTTATGGTCCCGCCCAACAGGGTAAAGGCGCTGCCGACGGACACATACACGCCGCCGCCATCGTTGGAAGCGGTATTCCCGCTTATGGTCCCGCCCAACAGGGTAAAGCTGCCGCCACGCACATACACGCCGCCGCCCCAGGAAGCGGTATTCCCGCTTATGGTCCCGCCGGACATGGTAAAGCTACCGCCGGACACAGCCACGCCGCCGTCTTGAGAGTCGCGCACCGTGGATCCGCTCTCCATAACAAGGGTCCCGCCCTCTACGGACACAACGGGAACCTTTTGATTATTTCCGTTCAGGGTAAGGTTGTTGCCCAGCACCAGGGTTATACCCTCCGGTAGGGTAAACAGCCGGCCGCCTCCGTTATTTGAAATGGTACGGACGCTCGCGTCCCCTTTAAGGGTAATGATTTTGGCGGCGTTGCCGGTAAAGGCCACGGGATCGCCGGTAAAACTGCCCTTCAGGGTAATGGTATACTGACCGCCGGTCTTGTCGTTGTTGATGGCGGCAATGGCCCGGGCGAAAGAGGGGGCGTCCCCCGCGACAGGATTAGGCAGCTCCGCCCGGGCTCGTGCCGCGGCTTCCTCAGGATCCGTGAGCTTCAGGGCGAGATCTTCCATCGCCTCTATGCCGTCGCTGAGGCTTTGATAATTCACGGTGTCCCCGGCTTCCTGGATCCCCGTCTCCAGGTTGATCACCACCGCGTTGAACATGCTGCGGCTGCCCAGCCGCCGGGCCGTTACGGACAGCACCAGCCGGGGCTTGCCCGCCTTCCCTATATCGGGCAAATACTCATCCGCCGTATCCCCGTTAAACTGGTGGCCGTATTCTTCCTGAACCTGCTCAAGGCTCTTGGTCCGGGGGTACACCCGGTACTTCCCGCTCCGTATCAGGTGTACCCCCAGTATCTGGGCCAGGGCGTCCGCTTCCCGGCTGTCCGCTCCGCCGGAGAGCCGCACCGGCGGGAGGGCCAGCAGGGGCAGACTGGACGTATCCCCCTGGACCGCCGCGGCGATGTTCCGGGCCATAGCGGGGAGCTTCTCGTCTATCTCTTCGATAGTCCGGTAGGTCCCGATGTCCCCGGCTATCTGCCGGAGGGTTTCCGTGTGCAGGATGGCGATAATCAGGGCGTTCTGGTCCCCCAGTTTGGCGATAGTCCCGGCCACCACGTAGGTCGCGCCGAGCTGCTTGCCGAGAGAGGCGATGGTGTCCGGGTCGGTCATGCCCGACTCCATCTGGAAACCCTGTTCGCTGCGTATGGCCCGGGTGATGCTGGTGCGGGGCACCGGGCTGAAGAGGGCGGTCAGGTCCCGCTGAAAAGAAAACAGCTCGGCGATGGTCTCCCCCTCTTCTTCCTGCCCTCCGGTGAAGGGGAGGATGGCCAGGGTTTCCTTTGCCGCCGCGGCAGCGGTCAGGGCCAGCACAAAAAAGAGGGTAAGGGCAAAACGCCCCGGGCGGGGGGGAACGGCGAACCATGACGGATACATACAAACCTCCTTCAAGGCTTACAGGTTCTTACAGGGACTCTTTCGGCATACCATAGTTTGCGGCATATTGCAAGGCGTTTTTGGACGTATCCGGCAAAGGCGTAAGGGGCGGCGGAGGGGCAGCGCCCCTAAGCGCGGGATCCCCGGTCGCTTGAGCAGGGAATACAATCATGGTAGTATGGTACTCATTCAGATTGCAGGTGGATACAAGGCGTGAGCATGACCACGATAAAAGATATAGCCGCCGCGGCAGGGGTTTCCATTTCCACGGTTTCCAATGTACTCAATCAGAAATCAAACGTAGGACAAGAAACCAAAGAGCGGATTTTACGGCTCTGTACGGAAATGCACTATATTCCCAATGCCGCGGGGAAGAGCCTTAAAACCGGGGAAAGTAAAACCATTCTGTTTAATTTCAGCGATTTTGACCGGACCTTTTATTTGAAGATCATCGAAGGGATCAATGATTACGCCGGGGATAACGGCTACGATCTGATGATCTGTACCACCAAATCCTGCGAAAAATATATGTACAACCGGCTGACCGACGGCTGCATCATCCTGGACGGCCGCATGGAGGATAAAACCTTACTGCGGGCCGCATCTGAACACTATCCCATCGTGGTATTGGACCGGGTTTTGCCGAATCCCTATATAAAAAGCCTGGTGGTGAATAATTACGATCCCATGACCGAACTGGTGGAAGGCATTGTGCAGCGGGGCTACCGCACCTTCGCCTTTATCGGCGGCATCGAACATACCGATGACAACAAGGAACGGTTCCAGGCGTTTATCGACGTCCTCGCGAGGCACCGCATACCCTTCCGGCGGGAACATTATTTTTCCGGGGATTACCGGGAACGGAGCGGCTATCAGGCGGCGAAGATCTGTATGTCCGCGCCAAAGCTGCCTGAGATTTTCGTCTGTGCCAATGACAACATGGCTATCGGCGCCATGAAGGCCCTGCATGAACGGGGCTACCGGATTCCTGCCGATGTGGCGCTTACGGGCTTTGACAACTGCGAACGCGCGGCTATGGTGGGACTCACCACGGTACGGGTCCCTGATTATGAACGGGGCTACCTCGCGGCCAGTTCCCTTATCGAGAATATCCGGGGGAAGCACAATGTTGAGCCCATGAAGCTTACGGCGGTGGTGCAGTGGCGGGAGAGTGTGGGCGTTCAGGTTTCCTGATAAAATGTCGTCCCCTGGTTTTACTAAAAAGAACACCGTAAAATTTACTTGCAAGATCCTCGCATACCAAAAACACCCCTTGTTTTGTATAGCTCTTGTAGGTATTGAGGGTATTTCAGGCGGTTGAAGGGCGAAAGTACCCCTCCTCAAGGAAACGGCAGACCTTAGGTACCTTTTTCAGGAGCCCCCTGCTAAAATTGCAAAAATAATGCTTGACCTCTAGGAGAAGTCCCGCTAAAATTAAGTAAAACGTTTTATATATCTTACCGGAGGTAAAGATGCAGGTACACAGATGGTTTTTTCTGTTAATCGGATGGGCCCTTTCTTTGGGGTTTTACAGCTGCGCAAAAAAAGATGGAGGCGAAACAAACAAGTTCATCATTTTCCAATCCAAGGTGGAGATCACCACCCAGCTCGAAGCCGCTGCCCGGGCGTATCAGGCGGAAACCGGGGTAGAAGTGGAGGTGTGGAGTACCACCGGGGATGACTACTTCCACCAGCTCAGGACCCGGATCGCCAGCGGAGAGGGGCCGACCCTGTTCTCCGTGGTTCCCGGTGCGGAAGCCGCGGAAGTGGGAAAGTACCTCGAGGATCTGGGGGATCTGCCCTTTGCGGGGAATATCGCCGAAAGCCTGGTAGAAAGACAGCAGGGAAAGATCGTCGGTATACCCTACACCATGGAAGGCTTTGGGATCGTCTACAACAAGGGGCTTATCGATCCTGCCGCGGTGCGGGATTATGATAGTTTTGTTGCCCTCTTGCGCCGGGCAAAAGACGCGGGCATCCATGGGTTCGGCCTTTCCCAGGAAAGTTACTTCCTCATCGGGCATATCCTCAATACCCCCTTTGCGGTGATGCCGGATATGGAAGGCTATATGGATAAACTTTCCCGGGGGGACGTAAAAATGGCGGAAACCCCGGAATTCCAGGAGTTCGCCCGGTTCTACGCCGCTATCCGGGATTATTCCTACAACCCCTTGGAGGTAAACTACGACAAGGAATGCGGGGATTTTGCCACGGGAAAGACCGCGGCCATTCACCAGGGTAACTGGTGTTACGGCATGTTTGCGGATTATACGCTGAACTTCGAGATGGATCTCATGCCCTTCCCCCTGCTTGGCAACGATAGGCTTGCGGTAAGTGTTCCTGCGGTCTGGGGGATCAATTCCCAGGCTTCGGCGGCGCAAAAAAAGCTGGCTAAAGATTTCCTTACCTGGCTGTATACCAGTCCTGAGGGCATGCGCTACCTTACCGAAGGTTTTGGATTTATCCCCGTAGTCAAGGGCGTAACCAGCGCCACTCTGGACCCCCTGTCCGCAGCGGTTTCCCGGTACGCCATGGAGGGCAAGACCATCCCCTGGGCGACCAACCTCTACCCCGCGGGGCTTGTGGATGTTCATCTGGTTCCCGTGGCGCAGCGGTTTTTTACTTCGAATATGAGCGAAGGGGAATTCCTTGCCGCCCTGGACCAAGCCTGGGCAAAGGCTAACGGCCGCTAGGGTGTACGAAAAACCAGTCCCCCGGGGCTGGTTTTCCCGGGCCTTTTGCAAAACCACCGGTGTTTTACAAAAGGTTTCCTAAAACCCTACCGTACGAGCGTTTGTAAGTGAACCTATAATTAATGAAGGAACGTATATGAAAACAACCAATTCCTTGTGGTACGCCCTGTTTACTGCGCCCCTCCTTTTTGTCTTTGCTACGGTAGTACTGATTCCCTTTTTTATCGGTATCCTGTATTCCTTTTTCTCCTGGGACGGGCTGCCTCTGAATCCCAAAATTTTTGTGGGATTCGGTAATTTTACCCGACTGTTTTCGGACCGGCGTTTTCTCGACGCCGCGACGCATACGGTTGTCTTTACCGTGCTATCGGTACTGCTCATCAATGTTCTGGGGCTGGCCTTTGCCCTGCTGGTTACTACGGACCTCAAAGCCCGTAACGCCGCCCGGGCCATGCTCTTTGCCCCCTATTTGATCGGGGGCCTTATCCTGGGGTATATCTGGAAATTCATCCTGGGGGACGCCTTCCGGGCCGTCGGGGAACACACGGGGTTTACGTCGGTTTTCTTCAACTGGCTGCTCAATCCCCAATTTGCCCTCCTCGCCCTCACCGTGGTCAGTACCTGGCAGATGGCGGGGTACATCATGATCATCTACATTACCGGCATCCAGGCAATTCCCGATGAGGTGATCGAAGCCGCCAAGGTGGACGGGGCCGGTTTCTGGCGGACCCTGTGGTTCATCAAATTCCCCCTTATCATGCAGTCCTTTACGGTCTGTTTGTTCCTCACCCTGTCGAGCTGTTTTAAGATCTTCGATGTGAACCTTTCCCTGACCAACGGCGGCCCCTACAATTCCACCGAATTATTCGCCATGAACATCTATCGGGAAATTTTCAACCTCAATAATTATGGATACGGTCAGGCAAAGGCATTCATTTTCTTTATCATCGTGGCCGCCATCACCCTGGTACAGGTAGGGCTCACCAAAAAAAGAGAGGTGGAAATGTGAAAACAACCGTTCTTGTCCGGGAGGATAGACTCCTCGCGTTGAAACATGCCCTGCTTAACCCCCTGGTGATCCTGCTCTGCACGGTCTATCTTTTTCCGGCGTACATCATCTTGGTGAACTCCTTCAAAAACCGGGCGGAGTTGTATGAAAACATCCTGTCCTTGCCCGCTTCCCTGAGCTTCCAGTATTATACCAACGCTATGAACCGGATGAACTTTTCAAGCGCTCTGCTCAACTCCTTGCTGGTAACGGTCTGCTCTCTTGTGTGCATCGTGGTCTTGGCATCCATGTGCGCGTGGATGCTGGTGCGGACCAACAACCGCTTGAGTAAAAGTATCTTTATGGTCTTTGTGGCAACCATGCTGATCCCCTTTCAGACCCTGATGATGCCCCTGATGCAGGAGATGAGCGGTATCAAGCGGAACCTGGGAATCCCCATGGTCGATACCTTGGGAGCCCTGGTTTACATGAACCTCGGCTTTGGGGCGAGTATGGCGGTTTTTCTGTACCACGGCTTTGTGAAATCCATTCCCCGATCCCTTGAGGAGGCGGCTACCATCGACGGCTGCACCACCTTTGGGGTGTTTTGGCGGATCGTCTTTCCCATGCTGAAGCCGGTTACGGTTACCGTCATGGTCCTGGACGTGATCTGGATATGGAACGATTACCTGCTCCCCTCCCTGGTCCTGACCAGTAAAGCAAACCGTACCATTCCCCTGTCCACCGCATCCTTTTTTGGGGAGTTTACCATCCAGTGGAATATGGCCATGGCAGGGCTCATGCTCACCATTATTCCGGTGATTATTTTTTACCTCTGCGCCCAAAAGTACATCATCAAGGGGGTAGCCGCGGGAGCGGTTAAATAGATCAAGGCAGGCTTGTTCCGATGAAAACCATATACCAGATTGAAAATCTTAAAACCGATAGTACCGCCCTGTTGCTGAACGAGACCTTGTTCCACAACGCCAACGGCTACATCGGCATCCGCTCCAATTTTGAGGAAGGCTACCCTGCGGGGATTGATACGATTCGAGGATCCTATATAAACGGCTTTTACGATTTTGCCGACATGAAGCAGGCGGAAAAGCTCTACGGCCTTACAGAAGAAAAGCAGACCATCCTCAACGTGGCCGACACCCAGGGGATACGGCTCTTGGTGGAGGACGAGGAATTCAGCATGTTCCGGGGGACGGTCCTGAAAAGCGAGCGGACCCTGAACATGGCCGAGGGCTATACCGAACGGTTCGTCCACTGGCGATCCCCTCGGGGACGGGAGCTTACCATCCGCATACGGCGGCTCACCTCGTTTACCCAGCCCAGCCTTTTTCTTATTGAGTACGCCGTGAAATCCCTTGATTTTGCAGGAAAGGCGCGTTTTATCTCGACCCACCGGGGGGATGTGGAGAATTACAGTAACCCCGATGATCCCCGGGTGGCCGCGGAGTCAATACGGCGCATCCTTCCGGTAGGGGCGGAAATTGAGGGAAGCGCCTCGTTTATCACCAGCGAAACAATGACATCAAAGCTGCGCCTTTGTACGGCTGTGGACCATGTACTAGGGGGCGGCCATAAGGTCCGGCGGGACACGGCGCTGGAGGGGCATGGGGCGATCAGTACCATGGATACGGAGATCCGCCCGGGTGAAACCGTGACCCTCTACAAGTACTCGATTTTTACCGATACCCTGCGCCACGGGGACTGCGAGAAAGCCGCCCGGGAAGAACTCCGCACGGCTCTTACCGGGGAGCCTGAGACGATATACGCCGCCCAGAAAGACTACCTCTCGGCCTGGTGGGATCAGGCGCTGCTTGAAATTGACGGGGACGACGAGCTGGATCAGGCCCTGAGCTATAACTGCTACCAGCTCATCCAGTCGGTGGGGCGGGACAAGTACGGCAGCATTGCCGCCAAGGGCTTAAGCGGCGAAGGCTATGAGGGGCATTTTTTCTGGGATACGGAAATGTACCTGGAACCCTTTTTTCTCCTCACCAAGCCCGACTTTGCCCGCACGCTCATCGCCTACCGCTACGCCACCCTGGACCAGGCCCGTAAAAACGCCCGGCTCCTGGGGCACGAGGCAGGGGCGCTTTTCCCCTGGCGGACCATCATGGGCGCGGAATGTTCCGGCTATTTTCCCGCGGGCGCCGCCCAGTACCACATCAACGGCGATATTGCCTGGTCGGTGATTTCCTATTACCTTGCCACCGGGGATTTACGCTTTATCATTGAGCAGGGGGCGGAGCTTGTTTTTGAGTGCGCCCGGCTGTGGATCGATGTGGGGACCTACTACCGGGGGACCTTCCGCATTAACGAAGTAACCGGCCCGGATGAATACACCTGCCTTGTGAACAACAACTACTACACCAACCTGAGCGCCCAATACAACCTGCGCTGGGCGGTTACGTTTTACGAGCTCCTCAAAACCGCGGACGCGGGGCAGCGTCTGTTCCGTGCCATGGATCTTGCTCCCGAAGAAATCACGGCTTTTTCACAGGCGGCAGAGCACATGTACCTCCCCTACGACCGGGAATTGGGGATCAACCCCCAGGACGACGCCTTCCTTGCAAAAAAAAGGTGGGATCTCGCCTCTATCCCCCGGGATCGCTTTCCCCTGCTCCTGCATTACCATCCGCTGCACCTGTACCGGCATCAGGTCTGCAAACAGGCCGATACGGTTCTGGCCCACTTCATCTTTGAAGACGCCCAGTCCCGCGAGACCATCGCCAAATCCTTTCACTATTACGAAAAGATAACCACCCACGATTCCTCCCTGTCAACCTGTGTTTTCAGCATCGTGGCATCGAGGCTCGGTTTCCATGATAAGGCCTACCGGTATTTCGGGGATTCCGCCAAGCTTGACCTTTTTAACACCCACGGAAACACCAAAGACGGCATCCATACCGCCAATATGGGGGGAACCTGTCTTGCCATTCTCTACGGTTTTGCAGGTTTGCGTATAAAAGAAGGGGGTATCTCTTTCGCGCCCGCCTTGCCCGCGGCATGGCAAGCCTACCGCTTTAGAATTGTCTACCGGGAAAGCCGGATCCAGGTGGAAGTAGATCCCTGGGAGGCCCGTTTTACCCTGCTTTCAGGCAAGAGTGAGGACATCCAGGTCTACGGCCGAAGCTATAGGCTCTCCCAGTCCATCACCCTCCCAAGGCCTCGGCAAGGCATCCTGCAATACGGGGCGGTTATTTTTGACCTTGACGGGGTGATCGTCTCGACAGACCGTTTTCATTACCAGGCCTGGGAAAGTATCGCGAAAGAACTGGAGATCCCCTTTAACGAGGAGCTGAACCACCGTCTGCGGGGCGTTTCCCGGATGCAAAGCCTGGAAATCATCCTGGAAGTCGGAGGGCTCTCCTTAAGCCAGGAAGAAAAGGCGGTCCTCTCGGAGAAAAAAAACCTCCGCTACCGCCGCCTGCTGGAAGACCTGAGCCCCGCCTCGGTGGACCCGGATGTGATCGCTACCCTGGAAGAACTGAAGGCCCGGGGGATAAAGATCGCCATTGGTTCATCCAGTAAAAACGCGAACTATATTCTGGAAAAGATCGGTCTTGCCGGTTTTTTCGACGGGGTATCCGACGGTACCACCATCACCCGCACTAAGCCTGACCCGGAGGTATTTTTGCAGGCCGCCGAATACCTGGGGGTTTTTCCCCAGGACGCCCTGGTGGTGGAAGACGCTTCCGCGGGCATTGAAGCCGCTGCGGCAGGGGCTTTCGCCAGTGCGGCTCTGGGAGAGGCAAAGGCTTCCCCGCTTTGCACCTACCGTATCAATAAACTGTCGGATCTGCTGTGTCTGGAGGGTCTGCCAAGACCGGGGACTTGATATGAAAGGGCTAAAGCCAGCGTTCGCCCAAAGCCTGGGGGTTCGGCTCTCCCAGGCCTGGGGGTTCGGCTCTCCCAAGCCTGGGGGGTCGGCTCTCCTAAGCCTGGGGGGTCGGCTCTCCCAAGCCTGGGGGGTCGGCCCTCCTAAGCCTGGGGGGTCGGCCCTCCTAAGCCTGGGGGGTCGGCCCTCCTAAGCCTGGGGGGTCGGCTTTCCTAAGCCTGAGGGGTCGGCTCTCCTAAGCCTGAGGGGTCGGCTCTCCTAAGCCTGAGGGGTCGGCTCTCCTAAGCCTGGGGGGTCGGCCCTCCTAAGCCTGGGGGGTCGGCCCTCCTAAGCCTGGGGGGTCGGCCCTCCTAAGGTTCAACGGGATGGACGGGAGGATTGGGCATATCTGGGGGACCGGTATAAGTCGGAGATCCTTAAGGGGAAACCGCCCGAGGAAGCGGGAGATACCAGGGTCAGACCCTTGCATAGGGAAGCCCCTCCCATACGCCTCAACCCGCTTTGATGCATGGTGAAATTTGCCGTCTGTTCTTTGCTTTTTGTTATAGGGCGTACTTGACACCCCTTCTTCAGCTGATTACTTTGAATTTATGCCTGCGGGTTCCGGTGTTTTCGCCATTCTGCCCCTCCAATTTTTTTCTCCCCTTGCCGGGGCGAACCGGGAACATTACGCGGTCCTGCTGGCGCGCTATTTCAGATTGTTTCAGGAAAGCTCCGGAAGGTTGGAACGGGAACAGGTGATCCGCTCTTTTACGGATTATCTTGGCCGGCACCGGGAAGCCCTTGCCCCGGAAAGCGCCGGTGATGACGCGGCTGAAGAGGGGGCAAACCTGTCCGGTCAGGATGCCGGGACGCCCTATTTTGACTTTGACGGCGATTCCTCCGGCCCCGAACCCCGGAACGGCAAACCTGAAGACCCGGCCTCAGACAGCGATACTGCGTTTCAGGAGGACCGGGCCGCAGCCAACAGGTTTCTGCGCAGGATCATTGCCGCCGGGTGGCTGGGGGAAGAGACGCTCCCCGGTTATATCCGGGTCATCAACATCACCCCTCATGCCCGGCCTTTCTTTGAAGCCCTCGTAAAGGTAGACGAAGGGCTTAGAACAGAATACGAAAGCCATGTGGTGGCGGTATATTCCCTGCTTTGCGGGGATGCGGTTGAGGAAAACGGCCACTATGCGGCGCTGAATGCCCACAGCGCTACTACCGCGCTCATGGATTCCCTTAAGGTGCTGTCCCAGAGTATTAAAGGGCACTACGACAAATTTACCGGGGAAGCGGCTTCCTCGGAAGTAAAAGAGATCCTGCACCTTCACTACGATATTTACGCGATGGAAATCCTGGATGGCGCCTACAAGCGGCTCAAGACATCGGACAACCTTTCCCGTTACCGGCCCCGGATTCAGAAAAAGGTAGGGGAACTGCTTAGTAATGAACCGTGGCTTGCCGAGAGCGCCCGCAAGTATTCCCGGATAAACGCCCAGACCCAGGAAGAAAGCCGCGCCCGGCTTGTTACCCTGCTGGAAGAAATCCGGGATACCCTTAAAGCGGTAGATCCCCTGCTGGACGACATAGACCGCCGGAACATGCTCTACGCCCGTTCCAGCATTGAGCGGATAAAGGCGCTCCTGGAGCCGGATTCTACCCTGGCGGGAAAGCTCGGCGCCCTGATCCGGGAAATTTACTCCGCCGGCGGCCTGTATCTCAGGCTGCCCCACCGTCTCTGCGGCATCAGAACCATCGCCCCGGAATCCCTATACCGCCGGTACCGGCGGGAGGCGGTACAACCCGGAAAAGGCTTCCATCCGGGGCTTGACGCGGAAGGACGGAAGAAGGCCGAAGCTGCACTGTTCCGCCGCTTGGGGCAGCAGTTGAGTCCCGGCAAGATCGGCGCCTGGCTTGATGCGCTGGGGGGAGAAAAGCGGCTGCTTACATCAAGGGAACTGATTGAAGACGAACATTCCTTTGAACGGTTTATTTACAGCGTCCTCTACGCCGATTCCTCCCGGAATTTCAGCTATATAATAGAAGAAGACCAGCGGAAACAGATGGAAACCGAATCATACGCGGTCCCGGATCTTGTCCTGCGGAGAAAGGGATGACCATCGAAACGGCATACCTCTCCCGCATTACGGAACTGCCGGATGACGAATTTGAGCTTTTCAGGGCAAGTCTCAGGATGCTGCTTGCAAAGACCTTTATTATCCGGGGCAGGGAACAGGAGGAGGCGCTTTACGACTTTGCCATCCGCAACATGCCCATCTATGACGCGTGGTTTTCCTGCATGGACGCCGGGGTCATCAGGGACGAAAGCCTCGGGGTGATTGCTTTCCGGGGCGGCAGCGGCGTCAGGCTGCGGCTTAACCGGGAAGAAACCTGTGCGCTTCTGGTGTTCCGCCTCCTGTATGAGGAAAAGCGGACCGAACTTTCCCTGACCAGCTTCCCTTCCATAACGGTTCTCGATTTTACCCAAAGATACGATGCCATGACCCAGGGCAGTTTGAAGAAGACCCGCCTTGAGGAAATTCTGCGGCGTCTTCAGGCCCATAAACTCATCGAAGTCCTTTCATCGGACTTGTCCGATGCGGAGGCGCTTATCGTCCTTTATCCAAGCCTGGCGCTCAGCGTCAGCAGGGACAGCATTGACGAACTGCTCCGCATCCTGCCCGGAAAAAAAGCCGGCAGCGCCGGGGCGACGGGAGACATAGAGCCGCCTTTACCCGAGGAGGAGGAGTAGGTGATCACCCTGGAACGGATCCGCCTGGTCGGGTGGCATTATTTTGCGGATGAACGCATCCATATCGGTAACCGCTGCCTCTTTGCCGGGGATAACGGGTCGGGCAAGTCCACCATCGTGGATGCCATCCAGTATGCTATGGCAGCGGACCTCCGCAAGGCCAGGTTTAACGCCGCCGCCGGAGACCGAAGGAGCGGACGGGACCTGGCCGCGTATGTCCGGTGCAAGATCGGCAGCGATACTACCGAGTATCTCCGGGGCGATGCCGTGGCCCATGTGATGCTGGAATTCTCCGGCGGCGGCACGGCCCCGGGCAGCGGATTTTCTGCGGGGGTCTGCGTGGAAGCCTTTGCGGAGGGCAGGCTCACCGAGCATTTCTGGATAGGCGACGCTATTCCCGTTGATACGGTAAGGGTGCAAAAGGAAAACGGCGAATTCTTGACCTTCCGGCAGTTTAAGGAGGCAATGCCGGGCCGGAGCGCCCAGGGTCTGCCCTTTTCCTTCTTTGATTCAAAAACCCTTTACCTGAGGGAATTTACCAACCGCCTTGGGGTGTGGCGAAGGCTTGCGGAGTACAACCCTTACCTGGAAGCCTTTACGCGGTCGGTTACCTTTACTCCCCTTGTATCGGTGGACAAGTTTGTCTGCGACTATATCCTTGAGGACAGGCCCGTGGATATTTCCGTCATGAAGGCCAACCTGGAAAGCTACAAAGAAGCGGACCGGGAAGCCAAGGCCGCGATGCTCCGTATTGCCGCGCTCAAGAAAATCACCGCCAAAGCTGCGGAGTGGCGCGGCTACAACGGCCTCATCCTCAAGCAGGAATACCTCAAGATGGTCATTGAAAAAACCTCGGAGGAGAACCGGAAGGCCGCGCTTGAACGGAAGCAGCTTGAACTTGAAGGAACGCTGGAATTCCTGCAAAAGGAAATCGCCACTCTCAAATTGAACCGTTTTGAACTGGATCACGAAAGGCAGGAGACCGAAACCGCCCTTGCGCTGAACGACGCGCACAACCTCTACCGCCGTACCGAAGAAAAGCGGGATCGGATAAAAACGGAACTTGCCGAAGAAGCGGGGAAGGCGGAAAAGTACAGCCTCTACCGTTCCCAGTGCGAAGCACTGCTGGGCCGTTCCCTGGAGGAGGACCCCGAAGCGGGTAAGGCTCTGGCGGAAGCGGGGGAAAAAGAAAAGCGGGAGGAAAAGGACGGGGCCCGGCGGCGGAAAGAGGAACTCAGGCTTCAGTTGCAGGACGCCCTGGCGGAACTGGTGGAACTGGAAAGGGGCATACCCCGTTACCCGGAGTCCCCGACCCTCCTCAGGCGGGCCCTGGAAGATGCGGGTATTACCGCGCATTTTCTCGCGGATCTTGCGGAGGTGGCCGATCCGGCCTGGACCGACGCGGTGGAAGGCTGGCTCAATACCCTCCGTTTCGCGGTGCTGGTGCAGCCCGGCCAATTTCAGAAAGCCCTGGAGATATACAACCGCCTGCCCCCTTCGGTGGCGGGAGCGTTTCTGCCCAATCTGGAAAAGATGCGGGAGGCCCGGGCCAGGGAACATTCCCTGGCAAAGCTGGTCAAGACCGATTCGGTTTACGCGAGAATGTACGTTGATTACACCCTGGGGGACGTGATCTGCGCGGACATCGGAACCCTCAAGAATTATATGCGCGCCGTTACCCCTGAGTGCATGACATACTCCAACCATACCGCTTCCCGCATACGCGAGGGGGCCTACCGTCGCCGCTACCTGGGCCAGTCCTCCCGGAAGGAGCGTAAAGAATTCCTCCTTGCCGAAGCGGTACGTCTGCGCCGGGAAGGGGATGCGGCAGCGGAACAGGAAGAAAAGGCGGCCCGGGAGGAAGGGCTTTTCCGCCGGGCCTACAAGACCCTGGTGGAGATGGCCTACCTTTTCCCTTCGATTCAAAAATGCAAAGACCTGGAAAAGGAAAAAGCCAAAACCGAAGCGGATCTTACGGCCATAGATACCAGCGGTTTTGAGGAACTGCAAAACAAACGGGCGGTTCTCCTGGCGCGGATTGCGGAAATCGAAGAAACCCTGCAAAGGCAGCATCAGGAGCTGGGCAGAACCAGGGAAGGGGCTGAGGAAAACAAGGCCAAATTGAACGCGGCCCTGGAGTCTCTGGAAGCCCGCGAACAGAGCCTCGGCCTTTTCGGCGGGGAACATCCCGGGGAACTGGCGGACTGCGAAGCCTATGCGGAAGAAAAATTACGCAAAACCGGCATCGCGGAACTTTTGAATACCTATGACAAAACCCTTAAGGGCTTCCGCAGCCGCACGGAATCTTTGCAGCGGGAATATCAGGACCTGGTTCAAGGCTATGACCGGGATTTTAACGCTCTCCTTTCCCTGGACCCCCGGGACAGCGCGGAAGCCGGCAAGGTGCTTAAGCGCTTTGAAATGTCGGAACTGCCCGAGTATCAGGAGAAGATCGAAAGGGCCCGGCAGGACGCGGAAAAGGAATTCAAAGATCACTTTATCGCGGTTCTGAACGAGCGCATAGAAAGCACCCGGGAAAGTTTCCGGGAGATCAACGACACCTTAAAGGTTTTAAGTTTTGGCCGGGATCGGTACTACTTTGCCCTGGAGGAACGCCATGACCGGAGGGGGCAGATAGAAATCATCAAGAAAGCCGCCGGGATTCCCTCTCCCGAGGACAGCCTTTTTGCCCAGCTTACGGATCCCGGTGAACTCAGGGCCGCGAAGGACCTCTTTAATCGTATTCTCTCCGCCCATCTCGATTCGCCGGAACTGCGGAGCATCTGCGATTACCGTACCTATTTTCAGTACGATATAAAGATTAAAGACACCGAATCTGTGGAAGAAACCACGGGCAAGCCGGTGGAACTTTCCCTTTCCAAAGTGATCCGGGAGAAGTCCGGTGGCGAGGCCCAGACTCCCTATTATGTCGCCATTGCCGCAAGTTTTTACCGGTTTTTCAAGGATAAACCGGACAAGACCGTAAGGCTCGTCATGTTCGACGAAGCCTTTAACCGCATGGACGATGAACGGATAGGAAAGATACTGGAGTTTTACCGGCATCTCGGGATACAGCTCATCAGTTCCGTGCCGACAGAAAAGATTGAAGCCATGGTTCCCTATATGGACCGGATTAATCTCGTGATACGCCATGACCGCTCCGCTTTTGTCCGGGATTTTCACCGGAAGGAACCGCAGGGATTATGACCCGGTGGGAAGAGCGTATTGCCGGAGTCTTTGCCGGGCGTTTTCCCCAGTCCGCTGCCGCGCAAAGCCTGGCCCGTGAGGGCAAAGCCCGGCGCGGGGAGGAAGGCGAGGCCCCTTCGGAAAACGCCGCCGCCGGCCGCGCCTTCAGGCTGAGGGCGGAACAGGTGTTTCCTGACTTTGAGGCCGGTTCTCCCGAAGAAAAAGAGTCCTTTCTCGAGGCCCTTGAAGCCCTGGAGCGCCGGGGCCTTGTGCATATCCGCTGGGTCCGCTCCCGGAAGGGGGAAGCCCTGGAGTCCCTGGCCTTTCCCGACCCGGAGGCTTTTTTCGCCTTTATGGGGAAACCCTCTCCCGCCGCTGCAACCGCCGGGGCGCGGGAGGCGGCGGCTTGTCTTGCCGCCGAAGACAGGAACCGGATGGAAACCGGCGGCGCCCCTGCCACTCCCCCGGAGTATAGGGAGCTGTTCCGCTTCCTTGCCGCCAATATCAAGCCTGTTGACGCGGCCCGGGGCATGGATGAGGCGGCGGTACGGGACCTGGCCAGGTTTTGCGCGTTTCTTGCGGGCGGCGCTTCGGGCCTGACGGCCCGGGCCCTTTCCATCGCCCTCTATGCCGACTCCAAGCGGCTGGAAGCAGTCTTGGCCCTCTTTGCGCGTTTTTTGAGCGCCGCGGAAACCAAAGGCATCCCCGTGCCGGAACTCTCCCATTTTGACCGTTCCTTTCCGGAAACCATGATAGGGGGAAAACTGGGCTTCTTTTTTTCCGGGGACACCGGGCCCATGGAAAACACCGCCGGGGCCGTCATCGGCCTTCCCCTGGCGAGCATAGTCCGGATACGGCGGATACGGCCCCTGGGAAAAGCCGAAGGGGTATCCAAGCCCAGGGTACTCACGGTGGAAAACAAGGAAACCTTTTATGCCCTTGCAGGCACGGTCATACCCGCCCCGGAAGAGCGTCCCCGGTACGACGCGGTCCTGTACGCCGGGGGCCACCCGAACCGGGCGGTGGGGGCGCTGCTTGGCGTCCTTGCCGCTTCGGGCTTTGGGTTTTACCACGCCGGGGATCTTGATATAGAGGGCATCCTCATCCTTCAGGAACTGGCGGATATGGCGGGAAAGCCCGTTATGCCGGTACGGATGGACCGCAAGACTTTTGAGCAGTACCGCTGTTACCGCCGCAGGCTGGAGGCGTCCATGCTGCGGCGGGCTTCCCTTATCAGAGAAGAAACCAGAAACATTCCGGGAATCCGGGAGCTTATCGAACTCATCGAAGAAACCGGGCTTGGCCTTGAGCAGGAGATTATTGATTCCTATTGAGGAGCCTTCCCTGTTCTCCGGAACACGGGAATCCTATCCGGGCCTAAAATGTTCTGAACGCGCCCGGCGGCCTGAGCGTATAACCCCGGCGATACCGTCTATGCAATCAGGGCTGCCGCTTTGCGGAACCTGGCAAGCCTTTCCTTCTTGGGCGCCTGCCGGTATACGGGGGATCATCAGGGGGATGCAGATGACTTGGTAGGCTTCAATGTTAGGGGATAGATGCTATTCCCCGCCGTGATGGAAAGGAGATGATAGCATTCGTATCCTGACACCGGGATACGAAAGGCTTTACATGGCCCGGTTTTATATCCTATGATACAAACATCTTTAAAACGTATATCCAGCGGGTGGGCGAGAAAAGAGAACGTGGCGGTGAACATCCCCTTTTTGATGCGTATGTTACATAATACCTTGTATACCCTCGGCTTTTTTACCAAGATAGTACGGAGTACCGGTTATTTCTTTGTCCACGGGCAGGTGGCGTTTAAAATCCTTATCATGCAGATCCTCTTTACCTGTGTCGAGGCCCTGGGGATAACCAGTCTTCTCGCGGTGGGTATCGGTGTGGCGGTGATTGGTATGGGTATGCCCTTTCTCGCGAGCTTTTCTCAAGAACGGCTCATATACTCCCTGCTCATTACCGTCATTACCCGGGAATTGGGGCCCCTCCTTACGGCCTTCATCATCGCTGCCCGGTCGGCTACCGCTATTGCCACTGAAATGGCCGGTATGGTCATTTCCCATGAGGTGGAAGCCTATATTTCCGTGGGGGTGGATCCCTTTGAACACCTGGCGGTTCCCCGTTTCCTGGGGGTAACCATCTCCATGTTTTTGCTTAACTGCTATTTTTCCCTTTTCGGCCTGGGGGGGTCTTTCCTGGTATCCCAGCTTCTGAACCCGATGCCTGCATCGGTATATTTCACCAACCTGCTACAGATATTAACCCTGTCGGATCTGTTCATTTCTCTGCTCAAAAGCATCAGTTTTGGGATGATCATATCCCTGGTGGCGATCATTGAAGGACTTGCGGTGGAACGGGCAAGTACGGAAATTCCCGTGGCAGGATTGCGGGCGGTAAGTTCCGCTCTTACCGGGTGTATTGTGATGGATATTCTCTTATCGGCCCTGTATTATTCTTTATAGGCATGGGACTGTTTCAACCCTTTGGGTTTGAAACAGCCGGGAGTACCTGGTAAAACCATAGGTGTCAGATAACGGGAAAAATGTACGCCCCAGGGCCGCCCAGATGAAAAAAGCGCATAGGAGTACTCCCTATCTCTTCATATCAGAGCGGACCCATACCGGCGGCTTTCAGTCCTTTCCGTACCTTTTTCACCGGTGGGTTATTTATACAAGGAGAGGCTTTTCATGGAAGAAGTCTCCCCGGATGGAGAAGTGAGCGTACGCAGAGCTCGGGAGGAGAGGATGGTGGAGCCCATTATTGAATTGCAAGAGGTATCGTTTTCAGCGCAACAGCAGGAGATTATTCGGGGCATATCCCATCGGTTTTGGGAAGGAAAAACCACTGCCCTGGTGGGGCCCTCTGGAGGGGGAAAGAGTACGGTCCTCAAACTCGCCGCAGGACTCCTGATTCCCAGTGCCGGAACCGTTCGCTTTCGCGGTCAGGATATAGCCGCCATGAACCGGGGAGAGACCCTGGAGTTTCGCCGGCAGAGCGCCGTGGTCTTTCAGGATTCAGCCCTCTGGGCAAACCAGAATTTGTATCAGAATTTAGAACTTCCCCTGCGGATCCATTTTCCCGAGCTATCCAGGGCGGATCGGGAAGAACGGATGCACCAGGTCCTCTCCGAGGTGGGATATAAAAAGGACCTGATCATACGACCGGCTCAACTTTCCATGGGGGAACAGAAACTTATCGCCTTTGCCCGGGCTATGCTCTGCCGGCCCCGGGTGCTGTTCCTGGATGAATGGACCGAATCCTTGGATGGGAACGCCGCCCAGCGGCTTATCGACCGGGTGCAATACCAGAAGGAACAAGGAAGGACCATTATTTTTGTAAGCCACGATTTAAAAATTATTAAAATCCTTGCAGACGATATAATACTGATCCTGGGAGGGCAGATTTCCCTCACCCTCACCGGTGCCGAGATCGCTACGGATGATTATCTTGCCCGGCATATTGAGAAGGGAATCGCCTCATGAAATTCAGGATCCGTTTTGCCGACCAAATAGTGGGCGTCCTCATTATGGCGGCGCTCTTTTCCCTGGTTTTTGTCCTTTTCATGCTCGGCAGGAGTCAACGCTGGTTTACCAAGAATTATACGTATAAAACCTATTTTGGCACTGCCGCAGGAGTGAGCGGTAATATGCCGGTTCAGTACAAGGGATTTACCATCGGGAATGTACGGTCCTACCGGCTCACCGAGGACGATCGGGTGGAGGTGGTGTTTTTCATCTATGAAGCCTACAGCAGCCGGGTCAGGACCGGCTCCCTGGTGGATATCAACGTCAGCCCCATAGGCTTGGGGAGCCAATTTCGTTTCCACCCCGGATTGGGGCAGGAACGGCTTGCCGAGGGCGCGGTGGTTCCCAGCATCCATTCCACCGAAGGAAAACAGCTTATGCAAAGCGGACTTGCGGCTATTCCGGCCCAAGACGATAGTATCACCCTCCTTATCAATCGGGTCAATGTCCTTTTGGAAGATATGGATAGGCTTATCCTGATCGTAGAAGACGCCTTGAAAGGTACGGATACCACACGCCTGGGCCGTATCTTCAAGGAGATGGAAGCGGTTATCGCCCACATCAAGGATTTAAGCGGAACCGTTAATCACGATTTGAATGGGGTCTTTACTGAGGCGGATCGGCTCTTAGGGGAATTACACCCGATAATCGCCAACGTAGATGCCCTTTCCTATAAGGCGCTTGCACCGGACGGGCTGGTTTCCCGGGTGCTGGATACCAAGGATGCGGGTTCGGTCTACGCACGCCTTGAATCTTCGCTCAAGTCCGTCTCAAGCATTCTGGAAAATCTGGATAAAACCTCGGATCTCCTGCCTCGAGAAACCGCGGGATTGCTTCTGGAAGTGCGGACAACCCTCAAGACCTTGGAGGATGTGCTGGTGGCCCTGAGGAATAACCCTCTTTTGAAGAAGGGTATTCCTCCTCAGGTTCAGACCCAATCACCGGGCACGAGTCCCCGGGATATTGCTTTCTAACGGGAGCTGAGACAAAGAAGAAAAAGTCCGCCGGTCGTTAGTCCGCCGGACTTTAATCCGCTAGTACCCTGAAGGCGAACTAAGGCTCTGCGCAGATGTAAGCGGATTTTGGCATGAAACATCCGTGTAATCTGCGGATCCCGTCGAACTCACGTTGGTTAGTATAGCCGACCGGGAAACCTTCATAGGCAACCGGGGGACTTGCATAGTCGACTATAAAACTTCTATAGACGACTGGGGAACTTGCATAGTCGACCGGGGAACTTCTATAACCGACCGGGAAACGTGCATAACCGACCGGGGGACTTGCATAGGCAACGGGGAAACTTCTATAGCCGACTGAGAAACTTTTATAGGCGACTATAAAACTTCTATAACCGACTGGGGAACTTGCATAGCCGACCGGGAAACCTTCATAACCGACCGGGGAACTTCTATAGCCAACCGGGAAACCTTCATAACCGACCGAGGAACTTACATCGTCGACTGGAAAACTTCTATAGACAACTAAGAAACTTTTATAGTCGACGGGGAAACGTGCATAGCTGGCGGGGGAACTTGTATAGCCGACGATACAACCTGCCTAGCCTCCTGTACAGCCTTCGAGGAAACGAGAGGGGCCTAAGGTCTGCCGGGTCCCTTACCGCTGCATGCGGTTTCTCACCCTATGTACCCTAAGCTCGATTCCATACTCCCCTCAGTAAAATATCCTGATATGCTCTACCAGGTTCCGGTGTCGCATCTTAAGCAGCAGGGTCTGCTCCGATGCAGAGTAAACCCAACCGGAGGAATTATACCGTTCAAAGTCCGGAGCGGTTCGGTAATCGATATCGTGGATCTGAACCCTGCTGGGCCGGGAGATGCCGCAAATCAGCAGGTAATGGGTCTCATTTACCGGAAATGACACGGAAATGTCCAGCATCGCATTTCCCTGGTTTACCGAGACGGAAGAAGCCCCGGTCCAGGCCCAGACCGCATTGGTCCCGCTGCTCATGCTTATCGCCCGGGGATAGTTTTCACCGGGACTCAAGATACGATAGAGCCGGGCGGCACTGAGCCGCGGGGAAGCGGTATCTTCGTTTATGGTTCCGGTTTCCGAGATGAGCAGTCCCGCGGGAACGGTTCCTCCAGCATCCTCAAGGGACAGGACTGAGAGGATGAGAGAACGCCCTATAGCCGCCCAATCCATGGTACCGGCGTATTCCGCATAGACCATGAGGGCTTTCCCAAGGCGCAGGTTGAATTCCGTATCCGCCCTACCCTCATAACCAACAAAGACTCCCTGGGGGGTCTTGTTAAGACCCTGGGAGATGCTGAAATGCAAGGGATCCATAAAGGGTTGAAAGGGGTTTTCTTGGACCCCGATCTTTTCCACAATGGAACGGTACTGTATCCAATCCATATACCCCTCAAAAATTCCCGGGAGCAGATCCGGAGAAACCGTAACCGGATCCAGAGAGCTTAAGACCTTCACCCCATTCTCAAGTAAGGTAAGGTACCCGCGGACCGCAAAGTATTCAATAACATGGGGTTCTTGTAAGAATTCCAGGGATTCCTCCTTAAGCATTCGGGAAAAACGGTTGACTTTATCCCGTTCCGCTGCGGCAAGAGAACGGAGCCCTTGATCCAATTGGCCGAGAAACACCGTGGACTCGTAGGTCCTCCGGGTTCCGTTGAGAAAGGCCGCAGGAACCGCGGCAATGGCTTTTTGATAGGTTCCCCGGCTGACCGCTTCTCCTCCATAGGCAAGCACTACCTCTTCATTGGTATTGGTAGCCATGCTTTTACTCCAGAGGCTGAAACTCTGATCCCGCCAGCGGCTTATGAAGGCATTATAGGCTTGTTTATCCTGCGCATCGGTAAGGATAAAGGCTTGCGGGGTAAACCCCTGGTCTTCTGGGATGGGCCGGTAGGAAATAAAGGGGACTTCTTGGTGGAGCACCAGCACCTGGCGTTCTGAATCCAGCAAGGTTCTACTGAACCGGTACCGTATCCCCGTATCCGCGACCACCTCGAATTGCCCATCCCCCCCATCATGGGTCCGAGAGGTCTTGAGGGGTTTATAGGGAAGCTCAAGCCCAAGGATATCATCCCCTAAGACCGCCCGTATGAGCAGCTCCCTGTTTTCCCCGACATCGTGGAGGGAAAAAACGAGCTCGGTCCCGCCCGGTAGCTGGACCTCCAGGGTTTCCCCGGCTATAGCCATCCCTTCAGGCAGCATAGCCCCTTTGGTTCCATCGGCCTTTATCAGGCTGCCTCCATCATCCCCATCGCTGATGCTGAATCGCATTCCCCCAAAGGAAATCAGCAGGTCTCCCGTCAGAGGGTAGTGATTGGTATCTGCCGGAAGATGATCCGGGGAACGATAACGCCCGCTTACCACCAGATTCCCCATATACCGGGTAAAGACCCCCTGTTGTCCAAACTGTAAGGTTCCCAGTAACACCAAAAGCGCCCCATAAAGGAAAAGAAGGCCTATCATCCGTGGAAATATAGACTTTTTCATTTTTCTTAGTTGATCATACTACTAAAATATCCGCGTATCAACTTGCGGATATAGTAAAAAATCTATATAGTAGGGAAGGAGCGTACATGGTTACTCAAAAAGGAAATAGTACCGAAGGCAGGGGCCTTTTTCAAAACCCCGGGGGAGCGGATTTTTGGTATAATGCCCGAGGCCGGGGAAAAACCCTCGTGATTAGTATCCTCTGGATGGGGATGTTTATGCTGGGGCATAAGCCCCTTGAGGTCTTGGCGGATACCGGTGAACCGGCCACTACCGAATCCGTCCTCACCGGGCTTACCGAGCGTTTACGGGCCCAGGATTATACCGGGGCCATTGCCCTGTTTGAGAACCTTCCCGCAGCCCGGCGGGAATCCTCTTCGTTTCAAGTCTTATACGCCTCGATTTTGCATGCCGCAGGCCGGACCGGGGAAGCCCGGGTCATGGTGGAAAAGATCCTTGCCGCAGAGAGTACCAATACGGAAGCCCTTTTCGTTCTTTCGGGCATTGAAGCGGCGGCAGGCAGGGGACGGGAACAACGAACCCTTCTCGAAAGGATCCTGAAGCTCGATCCTGCCCATGTACAAGCCCTCATAGCCCTGGGAACCATACAACTGCAGAGCCGGTCCTGGCGGAACGCAGCTTCCTATTTCGACCGGGCCTTGGAAATGGAACCCGAGAACGGCGATGCCCTGGTTGGGAGAGCCCAGGTTTTCCGGTATACCCAGGATTTCCAAAGCGCCGAAGCCCTGCTCAACCGGGCCATAGCCCGTTTTCCCGATTGGGTGAGTCCCCGGGTTGAGCGGGCCCGGCTGTACCGGAGTACCCGGTTTTTTGCCCGGGCCCTGGCGGATCTGGATGCGGCCAAACGCATTGACGGGACCGATTACTGGGTGGCGGTGGACCGGGGCGGGGTTCTGATGGATATGGATAAAAAAGCCGAAGCCCTGGAGGAATATGAGCGGGCCATTAAACTGGACCCGGACAATTTCCTTGCCTATGTGTACACCGCGGGTATTAAGGATGATCGCCGGGATTATGAAGGGGCGGAACAGGCCTATAGGGCCATTATACGGCTCAAGCCGGATTACTACTTTGCCTTTGAGGGCTTGGGGATCCTCTATATGCGCAAGGGCCAATGGGCGGCGGCCCGGGATGCCTTTCTTGAAGCCTATAAACGGGCCCCTAAAGAAGGAAACTATGGGCTGCTTGCAGCGATGAACTGGATGCGGGCAGGGAAACTCACGAATCCGGACCTGAAACAGTTTCTGCAAAAGACCATGCGGGAGACCCCGCGGAACTCCGCGGCATGGTCTATGCTCCGGCTGTACCATGATCTTTCCGGGGATGGGGATGTGGCGAGCCGGCTGGAAAAGGAAAAAGACCCCGCTACCAAGGCCCAGATGTTCTACTATCTGGCTAATTACTATGATATCCGGGGTATTAAAACCCTGGCAGATACCTATTTTATCGAGGTAAAAAAACTCAACCAGCTTAAGAGCATTGAATGGCGTTTGAATGAATGGTCCTGTGAACAGCGGAACCTGAGCAGCACCGGTACGCCCTAACGATGATCGAAAAGAAAAAAGGAACCCTATGAAAGATACCCGTATGACCCTTCGGTTTCAGGATAGAGTGATCATCCTTATCGGGACCGCCCACGTTTCCCGGGACAGCATTGAAGAAGTACGCCAGATAATCCGGGAAGAGGGGCCTGATATGGTCTGCGTGGAACTGGATGCAGGCAGGTACCAATCCATTACGCAAAAGGAAGCCTGGGAGCAATTGAATGTGGTTAAGGTCTTTAAGGAAGGCAAGGGGTTTCTCCTCATCGCCAACCTCGTGTTATCCAGTTTTCAGCGCCGCATGGGAGCGGAACTGGGGGTTAAGCCCGGAGAGGAAATGAAGACCGCCATAGAGACCGCCATGACCCTGGGCATTCCCTATGCCTTATGCGACCGGGAAGTGCAGTTGACCCTCCGCCGGGCCTGGGCCCGGTGCGGGCTTTGGAACAAATGCAAACTCTTGGCCTCCCTCTTATCCAGCGCCTTTTCCACGGAACAGTTAAGCGAAGGGGAGATTGAAAAGCTTAAAAACCGCAGTGAACTGGACGATATGATGTCCGCCCTGTCCGATTACCTGCCCCCGGTCAAGGAGACCCTCATTGATGAACGGGATCGCTACTTGGCGGCCCATATATGGGCCGGCGGTACGGGAGGGACCGTCAAGAAACAGGTAGCCGTTGTGGGAGCCGGGCACATGCAGGGAATCAAGGCCCACCTGGAAAAGATAGCTGCCGGGGACGCCGGGGAGGATGTCTCGGACTTGGAGCGTATTCCGAGCCGGAGGGGTTTCTCACAAATTGCCGGGTGGGTCCTGCCGGTTCTTATCGGGGCCCTCATTATCCTCGGTTTCCTCAGAGCCGGCGCAGGGGTGAGCCTCACCATGCTCGTGCGCTGGGTCCTGCTCAACGGTTCTTTAGCCGCCTTAGGGACCCTCCTCGCCCTCGGGCATCCCCTCTCTATAGGGGTGTCTTTTTTCGGCGCTCCCATTGCTACCCTTAACCCGTTCATCGGGGTGGGGCTCTTTGCAGGGATTACCGAAGTTACCCTCCGGAAACCCCGGGTTTCCGATACCCAGACCCTTTCCGAGGATATTACCAGCCTCAAGGGGATCTACCGGAACCGCATCACCCGGGCGCTTCTGGTCTTTTTTCTCTCTTCTTTAGGAGGGGCCTTGGGGAACTTCATCTCGATTCCCTCCCTGGCGAGTTTGCTGGTAAAGTAGGCTTCCTACCGCCGGGGAGCGGGGGGCATACGGGGTCAACAGGGTAAGAGGCGAGCAAACAAAAGGGGTCCCCTCGGACCTTTGGTCCGCCGGACCAAAAGTCCGCGATTACACCGCTTTTTCATTGTGAACTTTGTTCATGAAACAACGCATCGCTTATACGTACAATATAATGTTCAAATCTGCACCGCATATCATAATTGTCTTTGCCATATTCCAGTTCCACTACAAGAGCCGGTTCCAGTATTCTTTTCAGAACCTTCCGGGAATCCGCGTCAAGGACCACTATTTTCTCAATGCTTTCAAGGGGACAGGCATAATCCGGGGCGGAACGGTAGTTTGCATCCCCATAATTAATGCCCGGGTCCCCATGGTCATAATTTGAATCGCCGTTATGATATTCGGAGCGCGGGCCCAGCCTGAGCCGTTCAAGAAAAACCCCGGGCTTCAAGGGGGTCTTGTAATAATATTGGATGTATATATTCCGGGAGGACTCATTGACTTCCCGGATATAACAAAGCGTGTCTTCAATCGTCCTTTCAGGTTGAGGACATCCGGCTAGAACGAATGAAAGCGCTAAGCCCAGCGCGAGCCTTCTCGTCATGCTTAGGTCCCTCCTAAAACAGGGCGCCGCTAAGCGGAAAGCTGAATTCCGCGGTATTGGAATCAATGGAACCCCCCTCCAGGGTAAATAAGGGCTCCTCCAGGGACAGTTCTTTCAGGAGCGTCCCGGTATCCGCGTCATAGAGGCGGAGGCGTTTAAAAAAGGCGTTGGGATCCGCCGCCTCCTTATCCAGGAAGCTATGGGGTATAGGAAGGCGTTCCCGCGGCTCTATATAGAGTTTGCTCTCGATAGTATACATGCTGCAGCCCCCCAGGAATTCCAATAACAGATTATG
>JAITRH010000004.1 GCA_031288495.1 Treponema sp. | reverse complement strand
CTTTTGGGCAGTCCCATGCCCTCCATTGCCGGTAGCGCGTTCCTTTCATCCGTGTTATAGTGCGTATACGGCATCGTTTGCCTCCGATAGTTTGTGTTTTCAACTTTATTCTACCGTGTTTACGATGCCGTTTCTATCCCTTACTACTTTCGCACTTCAAAAAAAATCGGCCGTATATAAAACTGATTAAATATTTCACTCATGAAATTGTGGTTTTGCTTTTATTGTTCTCTATCCCGCAATACGAGGCGGCAAAGGGCGGGAGGAAATCAGTGGGCAGCAGATTGGAGCGCTGGGTTTCCCGCGTCCTGCCGCCGGTTCTTTATCTATCAGGTTTTACATGCGGCCCTGAGGGCAATTGACTTTTTTCTGCATACCTAGTACATTATAGCCACATTACCATTCGAGCCCTAGGGCTTGAATTATTTTATGATACACCGTATCGGGGTGGTTGACTGTTTTATAACGGGATGCCTGAGATCACACCCTTTGAACCTGATCCAGATAATACTGGCGCAGGGAACACGGTCCGTCTGGAAATCCTAAAGGGGGGTGCGCGCCTTGGCGTCAACCTGTCTAATGATTCACCGCCGTGAATTATTAACCCTGTAACCTCCTCAAGGAGACCTGTAAAGGGCTTCGCGTTATGAGGGGAAGGATAGCGGGATCTTTTGGCCTCATCATACCATCACGCCGGTCAGTGTAAGGAGTATTCACTATGAGGAAGAACGGGACTGCCTGTGGGCAGGTTCTTTTTTCAGGGCTTGTGCTTTTTGCCCTTGCAGTCTTTCCGGGGTATGCTAAGGCGAACCGGGAACAAGCTCCGGACCCGGGGCCTTCAGCGGACGTTGTGGTCTGGACCTACGATTCCTTTAATTCCGAATGGGGGCCTGGACCGGAAGCAGCCAAGCGGTTTCTCGCAGAAACCGGTATTACCATCAAATGGGTAAGTCATGGGGATGCGGGGGAACTGGTATCCCGTTTGCTCTTGGAAGGGAGCAACGCAGGGGCGGATGTCATTCTGGGGCTGGATCAGAACCTGGCGGAACGGGCCTTGGCTTCTGGATTATTGGAAGCCTATAAACCAAAAGGGGCGGATGCCCTATTCCAAGACCTGGTGTTTGATAAAACATACCGCTTAATCCCTCTGGACTATAGTTATTTCGCCATTGTCTATGATGCCCAGCGGATACCCCAGCCTCCCCAAAGCCTTGAGGACCTCACCGCAGAAGCCTATCGTAAGCAGCTTATCCTGATGGATCCCCGGACTTCTTCTCCCGGACTTGGGTTCCTAGCCTGGACCATGGATGTATATGGCGGGGATTGGAAAGCCTACTGGCGCCGGCTTGGGCCTTCAATCTTGACCATTGCCGATGGGTGGAGTGCAGGATACGGCCTCTTTACTGCCGGTGAAGCTCCTATGGTCCTTTCCTACACCACGAGTCCTGGGGTGCATCTGGAATATGAAGGAACCGAACGGTATCAAGCGGCCCTTTTTGCCGAGGGACACCCCATTCAGATTGAGGTGGCCGGGCTGCTGGCCGGGGGGAAAAACAAGGAAAATGCCCGCAAGTTCCTGGATTTTATGGTATCCCCCTCGTTTCAGGATATTATTCCCCTGACGAACTGGATGTATCCGGTCATTGGAATTCCTTTGCCTGAATCTTTCAGGATCAATCCTAAAAGTGATAAGACCCGGTATCCTGGGATTCCTACGGATAGGGACCTCACCGAATGGGCTGAGCTCATGGCTCAGATACAAGGCCGGTGAATCCCTCGGCTCGGGAGGAACCCTCCTGGTAATAGGCTACGCAAGGGTCCCCTGATTACAGACAGGAATGAGGGGATTGTTCATTCCCCACCCTTTCTTGATCCGGGAAAAGCCGGGTAATCGGGGGACCAAGAACGCAGCCTATTGCGCGTGGGCGGGATCCCGGCCTCAAAGGGGTTCATACAGAACCGAGGAAACAGCTATGGGGATACGAAGTCATAGGCAAGCCGCCCCGATTCCTCCGTGGAATCTATGGGTTTTCGCCCTGTTCCCTTTGGGTACGGTGCTGGCAGTTTTCATCCTCCCTTACGGAGCGTCGATTACCGGAGCCCTGGGAACGGGGGACCGGGGAGTGGTATCGGTGGTTTCTCTCATGCCCACGGTGGCCTTTACCCTCCGTCAAGCCCTGTTCAGCACCCTGTTGGCCGTGGCCTTGGGCCTTCCTGGGGCCTGGTTCATCGGGAACCGGGACTCTCCCTTTTCCAGGGTCTTCCGGGTCATAAGCGCGCTCCCCTTTGCCCTGCCCTCGATACTGGTGGTCTTGGGATTCGTGCTTTTTTTCGGTAATGCCGGGTGGGCCAACCGTTTCTGGATGGCCCTGACCGGCGCCCGGGAAGGGCCCCTGCGGATACTCTATAAGCCCGAGGCAATTATCTTGGCCCATGGGTTTTACAATTTTCCCCTGGTTATCCGCTTGGTGGGAGACGGCATAAACCGAATCAGGAAGGCTTACGCTCCGGCGGCAGCGAGTCTGGGGGCGGGGCCTCGTAAAGCCGCCCTGACCGTGCTCCTTCCCCTGGCCCTGCCTTCCCTCATGGCCGCTTCTCTTATGGTATTCCTCTACAGTTTTACCAGTTTTGCGGTGGTCTTAGTCCTGGGAGGAGGCCCGGCGGCCACGACCTTAGCGGTAGAAATATACCGGTATGCCCGAATTTCCCTGGATTTTCATAGTGCCGGTATCTTGGGCTTACTTGAAACCGGTATAGCCGGTGTTATTTTTGCGGGGTATTTGTTTTTTGAAAAGAAGGCCCAAGGCATAAGCCCGGATATAGCAGATCGTCCTCTGGAAACCAGGGAAACCCGGCTCGGCATGGGGGTTCGCCTCCTGTATACCCTGGGAATCCTGGTTTTGGTTCTGGGGCCTGGGCTCTCCATTTTGGGGGAGTCCCTGCTGGTGAAGGATTCCTGGGCCGCAGGTCCCCGGATCAGCCTGAAATGGTGGCAGGCCCTGGGGGAACGGAGTATCCCCGCGCTTTTGCGGTCCCTCATCTTGGCCTTTTTCGCGGCAGCCCTGGCATGTATCTTGGCCCTGTTCGCGGCAGGAACCGCCAAATACGCGGATCGGGGCGGGAGGCCTTCCTTCCTGGGAACCCTGTTGCAGGTCTTTATGACCGCGCCCTTGGCCTCTTCAGGCATTGTGTTGGGCCTTGGGTGGATGAACCTTTACGGGAGAGCCCATGCCCGTTCCATCTGGGCCGTGGCGGTGATTCATGGGGTAAGCGGCCTTCCCTTTGCCTATCATGCGTTAACCCAGGGCCTCAAATCCGTGCCGGTGAACACCTTACACGCCGCTTCGGTATGCGGGGCAGGGCCGATAGGGCAGCTTTTCTCGGTGGCCCTGCCCCTGTCGGCCCAGCGGCTTCGTTCGGCCTGGGGGTTTTCCGTGGCCCTGAGCCTGGGGGAACTCAATGCGGTTATGATGGTAGGCCTTGAAGATTGGGAGACCTTGCCCTTGCTCATCTACCGGGCCGCGGGGGCCTACCGGTATGGGACGGCCTGTGCCGCGGGAACCTTGTTGATCCTGAGCTGCGGATGCTTCTTTTGGCTGGCCCAAGCCGGGGGAAAAGGAAAAAATCATGGCCCTTGAAGTGAAACAGGTAACGAAAACCTATGGGGAGCTGTCGATTTGCCTGGATTTGACGGTGGCCGAGGGGGAAACCCTGGCCCTGGTCGGGCCTTCGGGGTGCGGAAAGACCACGGCCCTCCACCTCATCGCAGGCCTTATCCAAGCGGAACAGGGAAGCCTCTGGAGTAACGGGGAAGATATAAGCCGCCTGCCGCCGTGGAAACGGCATATTGCGGTGGTATTCCAAGATTTGGCCCTGTTTCCCCATTTGGATGTAGGAAAAAACATAGCCTATGGCCTTTTTATCCAAGGGACGCCCCGGGCGGAACGCCGGCAGCGGATTGGGGACCTCTTGCGGCTCCTCCGGCTGCGGGGATATGAAAAACGGCGGATTGCGTCTCTTTCCGGAGGGGAACGCCAGCGGATCGCCATAGCCCGGGCCCTGGCGGCATCCCCCCGGGCGCTGCTCCTGGATGAACCCTTTTCAAGCCTGGATGCCCCCTTGCGGCGGGACATCAGAAGGGAATTTGTAGACTTGAGGCAGGAGTCCAGGGCCCCCTGTATTTTTGTTACCCATGACCGGGAAGAAGCGGCGGTGCTGGGAGACCGTATTGCCCTTATGGCTGCCGGGGGCATCGTGGAAACCGGGCCAAGCAGGGAGGTGTTTCTGTTTCCCCGAACCGCAACCGGGGCCCGGTTTTTTGGCGCAGGGGAGGTCCTGGCCTGTACCATCCGGGGGGAAAGCCCGGATGGAACCCTGGCTTCCACTCCCTTGGGAGACTGCCGGGTACCCTGGGGTTCGGCCTATGATCCCAAGGAGCCGCTGCTGTTCATTCCCCGGGATGCCCTCGTGCTTGCAGGGGACCCTAGGGTTCATAAGGGGGGTGCTTATGGCCTTATCAGGGCCTTGGTTCGCAAAAGTATTTTTGAGGGAGAACGGTTGATGCTGGAAGCGGAAGGCCCTCAGCGCACCCTCATCAGGGTTGATGCAGGACTCAGGACGGCAATTCCCCCTCCGGGGAGCCCTGTAACGCTCTATCTGGATCAAAGGCTGCTGCGTTTTGTGAAACCTTAAGGCCCGGGAACCTTCGGCTTCGTCGCCGGAAGTCTCGGCCAGATGTCCGGAAGTCTCGGCCAGATGTCCGGAAGTCTCGGATAGATGTCCGGAAGTCTCGGATAGATGTCCGGAACTCTCGGATAGATGTCCGGAACTCTCGGATAGATGTCCGGAACCTTCGGATAGATGTCCGGAAGTCTCGGATAGATGTCCGGAACTCTCGGCCAGATGTCCGGAACCTTCGGATAGATGTCCGGAACTCTCGGCCAGATGTCCGGAACTCTCGGCCAGATGTCCGGAACTCTCGGATAGATGTCCGGAACCTTCGGCTTCATCGCGGGAAAGACGCGGTCTCAGGTCCGCTTCAGCGGGTTCATGGCCATGGATGTTTTAACGGGAGCTCGACCATAGAGAAGCAGTCCGGGAATTACGCACCGTAACGCTCATGCATCCGAATAATTCGCGCACCTGAGCGTTCATGTACGGACCCCGCATATTCCATCGAACTCCCGTTAAAAGCTCCGGCTTCTGAAGTGCAGGCCGCGGCTTTCCGACGGGGGGCTTTGCGTGCCTTTTTGTCCCTAGGATTACCCTGATTTCCCCGATTACGCGGGTTTTGGTATGAACCGTCAGCCTCGTCCGGGTGATCCCCGGACCATCTCCACCGATTACCCGGATTACAGCTTGACAGTATCCGCTCTTGGATTATACACTACCCTCGGCAGGTTCAAACGTTCAGGTATTGAAAGCCCCCATGGGGTACGGCAAAGGTATACTTTTTTATAGCGAGAGTAAGCGGGGATGCCCAGGACCGGTGGTACTTTGGTACACCCCCCTGGCATAACGGAGGTAATATGAAAGTATCACCCCTTAATTCAATAGGGTTTCGCATAGCCTTTTATACAGGACTGGTGTTCCTTATTACCCTGGAGGGCATCTTTGGTATCGTTGCGTACCGGGTGAGCTACAGTATCAACGATCTGGTCAGCAGTTTCAGTATGCAGGTGGTTCGGGCCCGCAGCGACGAGATTTATGAAATTCTCTTGTCTTATCAAAAACTGCTCTTTGCCGTATCCGTGCAGGATGTGTTTGTTTCCGGAACCGACGATGAGGTGGAGGTAGCGGCATTTAACTTGATAGGAAAGCTGGGGGAGGATGTTCCCAATGTCTTTGTGGTGTGGCCCGACGGCAGAGCAACCACCATTCCGGGGGAGTATGTCAGTGCCCGGGAGCGCCCCTATGCCCAGGCCCTGTTCAACCGGGGCAGGGATTCATTTGTAAACGATCCGATTATCTCTCAGAAAACCGGTAACACCTGCATCATGATATCCCAGGTGATCAAAGACGGCTCCGGACTTACCAGGGCCGGGCTTGTGGTGGAGATGCTCCTCACCCGCATAAACCAATCGGTAAACAAGATAAACATAGGCAAAACCAGTTACGCCTCCCTCACCGACAGCAGCGGCTTGGTCTTTGCATCAGAAAAACCTGATTTGGTGATGAAGCTGAATATCACCGCAGCGGATGAGACCGCAGGCTACCGGGGATTATCCGCGCTTGCAAAAGAGATAGTGAGCAAAGATGAGATCATAGGAACCTTTAAGGATTCCTCCGGGGATATGTACTTCGTCTTTTCCAGCTCTGTTGCCGGGGGCCACGGCTGGAAAATAAACGTGTGCATTACCCGGGCGGCGTTCTATGAGCCCCTGCATAAGCTTATTACCATTCTTGTGGCGGTTATTGCATCAGCCCTCGTCGCTATGGGAATCGCGGCATTCTTCATTGCCCGTTCCATCAGCATTCCCATCAGGTACATGAGGGAAATCTTTACCAGTCTTGGAGAAGGGGACCTGACCAAACAGATGGGTATGAAACGGAAGGATGAGATAGGGGATATAGCCGAAGTCTTTAATGCCACCATAGGAAAGATCAAAAAGCTGGTGCTCCTCATTAAAAATCAGTCTATCACTCTCTGTGACATAGGCCGTGATCTTGCCGTGAACATGACTGAAACCGCAGCAGCGATAAAGGAAATGACCGCCCATATCCAGCGTATCAAAGCCAGAGTGGCAAACCAATTCTCCACCGTTACCGAAACCAACGCTATTATGCAGCAGATCGCCGGTAACATAAGCAAGTTCAACGAGCATATAAACCTTCAAAGCGACGGTGTGGCTGAATCATCCGCAGCTATAGAACAGATGCTTGTCAATATACAATCGGTAACCCAAACCCTGGTTAACAATGCCGGCAACGTTAAAAAACTTACGGAGGCTTCTGCAGTCGGAAAGAGCGGTCTGCAAGAGGTATCCGCCGATATTCAGGAGATTGCCCGGGAGTCAGAAGGCTTACAAGAGATCAATGCGATTATGGAAAACATCGCAAGCCAGACCAACCTGTTAAGTATGAACGCCGCCATTGAAGCGGCTCATGCGGGGGAATCCGGTAAAGGCTTTGCCGTGGTTGCCGCGGAGATCCGAAAACTGGCGGAAAATTCCGGCAAACAATCAAAAACCATTGCGGTGGTACTGAAAAAGATCCAAGAGTCCATAACCAAGATAAGCAGTTCTACAGACAATGTGCTTAACAAGTTTGAAGCCATAGACAGCGGGGTAAAGGTAGTATCGGATCAGGAAGAGAACATTCGCGCCGCCATGGAAGGGCAGGGATCCGGAAGCAAACAGATACTGGATGCGATAGACCGCTTGAACAAAGCGATGCAAGTCGTTAAGAGCGGTTCAGAGGAGATGCAAGCCGGCAGCACGCAGGTCATAGGGGAGAGCAAGACCCTCGAGATGGTAACTTCCGAGATAAGCAATGGGATGAACGAGATCATGGATGAGATCACCGGCGGAGCCGAGCAGATAAACGTAGCTGTTGATAGGGCGAACAGCATAAGCAAGCAGAACAAAGAAAGCATCGATCTTTTAGTTGAAGAAGTGGCGATATTCAAGGTAGGTTAGCCGCACCCTTTGGGGTGCGTGCGCACCGTAGCGTAAGGAGTTTGTCCATGATTAAGCGGGGTTTAGAACGGAACAATCTGGATTATCCGCTTGACATATCCTCTCGTGCTCTCTAGCGTAGGTTCAGCGGTTTCAGGGGTTTAGCTGTTGAAAGCCCTTTATGGCTCATGTAAGAGTATACTTTTTTATATAGAGGTTTAGCGGCGATGTACAAGACAAATCGTAGTTTGTTATACCCCCCCCCCTATGGGGATTTATTTCCTGTCCTAAGCGCTCTTAAGGATTACGCCGGACTCCTGCGCTTCCACCATTACATCAAAAACCTCCTCATCTTCATCCCCCTCTTTTTCAGCCTCGGCTTTTTTAATCTCCGCGCCCTCGCGGTCTCCGTACTGGGCTTTGTGGTCTTTTCGCTCCTCTCTTCTATCGTCTATGTCCTCAATGATATCCGGGATATTGAAAAAGACCGCCTCCATCCCGCCAAACGCCTGCGGCCCTTAGCCTCCGGGCGCATACCGCTACGCCATGCCCGTCTCACCCTGGGGATATTGGCCGGGGCGCTGCTTGTTCTCGTGTCCCTGCTGGGCATCCTGGAAAATCGCCTCTCTACCTGGGCCGGGGCGGGGCTTTTGGCGCTCTACCTGGCCCTCAATATCGGCTATAGTTACGGCTTAAAAAACATTCCCCTGGTGGATATTACCATCCTCGCGTCAGGGTACGTGATCCGGGTTCTGTTCGGCGCGCTGATTATCGGAACCTCTATTTCCGTCTGGCTCTACCTGGTGATTACCCTGGGGGCCTATTATCTTGGCCTGGGGAAACGCAGAAATGAAATCACCGACACAGGAGGAGGGAGTGAAACCAGGGCGGTGATGCGTTTTTATTCCCACAACTTCCTGGATAAAAACATGTATATGTGCCAGGCCCTCTGCGTGGTCTTTTACGCATTATGGAGCATAGACGCGGCCACGGTACAAAGACTGCATACCGGCGCTTTTGTCTATACCATACCCCTTGTGCTGATCATACTGCTTAAATACAGCCTCATCATAGAAGGGGCGTCCGATGGAGACCCCACATCAGTTGTGCTGCATGACAAAGTACTGCTGCTCTTGTGCGCCGTGTACGTGATATGGGCGTTCTGCATTATTTACCTCAACCGGAGCATCCCATGAATGTATATGATTTTGACCATACCATATACCGTGGTGATAGTTCCCTGGATTTTTTCTTTTTTGCGCTGCGCAGAAAACCCTATCTTGCGGTGCTTGCGCCATTCCAGGCATGGGGAGTTATGCTGTACCTGTTCCGCCTGATTTCCAAAGAAACCATGAAGGCGTATATTTTCTGTTTTATCCGTTTTATCCCGACTGAAGTCATGGCGGGAGAATTCTGGAAGAAACGCCGCCGGAACATAAAGCCCTGGTATATGCGTCAAAGGCAGGAGCAGGATGTGATTATTTCCGCCTCGCCGGAATTCTTGCTGGAGCCGCTGGTGAAGGAGTATCTCCACTGTGCTCTGATAGCCTCGAAGATCGACCCTAAGACCGGCGTCTATGACGGAAAAAACTGCTATGGGGAAGAAAAAGTGCGGCGGTTCAGGGAGATGTACGGCGGTGAAAAGATAGATAATTTTTACAGCGATGATTATGCCGATATGCCGCTCATGCGGATAGCCGAATATGCTTTCCTAGTAAAGAAAGATAAGATTATTAAGATGGAGATATAGATTGAAAAACATTCTTTTAATTTTAGCGAGCGTGTCCTTAAACGCCGGCGCGCAGATTTTAATGCGTACCGGTATGTTAAAAATCGGCGAAATAGACGTCAGCGCGCCGGCATTATTCAAAGCGCTGCCGGGAATGGTGAGCAACGGTTTTCTTTGGCTGTCGCTTTTATGTTACGGTATCAGCATTGTATCATGGATGGTCGTTCTTTCCAGGGTAGAAGTAAGTTTTGCGTATCCATTTCTGAGTATCGGATACATAGTGTCGACGGCGGCGGGCTATCTCCTTCTTGGTGAATCCGTTACCCCGGTGCGTATTGCCGGTATTGCGGTTATTTGTATCGGCGTTTTATTGATTGCAAGGAGTTAAGGAAATGGCGGTTATAATTTTTGGCGGTGGCGGGTTTGTCGGCAATTGGCTTACAAAGGCATTGGTACAAAATAACGAGCGGATCATTATTTGTGACATTGAAGGTTCGCCTGTGCATGAACAGGCAAGATTCATATCATGCGATATTAAAAATATTGACAATTTCAAACAAATCCCGATTTCTTCTGAGGATATTGTGATAAACCTTGCCGCCAATCAGTATCACCATAAGCCGCAGCGCAGGAATACGCAGGAATACTTTTTCGATGCCAATACACAGGGTACGAAAAATATTCTTGATTTTCTCGTATCCGCCGGGGGCCGCAAATTCGTACAGTATACAACCGATATGATTTATGGTAAACCGCAATATTTACCCATTGATATACATCATCCCCAGATTCCATTCGGCCCGTATGGGCAGAGCAAAAAAGCGTCGGAAGATATATGCCGTGAATACAGGAAAAAAGGAATAGACATTACGATATTCCGTCCCCGTATGATAATAGGTCCCGGACGGCTGGGAATCTTGAAAAAATTGTTCTTTTTGATACATCATAATCTGCCAGTTCCTACCATTGGGTCCGGCAAGAATTGTTATCAGATGGCTTCGGTGTTTGACTGCGTGTCCGCGACGATAGCCGCGATACAACACGGATGCCCAAACAAAGAGTACAATCTTGGTTCTAAAAACCCGCCAACCGAGCGGGAACTTCTAAAAAATTTGATAAAGAAGACAGGCTCTCACAGTCCGGTTATTCCTACCAACGGTAAAATGGTAAAAGCGATGCTTTCGTTTCTTGGTGCCATAGGTCTTGAAATCATGTACCGGGAACAATATATGATTGCCGATGAAGATTATATACTTGATATTTCGGAAACAGAACAGGATCTTAATTGGACACCGCGGTACAGCGATCAGGATATGATTATTGAGGCTTATTCTGATTATATCTCCCAGCTTGGAGAAAATTATGAGCACAAATAAAACTGAATTTGATGACATTGCCAAAGGGTATAATGCTGAGATTGTAGAAAATCTGGGAGCATTCGGTAAATTCAGAAATTCGATGCTGTCTTATAAGGCGGAATGCTTACAATGTATTTTACCATCCCCCCCCCCCCCCGTTATGGGCAGAGTATTCTTGATTACGGATGCGGGATTGGTATGAATATTCCTTATTTGAGACAGTATTTCCCAGCGGCAAAATTATTTGGATGTGATGTGTCAAAAGAATCCATCCGGCTGGCAAAATCTCAAATTGACTATTGTCAATTTGATGTAATTGAAACACCAAAGGATATAAAAATGTATGAAAATAAAATTGACTGTGTTTTTATCAGTACGGTGCTGCATCATATAGAACCAAATGAACATAAAGTGTGGTTAAAAGCATTATATGATGCGATGAAAGAAGGTTCATATATGGTAATATTTGAACACAATATATTTAATCCACTGACAAGACGATTTGTAGAAAAAATACCAATGGATAAAGACGCAACTATGTTAAAGGCAGGTTATTGTAAAAAAATGGTTCAGGAAATATTCGGTCGTGGTAATGAGGTAAAATTGAGGTATACCTATTTTTTCCCTTGGAGGAACAAAATATTCACCACAATTGAACACAGCATAGCATGGCTTCCTTTGGGGGCTCAATATTATGTGGCGGCAAGGAAATAATTTTTAAGAAGGAGTGTATAGCATGAACAAAAAAATCGCGCAAGGAGCAGTGATGAAACATAACAATTTTTCTATGGCCCAAAATATTGCGGCCGGTTTATTAGTTCTGGCATTGATAGGGTGTATTTCGCTCTTATTTGAAAATATGCGACTTTTCGTTATTTCCATGGTTGAAAAGATAGTGTTAAACCGAAGGCTTAATAATCCGCTGCTAGCCCAACAACGATTAAAAATTTGTTCTTTTTTTGGAATGGCGTCATGCCTTGTTTTAGGTTTAGTTGTCTTGTTCCCGTCAAAAACCGCAAAAATCGAGGGTGTTTTAAACAGATTGGCAGATAAAAAATGTTTGGGAACATCCATGAAAGATATTATAACAGAACATCCATTCGTGTTAATATCCTTTGTATTTGTCTTATATCTTGTGAAAAATATTTTTCTTGTAACAGGCGTTACCGGTTTTAACGTCATGGTTCTGCTGGCGGCCATTCTGATACACATCGGCGTTTCTTTTATGATATACCGGAAAAGAAACATAAATCCCCTGCCCCATCTGGCGGTTTGTTATGGGATACTGATTTTATCCCTGTTGATCAGCGCGGCGGTTTTCGATTATTCATGGGA